>DATJBS010000013.1:0-2234 GCA_035515235.1 Chitinophagales bacterium
CATTTTTGAAGTGAAGCGTTCATCAAAGTATTCAACGGGTATTGTAGGAAGTTCTTTCTGTAGTTTTTTCTCAAAAGGCTTGATATATTGCATACTTTCTGATTCTTCATAATTCATCTGTCGAGGCATGCCAATGATAATTCGCTCAACAGGTTCCTTTGCAATATAATCTTTCAAGAAAGCAATAGTAGTATGCGATGGTACTGTAGTAAGTCCATTTGCTATAATTTGCAAAGTATCGCTTACAGCAATACCAGTTCTTTTTTTTCCATAATCTATTGCTAGCAATCGAGCCATATTATTTAATAATCAAAAGTTTTTCGTTTCAGTTCAAAGTCCTTACCTAAGTATTTTTCGCGTACTACCTCATTATCCGCTAATTCTTGAGCAGTACCTTGAAACAATACTTTTCCTTCGAAAAGCAAATATGCTCTATCGGTAATACTTAAAGTTTCATTTACATTATGGTCGGTAATTAAAATTCCAATGTTTCTATATTTCAATTGTGCCACAATGGATTGAATGTCTTGTACTGCAATAGGGTCTACACCTGCAAAAGGTTCATCTAGCATAATAAATTTTGGGTCAATTGCCAGACATCTTGCTATTTCGGCTCTACGCCTCTCTCCACCAGAGAGTTGATCGCCATTATTTTTTCGAACTTTGTGTAGACCAAACTCATCAATCAAACTCTCCATTTTTTCGTGTTGCTCATCACGACTTTTATTTGTCATTTCAAGCACTGAGAGTATGTTATCTTCAACTGTCATTTTTCTAAAGATAGATGCTTCTTGCGCTAAATAACCAATTCCATGTTGAGCACGTTTGTAAACAGGAAATTTTGTAATATTTTGGCTACCTAAAAAAATTTGACCTTCATTGGGTACAATCAATCCCACTGCCATATAAAATGTAGTAGTTTTTCCTGCACCATTGGGCCCTAACAACCCCACAATCTCACCTTGCTTTACATCTATTGAAACATGGCTCACAACAGTCCGCTTACCATATTTTTTCACAAGATTTTCAGTTCTAAGCACCAAATGCTCTTGAATAATAGGTTCGTTAGCATCAAATTGATTATTTGATAGCGAGTTATCAGAATTTATATCACTGGTTAATTTTTCTTTATCCATTTATCTCCAAAATTTATACAAAGATACAAAAAAGTAAAAGAGTAGTATACCATTTCAATCTAAGAACATGTGTATAATTATCAATGAATGTTATTGAGAAATAATCACTTCCGCACTTTGAACATCTCCTGAAATGGGTGGATTATTTTTGGATAACCGCACTTCCAAAAATAAAATCTGCGGGAAATTTGCAATGATAGATTTGTAAATCCGCATCGCAATGTGTTCTAATAGTTTTGATGGTGTTTGCATTTCTACTTTCACCAGTTCATAAACAATTGCATAGTTTATTGTGTCTTCTACATTATCGTTTTCACAAGCTCTTGATAAGTCTGCATCAATATGAATATTCACAACATAATGATTCCCTACTTTCGTTTCATGAGGCATCACACCATGAAAAGCATAAAAACGCATCTCTTTTAGCTTTATACTTGTCTTCATCTATTATCATTTGTAGTTTAAGTCCAAAAGTAAGGAATATAAATTAGAACAGAATGTATATTTGACAAAATATGATTCTTTACAAAACACCCTATATATACCATTAGTTGAATAAAAAGAGATGTAACATACAGATTGAAGTGAAAAACTTTGCTATTTTCTAATAATTAGACAGATAACCTCATTTTATAGACCAACTTACCGATTAAATCCATGAATGGGCTAATTAAGCAGATCTACACCTTCAAATACCTGATTACTAGGGCATAATGCAAGCAAAAACACTTGCATAGCATTAAACTATTTAATACATTTGACAGTCACTATGACAGGTTTTAAATAAACAATCAGTATTAATCAATTTAAATTAAGAGAAAAATGAAAAAGAATTTATTATTAGTAACAGCACTTCTACTCACAATGAGTATGTCTATGTCGGCCCAAAATAATAATCGACAAAACGGAGACAATAGTAGACGCGGAGAACAAATGGTGAGAACTACTCCCGAAGAAAGAGCTGAATTGATGACCAAACAACTTGACCTAACAGCAGATCAAAAGGCAAAGGTGTTAGTTTTATTAAAAAAGCAAGACAAAGAGCGCATGGAGCAGATGGAAAAGTTTAGAGAGCAATTTACTGCTGGCACTCAAATG
>DATJBS010000014.1:0-91843 GCA_035515235.1 Chitinophagales bacterium
TTTTTGACAACTTTTGGACGAGGAGGCAATTTCGGAAATATTTCCATTCAGAGGAGGGAGGTCAATCCTCTCTCTTTTGAAAAATATTACTCATTTTGCATTCTCGCTAAAGTTGCATTTACAACTTGAATCTTAGCATAAAAATCAATGGTTGTGGAGATTACATAGATTACACCATTCCTCAGAAAAATTAAATACACTAGCACTAGGTAAATTTAATATTATTGATATTTTTCTTGAAATATTTATTATCAACGTTGGGCTGGTTCTCATTCAATTACCTGAAAATGTATTTTTTGCTGCTCAATCATTTATGATTCCAGCTACCATACTAAGTCATTCTAATTTTGATGTAAAATTGCCATCATGGCTGAAGTGGATAGTCATTACTCCAACAAGCCATAGGATACATCATTCTATTAATCAATTAGAACATGATTCAAATTATGGTGGTTTTAGTCATTTTTGGGACATTATTTTTAAAACTTATAATCCAGTAGTGAATATGAAACCTGTCCAAACAGGTATTTCTGGTCATAAAATGTCTCCTTGGATTTGGAGTCAATTTTTTGATTTTCTTAAAAAAGATTAATTTTATACTTATTGTAAATTTCGCTATAATTAGAAGTGGTCAGATGAAAAGAGAAGTTGCTATAAATTCTGTTTAAAACCCTTATATCTTATAAGACCAAAAAGCTATCAATCTTTGTTTAATACGATTAGGTTTAGAATGAGAAGACTTTGATAACTTTATGAAGTACCGCCTAAAGATTTTTGGGAATATTCAAATAGTTATAAAATTATGAGAACATTTAAACTTCCAATATGGGTGCTAAGTAGGTTAGGAATATTTACTAAAATAGTCTATGCTAAATATTTCTCATTGCCTTACAAATAAGATTTAAAATTGAAGTAAAAGAAAATTTGAAGAAGCCTTACTATGAATATCTAGCAAAAAAGCATTTCTTAATTTCAATGATTTAATACTTCGAGCTTGATAATCCAAAGATTCTTCCTGCGTCAGAATGACAGGTTTTTATATCTTCTGCTCTATTTCATCTACTATAGAAAGAACATCGTCTTCAGCTTCAAAAATTGAATTGATTTTCCCAGAAAAAATATCAACCACTCTATCGTTTTTCACTACAAAACAAGATCTGTCTGCATTCATGTTATCGAGTTTTGTTCTTATCGTCAAAAACTTATCAACCACATAGAATTCTTCATTAAAAGCAGGATAATATTTGATTATTTCATCCCAAAAATGTGCTTTCAAAGTATTAAATTCTTCAACAGGCATATTTAAAAATTCAGCATGATGTCCTTGTGCCTTTATATATTCATCTGAAACTTTTAAAACTGAATGCTTGACATGATATAAAGAATAGATTTTTTTATTATTATCTTGATAAAATCTATTTAAAGAAGAGAAGTTTCCATCCATTATTACAAAAGACTTTTCTTCAAATATATCTTTAGGAGTAACCAAAAGACTCAAAACATTCTCATAAACAACAGGATATGATAACTTATTGGGAGTGTAATTCAAATAACTTGCATTAATCACTAAGTCAAACTCTTCATTGTCAATCTCAACTTTTTCTGAAGTTTGATTTATAGAATTTACTGTATAATTAAGTCGAAGATGATTTTTTAAAATACTTTTAAAATACTTTTTAGCTTTTACTGAATTCACAGCATATTCATCGCATTGAACAGCTCCTTCTATGTTAGAAAATCCATAGTTTTCAGAATCAACTTGTCTAAAACTTAAACCTGAAGCATTTAATATTTGTAAGTAAGTATCAAAATCTAATAAAGATTGATTTTTAGCAATTAAGTAAAAATTATTTTCAACTTTTTCACACAGCTTACCATATGAATCTATGAATCTTTTAAAATTTCTAGCACACTCTTTTCTAGTTAAAAAAGATCTTGGATAATGAAAGCCTTGATGTAATCTTCCAGTGTTAAAAGTGGAGGCTTTTTCAAAAATGTCTGATTGTTTTTCAAATAGAACTACATCATGTCGCTGAGCAATTAATGAAACTGCAATATGACAACCAAACCAACCAGCACCTACAATAGCTATACGCATTAATTAAGAAGTTATTTCTTTTTTGCAATTACAATGCATCATAATCTTGAGAAATTAAAACGAATTTAAAAATATTTGGTAGCAAAAAATAGAAATCTACCCTAATAGGAATATAAACTGACTTAGAGATATTGATTTGACTTATAGACACTATAGATAATTAATTGTTTATTTTCTTAAATACTTCTACCTTAAACTTTTTTTCAATAAAAAAATCCCTTCCATATTTAGTGTAATATTCAAAGGTGTATGCGGGATGTGACATAAAATGAGACCCTGAATAAAGTAATTGTACATTTCCATTTGGTTTATATTTTTGGTAACTGTTTAAAACAATATCATCAGGATAATTATAAAAGAAACAAAAATTTAAAAGTAACAGCTGACCTTTATGGGTTTCGTTAGGTTTTATTTTTTGCATTTTAATTATTGGCCATACAATAGATGTATCTACATAGCTTTCATTCTCATCATAAACTATAATCGGTCTAATCTCATATTTATATTCAATATTATCATTCAACTCAAACAAACCTTTTTCGTATTTAATAGTTCTAGGATAGGAAATCGAGTTCAAATTATTTATAACAAAGAGAAAGTTAACAAATGCCCCAACTAAAAAAAACCGTCTCGTTTTAGGATATACATTAATGATTAACAATACTCCTATAATCAGAAAGGGATAATACAAATGCAAAACTCTACCATAAAACACCATGCCTCCAGTCAAAACTGCTTGTAATCCATATACTATATAAAAGATCACTGCTATCTGAAAGAGTCTTTTAGCTGGTATTGAAATTACATTTTTATAAAAAACAGAATAAAAAACAGCTCCAAAAGATATGACAAGTAAAAAGACTCCCCAATATCCCTCAACTAAAGAAAAGTATCTGAAAATATAAACTAAACCTTCTTCAGTAGAACCATGGTAGACTGTTTTAGAAAAGAAGATTAGAAAGTCCATATATGATTGCTGAGTTAAAGACGAAACCCATTCCAAGAAAAATAATAACAAAAAGCAGGGTAGAGACAACAAGAATGTAGAAAGAATTTTTCGTTTAAAACTACCTCCGTCCACTAACATTAATAATGCCCATGCTACAAAAAGCAAAACAAAATTTCCGTAATAATTGAAGTATCCTAAAGCGCAAAAAAATCCTGCAAAAAAAATCTTTTTATATGTAATTTTAGGAGCTAAAACAATATAAATGGAAATCAAATGAAATAAAAGAGAGGTTTCGTAAGGCAAAATATGCCGAGTGTAAAGATTAGTATTTAAAAGAGTTCCGGCTAAAAACACACCTAATAGAGCATCTGAAGTTTTAAAATCCAATCTTAGTAGTATCTTATAAAAAACATAAGAAATCAACATGGAAACTATCACATTGAATAAACCCATTATAATCAATGCTTGGGGGCTACTTTCTGGTATTGACAACCAATTAGCATATAACTTTAAAAAAAACGTTTCTACTAGACGAATACTCACTTCAATATAATTCGTCAACATATTTATAACTAAGAAATTCCATTTGGATGGATCAAAAACGATCAATCTATCATAGAATTCTAATAATTTCAAAAAAGGAATTTCGTCACCATCCTCTAGATAGCCAACACCTTGAAGACTTAATCTACCTACTAATAAAGTTATAAAGATTACTAAGAAGGAAATCTTAGAATAATGTTTTACAATCCAATTTTTCATTAATAATTTTTAATACAATTTTTTTATTTGATCAACTACTGTCAGAACTTCATCCCCGTCTAAACCAACATGATCAAAATACCATCTTAATGATTCATATCTAGGTGCGTTTTCATTTTGTACTATCGCCAAAGCTTCTATTCTACTCAACTTCCCTTCACGAATTTGTCTAGATCTAA
Organism: Chitinophagales bacterium; assembly: GCA_035515235.1. Lineage (GTDB taxonomy): Bacteria > Bacteroidota > Bacteroidia > Chitinophagales > JADIYW01 > JAMLHH01. The sequence continues at coordinate 3,989 of DATJBS010000014.1, forward strand.
ATGAATCATTTTCAGTAAAACCTTGCACTTGATAATATATATAATTGTAAAATGCAGATGAACCATCATCAGTACGCCACATTTGCGTAGTCTCTTTTGAAGTTTCCCAATTGTACTCTTCTATTAATGTTCGATTAATATGCTCTTCCTCCCATGGTATATAATGCCATAAATACATGTAATCGTGCTTTTGCATGTAAGTAGAAAAATAAGCTAGACCAGTATCCCAAAAAGAAGCGTTAAAATAAGCAGGATTTCTAAGATACCTATAACCATAAAAACTCAATAACTTAAGCTTGTCTTTCAAAGGTAAATCATGAATAACTCCGCCTTTATCTGCATCTTTTATACCACAATGTCCATTTTTAAATTCTTCTCTCTCTAACTCATTTCCTCTAAAAAAGAACATGAGCTTAAGGTCATACTTTTTCATTAGCTGATTAGCATAAAACTCACATTGCTTATCTCCTTGCATAAACAAGGGAATCATTCCTAAGTGAGGATCTTTCATCCATGCTTTAATATTCTTTTGTATATGGATTCTTTTTTTGGTAATGTCAGCAGAAAGTAGCAAATGTTCTATTCCTAACTGACCTAACATTCTAGCTTGATTTCTTCTTGCTAAATCTGTTATCATTCCCCAATCATAAGTATATGCAAGAGGATTTAATCCTAATTCCTTTTTCAAATAATGCAATCCGTAAGAACTATCTCTACCTCCACTAAATGCAGCTAAGCAATCAGGCTCCCCATTTTTGCTTCTATATTTTTCCAAAGCATTCTCTAGGTTTTCTTTTCCTCTGTATAATATCGGTTGATGCTCATTACAAAAATTACAAACTCCATCTTTATCAAAAGTTATAAAAGGAGTTGTAAATGGCAAAATACACTTAGTACATCTTTTTATTTTATTGATTCGATCTACATCTATTTGATGTCTTTCTAAGTTTGAAATATTATTCTTAATAGAATATAGTTTTTCAACTTCTAGATCAATCGGATGAAAGCTAAAGTCTCTTACAGTTCCTGTAGAAGGGTTATGATCTAATTCAATTTCATCTTTAATAGATTGACTAAAATCAATGGTTTGTAGTTGGCCATTTCCAAAAATAAGTAAGTTGTGAGGCTTTATTTGAAAAACATTATTCTTTGAATTCTCAATATTTGCATCTTTTAAAAAGATAGCTTCAGAAGCAAAAAACAGTTTGTTCTTGTTAGAGTCATAGTAATAATAAAGAGACCCTGTATTAGAAGCTAATACTAGCGCATTAGTTGATTGTTCATAAATTGCAATACTTGCAGATCCTTCAAGATCATTAAATAATTGCTGGACAGAATGAGCAATGGTATTATTCTTTCTTAAGTAGCAATAATACTCCAAAAGCACCTTTGAATCTAAACTTGGCAATAACCTCACCTCTCCCATTTTAGCCCAAATAGTTTCACAATTGGTTACAATTCCATTGTGAATACATATTGTTTGTTGATCTTCAGAGAGAATTGGATGATTATTGGATTGATCTAATTGCTCTCCATTAGTAGCTAAACGAGAGTGCCCTATAACGGTATGTACCTTTAAGGGATAAATAGAAGTCCGAAAATTTTTATACTCTTTGCTCTTTTGCAATTCTATAGCTCCTAAAGAGGAACGAATAACAAACGTATGATGCTCGCTAGATATACATGCTACTCCTGAAGCTTCCTTTCCTCTTTCATCAGAAACTCTCATTAAAGCATGGAAAACAGATTCATTACTCTCAAATAAATCAGGATTTCCTAACTTATAGCCATAGATTCCACACATACATTAATTTAAAGGAGATTTTCAACAATCAATCTGTATTTGAGTGTAAGAAAAGAAATTTAAAGGTCATTCTGACTTTTAATAAAAATATATTCTTCCTTCTTTGCTCTTCTGTAAAATAAATCTTTTAAAATAAATGGCTTTGTAGCAAAGAAGAATAAAAAGGTATAGAGTTTGGATGACTTAAAAGATAAAGGAAGATTTATAAACTTATAAGCTACACTTATTCCACCATCAATATTTTCAACTTGATGCCACATATGTGAAGGAAACCATAAAACATCTCCAGGCTCTAAGACTAACTCGTACCTCTGAGCGTATTTAAGTAAGGGGAAATTAGGATCATCTAATTGATATGGATCAGCATGAGTAAAATTATAAGTTCTTCTTTCAGCTCTAGGATTTAAAAAAATACTTTCCTTCGATGGCCATAATATCCATTTTTTTCTTCCTGTAATTTGAATAAAGAGAGTTTGGGCAAAACCAGAATGAATAGGAGTCATTGATTTAGCACCACCTATAAACATTAAAAACTGCTTTCCTGAGCTTAGAGAAATACTGAATTTTTCAAGCCAAGATTTATTAAAATCATCTTTTAAATTGGATTGTTCATCCATTATTCTTGAAAACTTAAGGTACTTTTTAGAACCCTTTTCTAATTCTTCAAGATACTTTCCAAATGTACTATATTCAAAATCTTGAGGGCTATTTCTATCTACTAGTCCAACATTATCAATAATATTAAGAGGGCTATCTCCATAATTATCTTTAAAATATTGGTAACTCCAATTCCTAACACTTTTCCAATCTGATGCAGCATTCTTAAATAATACTGGTTGGTCAATATTCTGAAGATATTTTTTATTTAATACCTCATTATCAATGTTTTTATCGATAACTATTGGTATATCCAATACTCTTCCTCTATTAGAATCTTTCAACCTAGCATCAATTGAATCGATGAGTTTTTGACGATTAGAATAAAAGAGCTTATTGAAGTTTTTTAGCCCTAAAAAATGTTCTAAGAAAAAATACAGTTTAAATAGAAACAATTGTATTCTTGTTACTTCATTTGCTTTCATATATAACACATTAAAACTTCTAAATAATTAATACAATCAATCAAAAAAAATTCATTGTTTTAAAAAAGAAGTTCTATTAACTTCTAAATAGATTGACTGAATCATATTGCATTTCAAATATAAGGCTTAGAAGTAAGATAGTTTAACTGATAATCTATAAAAAGCAAATTTAAAAAATCATAGCTGATAGGAATATATTTGTATATTGTTAATAATATTCAGATCTCAATGTATACAACAATTCAAATAATTTATATACTAAATTTAAAATGCTAAAAGAGAAATTAATAGTAGTTATCATACCTGCTTATAATGAAGACTATAATATTTCTAAAGTCATTGAAACTATGCCAGAATTTGTAGATCGGATTCTTATCATAAACGATGGTAGCCAGGATGATACTTCAAATCAAGTAAAAAAATATTTTAATACTGAATATAATATTAGCCTTCAATCAATTTTATTTCCTAAGACCATTGGACCTCATAAGATAGAAGCATCTGACTATGAATATTCTAGAATAGTAATTGTACATCATAATAAAAACCTTGGAAAAGGAGCTGGAATCAAAACTGGCTATCAAATATGCCAACAGCTTTCAGTCCATGGTATAGCCACAATGGATGGTGACGGTCAGATGGACCCAGAGGATCTCATAAATATTTGTAATCCTATAATAGAAAACAAAGCTCAATATACTAAAGGCAATAGATTGACTTTTAATCAAGTAAAAAAAATCATGCCTCCCTCAAGATATTTTGGAAACTTAATTCTTACATTTTTTACTAGAATTAGTTCTGGATATTGGAATATTTTAGATACACAAACTGGATATACTTGCATTTCCCTAAATCAATTAAAAAATATAAATATTGACAATTTATATCCACTTTATGGATACCCTAATGAAATGTTAGCAATCCTAAACACTCAAAACACATTATTAAAAGAAGTAAATGTCAGACCTATATATGAAACCCATCATAAAAGCAAGATGCATATACCAAAGGTTATTCCTAGAATCACTATTTTATTATTAAAATCTTATTTTCAAAGAATCTTCAACAAGTATCTAATACAGAAGAAACATCCAATTTTTTTATTGATTTTAATTGCAATTATTAGCTTTCCTTTCTTTCCAAAAACAGCCATTTCCCTCTATTTGATAGGAACAATATGGGATATCCAATTAGGTCAAAAATTAATTATTAAATAGTCAATTCGCTTTTAATATTCTCAAAAGACGTCCAGGACATTAGATTTAGAATACTTTCAATTTTTTGTAAATAACTATCAACATTATAATAAGCGACCATTTTGTTTTTGAAAGGAACATTAATTTGAGGAATCTCTTTATCAATTTCCCAAGGATGAAAATAGAAATTTACCAATCTGTCTTTTGCAATATTTTTCAGCATCAACGATAGCATCCATTGAGGAATATATCTGCCATAAATCCCTCCAGTACATGGAATTTTTAAAAACCCTAATTTGTAAACTGTCAAAGGAAACTCTATAATCTTAGCTGTTGAAGTATTGTTTAATAGATTACTTTTACAAATATAATATGGTGAAAGATTGGCTCCATTAATGCCATGCAATGGTGTCTTTATTGGAAAGATGCTAGAATCATAATCAAAGCCTTCTTCTTCTAAAATATCAATTAACCAAGAGGTTTTTTCATCTAAAGAATAATGGGGAGCTCTGTATCCTTTTATTTCTTTCCCTATAATATCAGAAAGAATTTTATTGGTTGTACTTATTTCTTCTTGTGCTTTTAGGTGTGACAAATGCCAAAGTGGAGTATGACTATATCCATGTGAAGCTATTTCATGCCCTTTACTATAAATTTTATTAATTAGAGTTGGATTTTCACGAGCTATTTCTCCTAAAACAAAGAATGTAGCAATTACATTATTGGCTTCAAAAAGATCTAAAATTTGATCAATTGTAAATGAAATTCTTTTGACTTGATTGCTCTTTGGAGCAAATTCTTTTAAATGTCCAGAATGATACCAATCCTCAACATCAATAGATATGGCATGTCGTTTAATCATTGTTAGAGATAATATGTTCAAAAATCATTTTTGTATAGAACTCAAATTCATTCTCACTTGTATTAAACCAATTTGAAACAGGTGAATTAAATCCAGCTTTTTTCCTACTTAAAATATTTTTAGATAGATAAGGACTTAATGCTTCTTTTAATAAGTTTTTCTGTTTTTTATATTGAATTGGACAAGATGCAATAAATGCTGTCAAATCTTTATCTAAAAAAGGAGATCTAGCTTCTAATCCAGCTCTCATTGTATTTCTATCTATCTTTACAAGATTATTACATGATAACCAGGTATAAGTATCTACGAACAAATGTTGATCTTTTCTCTCTAAATCACTCACGTTTTCATACATTTTCAAAAACTGCTTGGAAGGACAAGTATCATAGACTAATTCTCTGTATTTGCTTCCCAAAATCAAAATACGCTTTTCTTCATTAAACAATTCTCTCCATTTGTAATGTGCTAATCTATAATCTTTATTCATTCCAATTGTAAATCTTGAAGCTTTGGTTCTCCAGCCTACTTTATCATTTTGTTTAGCAACTAACTTACTTATAAATGAGCTTGTATTTAATGACTGAATAAAGGGAATCAAAATGCTTATCTTACTATTAATTTCATCCGCAATATAAGTAGAATAACCTCCAAAAACTTCATCGCTACCGTCTCCAGTCAAAACAAACTTTACACTTTGTCTCGCCAATTCTGATAGTTTATAAATGGGATAAGATGAATTATCAAATGTATGATAGTCTGAAAGATTTAGATAGTTTTGAAAATCTTCTAATTGAATTTGCGATAAGTCAATTTTAAAATGTGGAAGATTTAATAGCTCGGTAAGTTCAGTTGCCTGAAAAAACTCATTATAGGTATTGGAAGAATTAAATCCCACTGTAAAGCAAGGAAATTGATTTTGGAAGTTTTTTTGGATGGAAGCAACTATACCACTAGAATCTATGCCACCACTTAAAAACATTCCCATAGGAACATCCCCCATCAATCTCTTTTCAATTGCTTTGTTTAATAGTTCTCTTGTTTGATGAACAATATCCAAATGATTCAATTGAGTTTTCACTCTAAAACAATCTTCGTAACTATAATATTTGTATTGGGTGCTTCTTTGACTATCTATTTCATAAACCAAATAGGAAGAAGGTGGTAAGGCATATACATTTTCATATAATGTGAGCGGCTCAATAACATACCCAATACTTAGAAAATGATTCAAAGCTTCGTTACTGACTTTCAAATCATTAAAAAAAAACTTAAATGCTTTTAATTCAGAGCAAAAAGCCAATCCTTCCATTTTTGAAAAATACATAGGTTTTTTACCAAAAACATCTCTAGCTAGAACTATTGTATTTTGAAGAGTATCATAGACAGCAAGGGCAAACATTCCATCTAGTTTTTCAAAACAATCATTTCCCCAATAATGATATGCTTTAATAATTACTTCAGTATCAGAATTCGTTAAAAACTTGTACCCCTGTTTCTTTAATTGACCTCTTAATTCAATATAGTTATATATCTCTCCATTAAAAGATAGTATCAAATTTTCAAAACAAAAAGGTTGATTAGCTTGATCCGAAAGATCTAAAATCTTCAAACGAGTATGCCCAAAATAAATATAATTATTGTTCCAGTATTCACTATTGTCAGGACCTCTATGTTTAATAGAATCTAGACCATCTATTATAAGCTGATCTAATTTCTCTTTTGCATCTTTTCTATGAAATCCGACAACACCACACATCTTTACTTCTTGCTTATTATATAATCTCCCAATACAAGATAATCTATTTCTGAACTTAAAAAAGTATTCAACGCTTGTTGAGGAGTACAAATAATAGGTTCCTCTTTAAGATTAAAAGAAGTATTTAATAATGCATAAACTCCAGAAAGATTTCCAAACTTTTCAATGAGTTGGTAATACAAAGGATTTTCTTCAAAATTTACTATCTGTGGTCTTGTCGTCCCATCAATATGTATGGCTGCGGGAGCTAATTTTTGAAATTCTTTGGTAGTAGTAAATGCCAATGTCATAAAAGGTGAATCTTTAGAATTTACCAAATATTTTTCTTTGTATCCTTCCAAAATAGAGGCTGCAAAAGGGCGCCAGGTTTCTCTGTTTTTAATTTTTTGATTAATAAAATCTCTTATTAAAATATTAGAAGGGTTTGCTAAAATAGATCTATTACCTAAAGCTCTAGAGCCCACTTCCATTCTCCCTTGAAACCACGCAATCACTTTATTTTCATGTAAAAGATTGGCAACAGTCTGAGAAATATCAACTTCTTTTTGATAAGAAACATTTTCAGACTTTAAAGTTTTTAAAATCTCTGCTTGATCATACTGAGGCCCCCAATATGCATTTTTCATTTCGGTAAAACTGGAATCTTTATTTTCAATAGAAACACAAAATGCTGCACCTAAAGCTGTCCCATTATCACTAGAATGTGGAGGAACATATATCTTCTTAATTTGTGCTTGTTCAGCTAAAACACCATTCATTTTGCAATTCAGTGCAACACCTCCTGCAATACATAAATTACCAGAAAAGTCTTGATGATCTATCCAAGGAAGAATGAGATCTAAACATGCTTTTTCCAAAAAATATTGAGTTGCATAAGCTATGTCTTTATGATATTGTGTGATTTCTTCTAACGATGATCTTGCTGGACCAAGCAATTCTTCCAATTCATCACTAAAGACTTTCCCCTTACTATGACTTCCTAAAAAACTATATTGGCTATCAAAATGATATTGACCTAAATCAGATTTCAAAATTTGATTCATCTTTTCAAAAACAAGCTCATTTTTTTGACCGTAAGCTGCCAATGCCATTAATTTCCCCTCATGATGATTGGGTTTAAAACCTAAGTATTCTGTGATAGTTTGATAAAACCAACCGATAGAATTAGGTAAGTCAAATGACTGTAGTTCTTTTAATTGAAGTCCTTTGCCTTGAAACAAAGAAGTGGATTTATATTCTCCACTTCCATCTATAATAAGAATCAAACTTTCTTCAAAGCCAGAGCAATAAAAAGAAGAGGCAGCGTGAGAAAGATGGTGAGAAACAAAACGAATTGGAGGAGTTTTTTCATCTAGGCCAATATCAATTAACATTCTTTTTATGTCTTTTTTTACTTTAATTGGATGATATTTCCACAACTCAGATAGGACTCTTTTTACTCCGCCACTTGTATTAGACTTTTTATAGTTTTTTAAAAACTGCTTTAGAAAGAAAAAAGGCATGTAGTATGAATACAGCTTCGCATCCCAGCCAAAAGCTATATAATCAATTTCTGACAATTTGATATTTGCTGCTTTTAAACAATATTCAACCGACAATTTAGGCATGAGTCCCTCACTCCCTTTGACCCGAGTAAACCTCTCTTCTTCTACAAAAGCAATTATTTTACCATTCACCAAAATTGATGCTGAGGGCAATACTCCTAAACCATTAATTCCTAGAACAATCATTTTTAAAAAATTTAATTTTCTAAGACAAGGTTTTCATTTTCAATTTGGTTGCTATATTTATTAATTGCAGACAAAATTCTTTTTTCTCCATCAGCTTTTAATATTGCTAAATCTATATCACTTCTTGCCTTTGAATAATTTCCACTTAAATTATAAACTAAAGCTCTTTTGCAATAGAAATACCAATCATGATTAATCCAAATATTAGTTCCCAATTCATCTCCTTTATTGATAGCTTCTACAGCTTTATTAAGCTGATTTGATTCATAATACTCAATAGCTAATCTGTAATAAAAATCTTCTGAAGGAAAGTATTGAACTGTATTTTTCATCAAAGAAATAGAATCTTTCCAAATCGGCATTTGATATCTAAAAAACAGTGAACAAAATAGTACAACTACTACTAAAGAAACATATTTTAAAGAATTATTGAATTTAAATACAGAATTGATTAGGAGTCCAAAATATAATAATATTCCCATAGAACTTTGATAAAAATATCTGTTAGAAACTAACATCGGTAAATCGCCTAAAGGGAAGAAAATTAAATTCAAGAAAGGTCCAATAGTTAAAGTAAAGTACATCAATGCAAAAAAATGTAAGTATTGTTTTCTTATAAAGTGATAAATCATTAGAGAAACCATAGCAAAAGATCCAATAAAAAATCCATAATATTGAATGGGCAAGATCTCTAAACTTTCAGAAGGAGCAGGATAAAAAACACCTATTGGAAACATAAAAATCGACTTAAACCAATAAAAGAAATAACTATATCCTGCAAAAATTAAATGTTCAAAATAAGTATAATCGAACTCTCTTTTTAAATAGTTTCTTTCATTGGCATTTTCATTTAAAACTATAAAAACTATAGATAAAGAAATGAGAAACAAAAACTTTATAAAAAACTCTTTTGTAATTCTTTTATTAACTACAAAATAAATCAGTAATAATATAAAGGGTAATATAATTGCAGAAGCCTTGGATAAAATTGATAAAATCATTAAAAACAATGAAATTATAAAATACAATCGTTTTTTATTTACATTATAAAAACTTATCAAAATGAAATAAACTGACGTTAAAAAAAACAAATGAGAGAGAGATTGCCTCCTACAAGATGCCCATATTACTGATTCCATATTTAATGGATGTACTAAAAAAACAACTGCTGTAAAGAATGATAAAAATCTATTTTTAGATAATTTTATTAAAAGTAAATATATTACAACCCCACAGGCAATATGAAGTAATAGATTATGCAATTTGTAACCCATTGGATTCAAGCCAAATAATTGATAATCTATCATTAAACTTAAGAAAGTGACAGGATGATAATGCAAATCCGTCGTATCTACAAAAAATAAATTGTAGACACCTCTAAGACTAAAATCTTTTATGAATGCATTGTCTTTTATATACCAATCATCATCTAATGAATGAATGAATTCATAGCTCAAAGATGGAAAGTATAACCAAAATGTAAATGCAACCATCATAAAGATGAGCCAAAAATCATTTTTTTTTAAGTTCTCTTTGATTCCTAACATGGAATAATTTCTTATAGATTAATACTTTTGATATCGTCATCATTTAGATGGAAGCATTTACTTTTGAAATAAATACTCCATACAAAAATAGAAATTATCACAAATTGAACGATTACACTTGAAAATGATAAAGCACCTTTTAAATATGCATTTATTGATAGTGCACAATATAAAAAAGTAAAAATAAAATAAGTAGAAAACGAAACAAAATAAGGTGTAAACTTCAAAAACATTAAAAACTTTTTCAAAACATTTACTCCAGACTTTCCTTCTAATCTTTTTCCAAATTTTACGTTTAAATACCCTACTTCAGAAAGATTTATATGATGCTTCAAATAGATCTCTAACATAGGATCTGCAACTAAAAACCTCTTATTTTTGAAAACCATTTCTCTTTTGAAAATTCGAAAACTGTCTGTTGGGTATTTATTCCAGATAAAATTCAAAAATTGATTTCTAATTTTCTGAAGCCTTGAAGCTTCTCCTTTCAAGTGGTATTTTTTATTATCCCAACCGAAAACAATTTTAAGATTCTGCTCCTTTTTTAAATACTCATATAGATTTTGCACTTCCAAGACCTGGTGCTCAAAGTCATCATCCATGTTTACAATATACCTTCCGGATGAGTTTTTAATTCCAATTAGGGTGGCTATAAATTGACCTTTATTTTCTGACAAATGAATACCCTTAACTAATTTTGATTCATTAGCAATTGAGACGATTTTATTCCAAGACGCATCTTGGCTACTATCATCCACTAAAATAATTTCATACGTAACGCTTAAATCTTTGAACAATAACTCTAGCGACTCCACTAATATTAACAAAGTCTTCTCACTATTAAAAATAGGAATTACTATAGATATCTCAACTAATTCTTTCATTTATAATTAATCCTTCTTCAATATTTTTACACTTTTCCAGTAAAATAGTAACATTTAAGCACTTCTCCGCTTTCAAGCACTTTTTGGATAAGTACTAAAAAAAACTGTTCTGTTTTGATAGGCATAGAAACTATCAATTGATACAAATCATTCTTTTCTTGTTTTCTATTTATCTCGGAGCTTTGAATTTTACTGATGTAGAAATCCGAAAAGTATTGTGTTGCGTATTCATTTACGATACGTAATAAAGTTCCAAAGTCATCCTCATGACTATTCAATACGACTTTATCTACCTGAGATAATGACATAAAAGACAAAATATGAAATACATTTTCTGATCCTATCGGACGAAAACCTACATCTTGAAAAATTTTCTGGACAATAGCATTTTCATTTCTAGCTCCAAATACAAAATGAGAAAGTTTTTGATCTACACAGTAATTTTTTATATATCTCAACATGTCCAAGAAGTATCCTCCTTTTCTATAAGGTTCCAATATTCCACCAATATGAGATTCTAATTCTCCACTTACATGATTTAATGCAAAAAAACCTACATAATTTCCTTGATCATTCATGAACATAATGGAGTTTTTAGGATGGAGACTATTCAGGTTGTTTTTTTTATAAAAATTAAAAACACTTTCAATTTCAACTTCTTTATTAACTAACTCACATAAATAAGGTGCGCGATAATATCCCAAAGGATAATCTCCCCAAGTGCCTTTCAACATTTCCATCAAGAGTTCTTCTTGGGATCCATCGTACATTTCGTAGGTCATTTGTGGATGGAAGAAATCTCCAGAGGGTTTTTCTATTATTTTAGTTCTATATCTTCTTATGCTGCCAGAAAAAAAGAAAGGTATTCCCAAACTCTCAAGTTTCATTGAAATCATTTCATCTTCAGCTGGTAACTTTAATCGGCAGATATCATATCTTCCCTCAATAATTTCATTTAATAATTGTTGTTCATTTACATCTTCTTCATTACATCTTGATACTTTAAAACCTAAAATATCAGTTTCATTCTGAGAATTAAAAACTATTTGAGTCATTATTTTGAAGTCTTTATAATCTATACTTAATTTTAAAATTGGTATCCGACCAGTTTCTGTTGATTAATTATTCGTGAATTAGAAATCTCGCTATATCCTTTAACTTTCTGAGTGATAAAAAATGAATTTTTTAATAGATTAAAAACTATTCTATTTAATAAATTTAAAGGAAAAGGTAATTGACGATAAATATCCAAATACAAAGCCACTCTATTCCCATCTGCTTCATTTTTTACTTCATGCAGATATGTTTCGTCGAAAAAAATAGCTTTTCCTCGTTGAAAATCATATCGTTTTCCATCAATTACAATCCAAACTGCACCTTCAGAAGGAACTTCAATCGTGAATAAACACCTAATTATTCCTTTATATAATCCTTTATGAGGCGAAATATATTTACCTGGACATAAAACAGAAATCATTGCACTTGTACAAGATGGAATGCTTTGTAATAGACGATTAATATTGGGACACAATAATAAATTTTTTTCAAAGCTATTATTGTATAATTTGAATGGAAATGATTTCCAATTCTCATCTTGTCCTATTTCTGTATCTACTTTGTAAAAATCTTCTATATTATTTAACTGATTGTTATCAAAAATTGCTTGATACTCCTTTTGAATAAAATCTATATTATCCTCTAAAAGTTTCAATAACTTTGTATCCTTCATGTCAAAAACAGCATTAGGAGATACAAAAACATCCACTAAAAGATCGAACGACTTTAAAATTAAGTTTCCAGTTTTGACTAAAAACCACTGAATAATTTTCTTCATTTTATGTTTTAATTTATTCTCCTTTTATTGTCTTCAAAAATATCAATTTTGTATTGCAAATTCTGTGAGTTTTCTGTTCTGTTAATTAGTATTATCTTTCGTAAGGAATTAATCTTCTTTAATGTACCAAGGACTAACAAATACTGAAACAATCCGACAATATTCTAAAAGAAATAGCTTAAAAGTTTTATCAGTTATTTTTTTAGAATGGTTTATTGTTATTTCAACAGTTTATTTGGCAATATATTTTAATCGTTTCTTAATTTATCCCTTCGCAGTTTTGATAATTGCTACAAGAATGTATGCATTATACAGTTTAGCTCATGAAGCATGTCATTTTAATTTATTTAAAAATAAAAAAACAAATGATTGGGTAGGAAATATATTTATTGCTTGGCCGATTTTTATTGATATTCAAGATATGCGCAAAATACACTTTTCGCATCATAAATATCTTCAAACAAAAGATGACCCAGAAATAAAACATTTGGAATATGATGAATTTCAATTCCCGTTGAGTAGGAAAAAACTTTTACTAATTCTCTTCAAAGATCTCTTAGGTTATAATTTTATAAAATATAGATGGAATTATACAAAATGGAGGTTTGTATTTAAAAACTTAAAAATTTATCAAGTAATTTTTTACAGTATTGTTTTACTAGGTTTTGCATGGAGCAGTCATTTCTTCACTTGCATTTTATTATGGATTGTTCCATATATGACTATCTATCAATTACTGAATAGAGTACGTCTGTATTCTGAACATTTTAATCTTCCAGACCAATTAGAATATAAAACGAGAACGCTTCATTTACCAATGTGGTCGGCGTTTTTCATAGCACCATACGGGTTAGGATATCATGCTGAACATCATTTTTATCCAAGTGTTCCTTTTTATAATTTAAAAAAGCTGCACAAGGAAATTTCAAACAAAGAAAAATATGTCAAGGAAGTATTATTAGAAAAAAAATATTGGTGGATGTTTCAAAAATAAATAATCAAAATGAACAATAATATCCACCATAAAGATTTGACTAAAGAAATTTTCACTGATTACATCAACAAGGATGGCTATATCGTCGTAGAGGGTGTTATTAAAATAGATCTTTTAAACTCTGTTAAACAAGATTTAGTTATAAGCATTGAAAAAGAGAGTGCTTTTCATGGAAGTAATACTTATAAAGATTATGGCATGTTACTTTGTTGTCCTATTTATGGTGGAAATTTCATTCATATTGCAGAGCATCAAAAACTCATGCAGCCTTTTGATTGGATATTAGGAGATACATCTATTATATATGTTTACACCTCTTCAAGTTTACCCCCTCTTCAAAAAAATCATGCATCAAGAATCCACGTGGATAGGCCACATTTTATAGAAAACTATATAGAAGCATTAGGTTGTCTTATTTTATTAGATGATTTCACTGAAGAAAATGGAGCAACATGGGTATTACCTCAATCTCATTTGAGACATGAAGAGCCTTCCGAAGAAAATTTTTACCAGAATTCTATTAGAATCATTGCACCTAAAGGCTCTGTATTTTACTTTCATTTAAGACTTTGGCATGCAGGAGGCGTCAACAATACAGAAGATTGGAGACATTCATTAGGCATTGGAATGGTAAGATCTCATTTAAAACAAAGAATAGATATCCCTAGAGCTATGGCTGGAATTGATACAAATAAAATTTCTAATTATGGTTTACAAAAACTAGGATTTTTCTCTCAGCCTCCTTCCTCATTAGAAGAATTTCACCTTCCAATAGAAAAACGAAGTTTTAAACAAAAGTCCGAATGGGATAAATAAGTATAAGTAAAGCTACTTAAATTTAAAATTGCAATATTTGTCGTGTTATATTAAATATTAAACAATAAGTCACTCCATGATTTCTAAAACATTTTCTAAAAAAGAAATAATTCTTCATAATACAAAAGAAGATTGTTGGGTAATTCTATTCAATCAAGTTTATGATATTTCTGATTTTGTAAAAAAACATCCTGGAGGAGCTGAAATACTTTTAAGTAGAGCTGGCGAAGATGCAAGTAGCTTTTTCCAAACTAGGCATGGAATCAATAGTCCTTATTTAAAACACTTAGAAAAATATAAAATTGGAGAGCTTTATTTTGAAGAAAGAGTGAATAAAAGTGCCTTTGATGAACCTTTTTTAGAGGAATTAATTAAAACTTGTCAAAGAAAAAATCTTTTCAAAGTGAGTCAAGAAGACTCTAAAAGATTCAATTCCATTAGAGTTCTACTAGTAGGCATATTTTTTCTAATTATTGTATCTGTTTATTATTTAAATATTCAATGGTGGGGAGCTTTACCATTAGTTGTCATCCAAGCATTGATTTCCACCTCTCTTTTCGGCCTACTTGCTCATGAACACACTCATAATGAATTTCCCAAAAGCAAGTTTTTAAATCTAAGTCTTCAATTTATTTGGCCTATTCTATGGCCATTTATTTCTAGGAAAGCTTTAATTTATGAACACAATAGCCATCATATTAAAATTGGAGATCCAGAGTATGACTATGAAGTCATCGCTTTTTCTCATTTTATAAGATATTCTGGAGATATTCCTCATAGAAGAATTCATAAAATGCAACATCAACTATCTTTTGTTTGGTACATGTTTTATGCTAATATCATCACAACTATTGGTGGTGTATTCACTAGTTTTTGGAATCAACACAATAAAAAAGTAGCTTTAGGTCATAACATTTCTGTTTTATTGACTTTTTCAGTTTATTTCATCCTACCTATGCTTTTAGGCTTTTCATTTCTATCTCTACTTCTTTATTATTTATTGTTTCAGTGTATTTTATTTACATTTATATACATAGGTGCTGCAATCAATCACTTCACTCCTCTTGCCAATCAACCAATTCCTGAAGAAATGAAAAATAAGTTTGGATATTACGTCTGCCACAACACATCTAATTTTGCTCCGAACTCCTCTTTTTGGTTTTATTTTACAGGTGGTTTTAATATTCAGATCGAACACCATCTAAGTGCTTTTGTACCGGTAGAGAACCTTAAAAAACTACAACCCATTGTAAAGGAACTTTGTAATAAATATCAATATCCTTACGTAGAATTCAATTCGATGTTTGACTTGTATAAAGCTCATTATGATTACTTATACAATCTTTCAAAACCTGAACTGAACTCTCTTTCAATCAATGAAATGGATAATAAAAGGGGTTTTCAGGCTAGATAAATAATTACGATATTATTATGTTGCATTTGCTGTGTAAATTTGTTTGGTACTTTTGAAAAAAGAAAGTCTAAAGCTTAATAGTTATCTTTGAAAAATTAAAACCATTTATTTAATTACAATTACTCAATGAAAAAGTTTAATATCCTATTTATATTTTCAATATTTTGTTGGACGTTTTCATATTCTCAAACATCACATCAATCAGGATATTACGATAAAGATTCTGTTTTCTTTGAAGTGTTTTGGAAAGTAGAAAAAGATCAAGTAATCGAATGGTCTGTAAATAATTTTTCTGAAAATAGTTATACTAATTATAGTTGCGGAATTTGGTTGAAAAACAGAGACTTTACTGAAAATACATGGGAAAACATACACATTAATACAACTAAAGGTATTATTCACCCTATTAGATTCAATGGAATTGGACTAAATGACATAAAAGTATTTGGAAAAAACAAAACTAATGAATCAAATAATCTTAGAATTGAAGTGATAGAGAATCACCAAGAAGGTGATTTATACAATATTTACTATAAAATAAGTGAAGATTATTACCATCTAATAAATAAGAAAACACCTTTATTCGTTAAATCACCTAATCCTCCCTATTTATTTGACTCTGAAGATGGATGGTTCATTGAGTCAAATTCACTTACAGGACATACAATTGGGGATTATTGGGATTTAAAAATAGATTCGTACGGAAAAGAATGTTCATATATAACTGACTATAAAGCGCAGAAGGGTTTATTAAAAAAAGTCAATACAATAAGAGTTCGTCTAGTGGATACAGTTCAACATTCTATTGATAGAGAAGAAGTATATATAATAGGTGTAGGCAAAAAGCATCATGACCATCACTTATTATTTGCTACAATTGACTCTAGTGAAATCATTAACTTAATTAGCAATCCTTCTGAAAATTTAAAGGCAAGATGTCATCTTGTTATTTTGGACAAAAAAGGCTTATCAGAATTTAGCGACTTTATTGAACTTGACATAGCTTCTGGTGGTAGCAGTTGTATATCTAATAAAGGCATGGCATTCAAAGCAAAAAGCAAGTTTCCAATAAATGGATCCAAAGATATTACAACATCATTATTCAATGACACAATTTCAAAACAAAAAAAAATAAAATTCAGAGTTGGCGGAACTGGACAATTAGGCTCATTTGGCTTAAATGAAATAATATTACAACTTCTAAACAAAAGCTCTCAAAAAATTGGTGGGGTTAATAGCTCTTATGCAACATTATATTTGAATGGTTCTTATTGGTCATTTGGCTTTCCTCAAGAACAGCCTAGAAAATATTATTATAGTAATTTATTTCATGTAAAATCTAAAGAAATAAATATTGCTAATAGTTTTCCATTCATGTTTATAGATACTATTTTCGAAAAGGAAGAGAATTTAATAAAAGGAAATCATATAGTTTTTTCAGAAGAACTTAGTAGTTCCGAAAACTACCATTTTCCAAAAAGAGAAATGTTCATACCAGAAACATGGCTAAAATCTCCAATTACAATATTTAATAAACAAAAAAACAGCTATCAAATTATTGCATCTATTAAAGATGGAAATCCTAAATTATTTGTTAATGTTTTACAAGAGATTATGGACTTATCAACTAAATCTGAAGACATACATGAATCTTACATTAAATTAAATGAACTTATTAATATAAAAGATTGGTGCAAATATTATTCAATAATTCATTTTATAGGTAAAGATATTATTGATAATAACATGTATATCGCTTTAGATTTAGAAGATAAGTTATTTCCAATCTTAATTGATTTTGATGACTTAATTCGAAAAGAATATGATGCAGAGAAAGTCTGGAATATAATTTTTAATGAGCCTAAAGAATATTATGAAGATATCACAAACAAAATAGCTGTAATAATTAATAAGTCCGATAGTGGTCGTAAACTATTGTTCAATACTTATTCTGAAATTTTGCAGAATGAATTTACAGAAGATCAAATTAATCTTATTGTCAATAGCACCAAACATGAAGTTATGAAAGAATACGAACTACATCATAAATCCTGGGGCGGTTATCCAAATGGTGGAGCAACTATTCAAGATCAAGAATCTCTATTTGACAATTATTTAGATATTCTTCTTAATAGAAGAATTATTGTTCAAAATTTTTTAAATGATTTTAAATATTAAATTCTATTTAGCTCAGGAAAGACTTCCTCAAAACGCTCTCCTCTCAAATCATCAATTTTCTGAGTCCAATATTTAAACTCTTCTAATTCTTTTCCAGCCTCTGAATTCATATAATTCAATACCGTATCTATATGAGAAGAAAGATGATCTCCATTAGATATTTTTGAGAGATAACTAGTTTTAAATTGAAGTAATTCTGATGCAGCTTTTTGTTTAATTTCTTGAGGTAACTGAACAACACTATAATAACTAGGACCAAATAATAGGTATAAATTGATTCTAATAGGTTGGATATTCAATTTTTCAATTAGGTATTTTATAAATTCTGGAAGATGTAAGATATTCAAAAGACTGACAGTGATATTGATACCCAAAAGACCATTAGGCAATTCCTTTTGGAATCTCAAAATATTCTCTTCTATCTTATTCCATCTTTGACCTTTACGCATATAGTCTCCTCTTTCAAACATTCCATCTAAGCTTGCCCAAACATCTACAGTCTTGAAAAACTTCCACTGTTCGATGACCTCAACATTTTTATATTTTAAGGTTGAAAAATTAGTATTATAACTCAATACAACATCCGAATGATTGATTTTAATTAAGTCTTCAAGCACTTGATAATGTTCTTCCATAATCAATGGCTCTCCACCAGCAAAATGTATTTTAATGACATCGCTTAAAATCTCTTTGTAAGAATCATTAAACTTTTCTTTATCACTTGAAATTGTCATTTTTTTCTGTGAAGGCAATTGAGGAGTTTTGCCTAACTTTTGTTCATCCTCATACCACAACGAACTATATGAGCTATCACAAATCCTACATTTATAATTGCATTTATTAGAAAAACGCATATCCAACAATAAAACTTTTTCCTCCCCTACACTACCTGTTTTATCTGTTTTAAATACTCTATCTATATATTGAACATAGTCTTTATTGTACTTAATCCTTTCACTTTCATTGCCTAACTCTTCATATTTATAGCAATTTTGACAAATACTACTCTTTTCACCCTTTAACATAGCTAATCTTAGCTGTCTCATCTTTTCCGAGTTCCAAGCATCTATAAGATTTGGATTCTCATTTAAGTCAGATAAATAATTAGTCTCATTCATTGATGCCATACAACATGGACCTACATAACCATTGGTTTGAGCATGTAACTGTATCCATGGCGATATGCAAAATACTTTTGAATCTTTTAGTTTAGGGTCGTATTTAAAAACTAGTTGATTGTATTTTTTATTTATAAAACTTAAAGTTCTTTTTTGAGTTTGACTCAATTTATTAAAGAAATATTTCATAGTTAGATCGTATTAATTTCTAATCTTATTGAGAATACGATTAAAGATAAAATCATCATTTGTACTTTTAAGTTTTTCAGGCAATGCTTCTTGAAGATTATGTTTTATTTGTGGCAATACTCGATACTTTTCATGTTCACTCCTCCTTTTATCCACTGATTCTACGACTTCAATAAAATCTATTTTTTTTGAAGGGGACAAGAATTCCAATCCTATTTTTTTATATTGATCTAAGCTGATGATATTATCCCAATGTCTTAATCTTTTGAATTCGACAAAAACATTTCTATTTTTAACAACTTGCCTTGCTCCTAATTCAATAAATTGATGCATTTCATGATAATTTTCTTGCTGAACTACCATACTTATACCTACTTCACTAATATTTTTCAAAGTTTTTATATACTCTAAGTTTTTCATCAAAGTATTCCAATTCCCTGGAGGTCTTACTTTTTGATATACTTTTTCACTTGCAGCATCTATAGAAATATCCATAGAAATATCGAGAGTATGAATTCCTTTCATTTTATTGAATAGTTCCTCGTCGAATAAAATACCATTTGTATGAAAATGAATCTTTTTTAATTTAGGGAATTTCTTACTATCCAATTCGAACAAAAATTTTCTGAAAATTTTGCTCATAAATGGATCTCCAACTCCTGTTACTGCTACCGACTCTACAATTGGCAAAATATTTAACTCTACAAATTGGTGCAATTCCTGAACTCTTTCAAATTCAGCCCCTTTTATATGTATCAAGCCTGGACGGCAGGATGGACATTTAAGATTACAGGTCAAATCATAATTCAAATTGACATGTTTTGGAGGTAATACTTGAGTTTTTGAATGTTTATTCTCAAATGGGGCAACATGAGGATTTTTAGTTCCAGACATTGCATCAGCGATATTTGGACACCAATTTTTATCACAAAATTTTAAAGAACCATCTAAACAAGAATCTCTAAAAAGAGTTGCCTTTTCTCCTTCCCAGATTTCCTCCCAAGTATCTTTGAAAATATTTCCAAATGAAAACTCTACCCAATCTGGGCAGCATGCTGGCCATACATTCCCATCATTATCTATAGAAATTCTTTCAAATGGTATACTGCAAAATAGTTTCATGAAAAATATTTTTTAATATTCAATAAAATTTTGAAATCTTGGTGTGCATCATATTTTTCATATGTAGAGCTTATTAATTTTTAATCTTATTGAGAATACGATTAAAGATAAAATCATCATCTGTACTTTTAGGTTTTTTGGACAAAGCTTCTTGAAGATTATGTCTTATATGTGGTAATACTTGAAACTTATCATTTTCTTTCCTCCTTTTATCTACAGATTCCATTACTTCAATAAAATCTATTTTTTTTGAAGGAGATAAGAATTCCAATCCTATTTTTTTATACTGATCTAAGCTAATCGTATAAATCCAATGTCTTAACCTTTTAAATTCAACAAAAACATTTCTATTTGCAACAACTTGCTTTGCTCCTAACTCAATAAACTGATGCATTTCATGATAATTTTCTTGTTGAACTACCATACTTATTCCTATCTCACTAATATTGTCCAAAGTTTTAATATAGTCTAAGTTTTTCATCAAAGTATTCCAATTCCCCGGAGGTCTTACTTTTTGATATACTTTTTCACTTGCTGCATCTATAGAAATATCCATAGAAATATCAAGATTATGAATTCCTTTCATTCTATTGAATAGTTCCTCGTCAAACAAAATTCCATTTGTATGAAAATGAATCTTTTTTAATTTTGGATATTTTTTATCATCAAATTCGAATAAAAATTTTCTAAAAACTTTACTCATAAACGGGTCTCCAACTCCAGTTAGAGCTACAGATTCTACAATTGGCAAAATATTTAATTCTACAAACTCGTGTAGCTGCTGAATTTTATCAAATTCGTCTCCTTTAATATGAATCAAACCAGGTCTGCAGGATGGACATTTAAGGTTACAAGTAAAATCATAATTCAAATTGACGTGTTTTGGAGACAACACTTTAGTTTTTGAATGATGGCTTAAATAAGGAACGACATGAAAATTATCCACTCCGTCTTGAGCATCTGAAATATGTGGACACCAATTCTTATCACAAAATCTAAGAGAACCATCTAAACAAGATGATCTAAATAAAGTAGCTTTTTCTCCTTCCCAGATTTCTTCCCATGAATCTTTCAAAACATTACCAAATGAAAAGTCAACCCAATCGGGACAACAAGATGGCCAAACATTTCCATCGTCATCAATGGAAATACTTTCAAAAGGTAGTTTGCAAAAAAGCAACATAGTTACATTATTTTTCAAAATTCTCAATCATTTGTTGACTTCTCTTAATCAAGTCTTCCAAAGGCATATTATTCATATCATCTAATAAAACTTTTTGATTGGACATATTCATCATTAAGACCAAATACTTCTTTGCTTCTGAATTAAAAGGTTGTAATAATTGATCTAATTTAGTCTTAAAATCTTGCGAAAATTTTGTTTCAATATTTTTTTCAGTAAAATATTTATTCATCCTAACCTCTAACTCTTGTAATAATTCTTCATAAGGTTTAGACATTTGCAAATCCAGCTTATTTTTCAATTGTTTAGACTGTGTATTCTCTAATCTATATTCTAAATATCTACCAACATTTTTCTTCTCAATAAAATTATCCAAATATCCCTTGAAGTCGCTATAACATTTGGCATTGTGCTTTTTGTAACCTGTTAATCCAGAAAATTCAAATTGATCCATATATTTTCTAATCTCCACCAATTCATCAATAGATAAATCAGCTACGGAAAAGTTTTCTGGCCACTCTAAATAGCTTACAAATATAAAAGCTCCTATCTCGTTGCAAAACTTAATCATATCAGGAAATTCATCCCAATTTTCCTTTTGCAAAGTAAAACTGAGAGAAATAGCTCTACCATGTTTTTGCGCATACTTATTGAAATTGTGAATATTTGCAATTAAAGTTTCAAACTTCGCATGTTTTCTAATTCGCTCTAGCTTTTCTTTCTGCAGGGAATCAATAGAAATAGCAATTTCAAAGTGTCCTTTTTCTAATAAATTTCTTACTCTATTATTCCAAACACTACCATTTGTAATCAAAAAAAACTCGATCTTGGGATTAATTTCTAGCATTTTATCCCAGATATCATGATAGATATCTATCAAAAAGGGTTCTCCACCAAAAAACTTAGCTTCTTTTACATGAGGAATATATTTTTCTAGTTGTTTTACAAACTCTTTGTCATAAGGCACATCTATTGGAGGCAAATGATCTCTATTTTTTCTTATCATAGAAGAGACTTCTCCTGAACACATTTGACATTCAAAATTACATACATTGCTCATTTCAAATTCCAACACTCTTGGAAAATTCACTTGGTCAATGTCTGAATATTTATCAAAAACTAAAGGCTTAAGGTTACTGAACTTTTCTTTATCAAAGAAATACTTACAATGCTGACAACCATAGCTCAGATCATTATTGCGCATATATTCACGAAGCTTGTTCGCTTCTTCTCCATTCCAAATTTCGTCTATTGTATTTTCAGGATAATTCCCCAAAACTATATCCCGATTATAAGTACAACTATAAACCTTCCCTTTAAAAGAAAAAGTTAAGCTATTAAAAGGGACATAACAAAAATGTTTTTTTGCTCCATCAGGTCTATATTGATTATAAGCTTTAAATTTATTTCTGTCAATATGTTGAAACCCTTCTTTATCAGGTACTATTTCGTTTTTAAAGAATTTGTAAAATAAACTTTTAAGCATCAGAAGTAATTTATATGGTGAATATACTCTTTTATCATTTCCTATAAAAAGAGACCTTATATTTGTATGAATGTTAACTGCAAAACAAATAGAGTCTTATAATCAAGTTCGGCTAAAAAATGCCAGAAATATAATTTGTCACGCTCCATTTACCAGCTTGAATTTCGAACAAAATGGGAATGTTAGCGCATGTTGTTATAACAGAAGTTTCTCTCTTGGTAAAATTCCTGATCAAAGTATAGATGAGATATGGAAAGGATCAAAAGCCAATGAATTAAGAACATATATCAAAAACAATGACTTATCAGGCGGTTGCTCTGCTTGCTCCGAAGTGATACAATCTGGAAACTATCAAGGAACAAAAGCAATTTATTATGACGAATTTGCTCCAAAAAATAATTGGCTGGAAAATTTAAAAAATAAATTTCAACAACCGGCTATTCAAATGCCTAGACTTTTTGAATTTGAACTTTCTAATAGTTGCAATCTCGAATGTATCATGTGTAATGGATATTTTTCGTCCTCCATTAGGAAAAATAGAGAGCAACTTCCACCAATTAAAAACCATTATGGGGATGAATTTGTAGAACAATTAATTCCTTATCTACCATATTTGACGGATGTAAAATTTCTAGGTGGCGAGCCTTTCTTAATTGACATTTACTACAAAATATGGGATAAAATCATTCAAATTAATCCTAAAATAAAAGTACATATCACTACTAATGGAAGCATTTTAAATAAAAAGACCAAAAAATATCTAGAACAATTAAATGCAGGAATCATCGTTTCGATTGAGTCCCTCAACAAAGAAAATTATGAAGCCATTCGAATCAATGCAAACTTGGAGGAGGTCCTTCAGAATGTAGAATACTTCATACAATATACTCAAACCAAAAACACCTATTTATCTTTTGCTATTTGTCCGATTATCCAGAATAGATATGATATGCCTGATTTATTAAAATTCTGCAATTCAAAAAATATACATATTCACTTCAATACTGTTTGGACTCCTGAAAGTACTTCTTTGAGATTTTTGGAGTATAATGAACTACAAAAAGTCATTGAGTATTATTCAGATTTCACATTTGAAAATCGTACAAATATTCAGAAAGAGAACAACGAAAAACTGAACGATTTTATCGCTCAATTAAAAGCTTGGCTATCTGAAGCAGAAGCTGAGAATTCAAGTAATGAAAGTTTATCTAATTGGGAACTAGCTATTCAATCCATTGATTTAAAAGAGAAAGACTCTAATAAAATATTATTCTTAGAATCTAATCATTACAAGGATAAGCTTACAAATGATTCGAATATATTGATTCAATCTTTAAAAACTTTACATCAACAGATTGGAAGTCGAGATTTTATTAATCTTTATATTGAAAACATGAATCTTTTAGCAAGAGAGGTGCTGAATCAAAATGATTTAGAATTATTTAAAACAAAAACAAGTTCTTTCCTTGAAATAACCAATGGATTTGAAAATTTGAATAATCTGTCAGAAGAATTAATCAGGACAGGATTTATTTTTCAAATAAATTTCTTTCATCAAACAAACCTTTCTCAAATGGAATCATTAGTAAAAAATAGATTTCAATAAATTACATCGCTGTTTTTAGCTTTTGCAATAAAACATCAACTTCATTGTTTCTTATGTTTTCTATTATAATATCTATAGGAGCATTATAAAGAATTTGATACATTTTTTGAATGCTTTCCGCTTCATTCAGTCTTGTTTCCAATTCTAAAGTTGTTTCTAGAACCTCACTTCTTACCTTATTCATGTTTTGAGGAAAAGAGTCGTATTCTTCTAATTTATGGATAAACAATTTTTTAAAATCTTCTGAATTCTCTAGAGTTCCTTCTTGATTGGTGGTTCTCAAGTGAGCATCGTCCATCCAATTTTTAATTTGATTAAATACTAGATTCTTGTAAGTTTCGACATTATAATCAAATATATTTTTCTTGTATTTTAATTTATAATGAAAAGTTACACTGGACAATTTCTCATAAATTCCTTTCAATTCTTCGTAGGACAATTTCCATATAGATAAATCTTCTGGATACATGATAGAATTGAACCAAAGATGAACATTATGATGATTACAGAACTTAACAAATTCTGGCATTTCTTCCCAATTATTCCTCATGGGATTAATCATTATACAAATACTTCTTCCATTTTTTTGGCAGTATTCTTTAAAATAAAGAAAGTTTTCTAGCACTTTATCCAAATGTCCATTCACTCTTATTTCACTATACCTTTCAGGAATTAAAGAGTCAATAGATAGGTTAATATGGAAATTCCCTTTTTCTAATATAGATTTTGCCCTTTTATTTAATGTAGTCCCATTGGTCGCAATGACCATTCTACAATTGGGATTTAATGCTATAAACTGATCCCAAATATCATAATATATTTTAATTAAAAAAGGCTCACCGCCATTGAATCTAGCTTCATACAAATGAGGTATAAATTGCTTCAATTCTTCAACAAACTTTGCTCCGTATGGACTCTTTAAAGCAGGTAAATGCTCGCGGTTTGCACGAATAGAAGAAGACAATAAACCTGTACACATAGTACATTCTAAATTACAAGTATTAGACAATTCAAACTCCATCATTGTTGGAAAATCTCCTAATGGATAATCATTATCATATGCCTTGGCTAATACATTAGTGAAGTTGGAATTCTTAATATAATTATTACACTTTTGGCATCTCTTCTCTAAATCGAAGTTTTTAATGTTTTCTCTGAGCTGACTGAATCTTTCTCCATTCCAAATATCTGAAATTGTTGTATCCTCTGAATATTTTTCTGGCTGATCAAAGGTCAACCAACAATTTGCAACATCTCCTAAAGAATTGAAATACATATTGCTAAATGGAGCATGACAGATATAAGTTTTATCTTTTATTACTCTACTTTTATAATAAGATTGATACTCTTTGGGAATGTTTTCTTGTTCTGAAAACACAGACTTTATATATCCTTTGACGTTTTGAATGACTCCCACTTCTCTAAATTAACTAAGTATTAATTGCTTTTCCAATTATTGATGAAATTTTACCTCATAAGTGCTATCAACTGTCGGCTGAATTAAATCATAAATACAATTAGACATCAATCTATAACCTTGCGCAGTATGATGATGATCAATTTTCCACCACAACGATTTAAAAGAATCGAGATCATTTAGAATAGATTCTTGATAACAAGAAGTGACACTTTCAATTTTTAAATAATCACTAACTTTTCGACTTGAATCAATCTTGGAAAGATTACCAACGTTATAGTAGTTATAATCAGTACTATAATGAACTAAAATAACCTGAGTTTGATTTTTTTGAGCCCAATCATTATATAAATATACTAATTGCTCAAAGTAATATGTTGATTGATTATTCTTAAGATTCTCTAAAGAAATATAATATTCTTTCTTTGTTATTAGATTTCGTAATAATCTAACAATATAACTATAAGCATAAACATATTCGAAATACGGTGCTTTTTGATATTTTAATTGATTATTTTTAAACCTTTCATATCCTCCTCTCAATAGAAGATCTTCATCAAAATCTTGGTTAGAAAGTACCTGTACAACTATATCAGGTTTTAATTGATACAATTCATGTTGAAGATTGTAAAAATTAGTAAATGGATCTGAAGCACTTATACCTCCATTATACCATCTAATATTTCTTTTCGAATATTTTTTAGAAATCTGTGCCACCCAAGAGCTATCTTGTGTCGCTCCAACACCCTCAGTAAAAGAATCTCCTAAAGCTAAGATGTTGAGATTTTTTTTATTTGAAGTATCCCATTCTCCATCTGAATATCCCCAACTATTTGTTTTAAATAAAAAATCAAATTCTCCATTTGATTTTAGATTGAAAGATTCATTTGGAGTGCGTTTATGTATAATTTTATCTGGTCTAAATTTGTACAAAGATTCGTATTTCCCTGACTTTCTTTCTATATGAGTTTGATTAATTCCAATTATTCTCAATCCAAATTCAATCAACAACAAGCAATAAACCAAATACTTTAATATTGCTAATAATTTGGGATACCAAGAGTATTTTGAAAAAAGCTTTTTTAAAATTTTGTAGAAAATATAAACAATTGAAATATAAACAATTATCGTAGCAATCCAATTGGGTTCTGAAAAAAAATTCATTTGATACTTTTAGTTTAATTCTTCAATCGATAATAAAATAAATTATAAATAAACTCAAAAATCGTATTGAATCCTACATAAGACTTCCTTCTTTCATTCTTATAAAAGACAGTTGAGACTTGACATATTCTAAAATTAAGTTTTAAAGCTTGAATCATGATTTCTGCATCCGTAAACCAATCATTAGAAATTAAATTTAACTGATCAAAAGCAGTTCTTGATAATATTTTAGGTTTAGAATTCACATCTTTTATAGCCACTTTAGGCCTATAAATAATTGTAAATAAGATATTATATACTTTGGAAATCAATGTTCTATAAAACCCATCATATCTATAATGTCTATAAGTTTTCACTAGATCATACTGACCTTTATTGATTATATTAAATACGGTTACAACATCAGAAACTGGCATCTGACCATCTCCATCCAATACACAAATATATTGGCCTGAAGCGGCTTCCATTCCCATCCTCATATCCCAACCCATTTTACCTTCTTTTTTCTTTGTAATCGATTTTACAAAGTCATATTTCTGCTGGATAAACTGTGAAATCTGAGGTGTAGTATCTTTATCATTATCATAGTTTGCAACTAAAATTATTTCAAAAGAATGAATGTCAGCTAACTTCAATTCACTAATTACTTGCTCTACAAATTGGAGTAAAAAAAATTCGGATTTATATCCTAGTATCACTACTGATAAATCTATCATGAACTCGTTAGCCTTTTAAAGTAAATCCTACTTTAAACATAATCAATTAGATTCAAAACATTTTATGGTTGTGTTTATCACAGATTATAATTTAAAAAAAATCTATTGACTCCAACCATCATTTGTAGATAAATCATCAAATACCAATGAATTATGTATAAATATAAAAATTCACTCCAAAATAAATTACTTGTTCAAAAAAAATGCAGTTCATTATCCACAATATTGTGCATAACTAATAATCCACAACTGGCTGATTCACAGTAAATTAACAACGCAATGAACAATTGACCTAACGAAACCAACGTTTTTATCAACGTTTTCCAAATCACAAAGCATTGATTAAGTGGGAATTTGTGTCAAAAAGTGGCGTAAAGTGGGAAAAATCTTATAATTTTATGATTCATTATATTTTTTCACGCTTAGACCGCTTCAATTATGACCGGATACACCGGACAATACGATTGCAAAATTGATGTCAAAGGAAGACTAAAACTTCCTGCGGGCATTTTGCGTCAATTGCCGGAAGGTCACCAAGGGAAGTTTGTCATCAATAAAGGACTTGACAACAATCTAGATCTATACACCCTAAGCGCGTGGGGGAAAGTCACTGAAAAACTCGAAAAACTCAATAAATTCAATAGTAAACACAGAGATTTCTTAAGAGCATTTTACAGAAACGCTGTTCACGTAGAATTAGATGGCAGTGACAGAATGCTGATCTCCAAAAGAACTTCTGAATTAATAGGATTGAAAGACGAAGCTGTAATTATCGGCTACGGTTCTAATCTAGAGATATGGGCTAAAGAGGAATACGAAACCAAAATCAATGTAGAAATCGACAATTTCTCTGATATGGCGGACGATATATTAGGAAATATAAACTTGAACGAATAATGACTTATCACATACCTGTGATGCTCAATGAATGTATTGATGGATTGAATATTCAGCCATCGGGCACCTATGTAGATGTTACATTCGGAGGTGGCGGTCATAGTCGTGCTATTCTGGAAAAGCTGGATGATAAAGGAAGATTGTTTGTTTTTGACCAAGATATCCAAGCAAAAGACAATTTACCTGATGATTCTAGAATCACATTCATACATAGTAATTACAGACATCTACATAAATTCTTAAGACTAAACAAAGCACTTCCTGTCGATGGAATCCTAGCTGACTTTGGAGTTTCTTCTTATCAAATAGACACTCCTGATCGTGGATTTTCTATTCGTTTTGAAGGAAGATTAGATATGAGAATGAACCCATCAGCGACTTTGAGCGCATGGGAAGTTGTCAATACTTATTCGAAAGAACAATTGATGGACCTCTTCTACAAATATGGAGAAATCAATAATGCAAGAAAATTAAGTGAAGCCATCATTACTTCAAGAGGTGTTTCTCCTATTAATACTACCAATGAATTATCTGATGTTGCACGACCTTTTTCTGGAATTAAAGGTGTCAAATATTTAGCTCAAGTTTTTCAAGCATTAAGAATTGAAGTCAATGACGAAATTAAAGCAATTGAAGAATTCTTAGAACAAACCGCTGAAGTATTAAAGCCTGGGGGGAGACTCGTCATCATGGCTTATCATTCTCTAGAAGACAGACCGGTCAAAAACTATTTAAAATTCGGAGTGCTTAAAGGCCAACCCGAAAAAGATTTATATGGCAATTATTTTTGCCCATGGAAATTAATCACTAAAAAACCAATAGAAGCCACAATTACAGAAACAGAAGAAAACCCAAGATCTAGAAGTGCTAAACTAAGAATTGCAGAAAAAATATGAATCCGAATTCTGAAGAAATATTAAGCTCTGATTCGTCAGAAACAATTGCTCCAAAAGCAAAAATCTCACAGCAGATCATTCATGATTTGATGGATTTATTTGGTTTAGGAGATTTGCTCAATCATACACAAGTGATTAAGCAAGTAGCTTTTTTTTTATTCATAATCGGTATCGCTGTCTTTCATATTTACAATTCTCACAAAGCAGTCAAGATGGTCAGAGAACAAAACAATTTGGAAAATGAAATCAAAGAACTCAGATGGGAGCAAATTTCTCTAAAGTCTGATTTGATGAAGAGAAGTATGCAGTCTGATATTGAGCAAAGCATTCAAAGCTTAGGATTAAAACGTTTAAAAACACCACCGTATAAAATAGAGATTCAGTCGAATGAAGATTAAAACTAACATACTACTCCGCATTTACTTCGTGTATGGACTCATCATAATGAGTGCAGCGGCTGTGTTAATTAAAATCTACTACATTCAAAATTACAAAGATGATTACTGGATAAAAAAATCACAAGAACTTTCTACTAAAATGGTAGCAATACCTGGTGAAAGAGGAAATATCTATACCTACGACGAAAACCTATTAGCGACTTCAATACCTTTTTTTGATTTATATGTAGACTTCGGCTCTGATGGCATGACTAAAGAATTATTTAATGCAAATGTGGATTCTTTAGCTATTTACATGGCGAATAATTTCAAGCAAAAGAGCCAAAAACAATACAAACAAATTTTAGTTCAAGCTAAAAAGAATAAAAAGAGATATCACCTTATCCGAAGAAATGTAGACTACTCAACTCTAAAAGAAATCCAACAATGGCCTTTATTTAGAGAAGGGAAATATAAAGGTGGACTTATTGTAGAAACTAAACCAAGTAGAAAATATCCTTACTCCTCATTGGCACTTAGAACTATAGGCGAAAATCGTCAAAACTCCCAATCTATAGGACTTGAAGCGTCTTATGATGAATATCTAAAAGGTACTGAAGGACAAATCCTTAAACAAAAAATTAGCGGAAATCTTTGGATGCCTATTCACAACGAATCTTCTATCGAACCCAAAAACGGTGATGATATCGTAACAACTATTGACATCAATTTACAAGATGCTACCGAGACTGCGCTTAAAAAGGCATTGGATTCTAGTCAGGCAGAGTTTGGATGTGCAATCGTCATGGAAGTAGAAACTGGAGCAATTAGAGCTATAGCTAATTTGGGAAGAACAGCAAGCGGTCAGCTTTGGGAAATGGATAATTATGCCGTCACCCACAAATCTGAGCCGGGTTCTACGTTTAAAGCGGCAAGTTATTTAATGCTTTTAGATAAAAATTATATCCGAATCTCTGACACAGTGAGCAATGGTGGTGGAAGATGGAATTTCTATGGCAGAACTATGTACGATGAGCATATCTACGAAAGTTCTTTGAGCATTAGAGATGC
Organism: Chitinophagales bacterium; assembly: GCA_035515235.1. Classification (GTDB taxonomy): domain Bacteria; phylum Bacteroidota; class Bacteroidia; order Chitinophagales; family JADIYW01; genus JAMLHH01. The sequence goes on from DATJBS010000014.1 coordinate 35,328, forward strand.
ATTCGCTAGATCTTCAAATATTGCTATAGCTAGATTGATAGACGATAATTATAAAAAACAAAAAAACGAGTTCTACAAAACACTGCAAAGATACGGTCTGACAGAAGTTAGTGGAATTGATTTGAAAGGAGAAACAAAACCGAATGTATCACCACCAAAACAGTGGAGTAATTTATCTCTACCATGGAGAGCTACAGGATATGAGCAGACTTTCTCACCTCTACAAATTTTGACTTTTTACAATACTATCGCCAATAACGGATATAGAGCACAACCCTACTTAGTAGAAAAAGTAACAAGAAACGGAAAAACTATTCATCAGTTTTTACCTCAAATTGGTAATAAACCTATTGCAAAACAAAGAGCAATCGACGATATCAAAGAACTTTTAAAAGGAGTTATTGAAAACCAAAGAGGTACAGGTCGCTCTATCCAATCAGATTATTTTGAATTAGCTGGAAAATCTGGAACGGCCAAATTATTAGGAACCAATAAAAGCTACGGCAGTTCTAATCAGGCAATGTTTGCAGGCTTTTTCCCTGTCAAAAAACCTAGATATTCTTGTGTAGTATTAATTTATAATCCCAAAGGTGCTCATAGAACAGGTGGAGGAATCTCTGCTCCTGTCTTCAAAGAAATCGCTGAGAAAGCATTGTCTATAGATTTGCACTTATCACCTGACTATAAGAAAACAGTAAAAGATTTACCAAAAATTCTTGCAAATGTAAAAGGGGAAACTCATCAGATTAAAGATGTTATCTCTAGATATGGCTACAAAATGGATGTCGATGATGAGATTCAATATATAGATGTAGAAATCAGAAAATCAGGAATCAAACTACAGCCTACCGCTACCAAAATCAATACTCTTCCCAATTTAATAGGACTCAATTTCGATGATGCTTTATACATATTGGAGAATATGGGATTGAAAATTTCATATAATGGTTTAGGCAAAGTGGTTCAACAATCTATACCTGCTGGAACGAAAATCTCAAAAGGTTCACAAATATTAATAACGATGAGATGATGTTGAGAGCTGCTAAAGACATATTGACTGGTATTGATATCCTAGAAATTCATGGAGAAATCTTTCATGATATTGAAGGTATTGCTATGGATTCTCGTAAGATTAAATCTAATTGGGCATTTTTTGCATATCCAGGAATCGTCAATGATGGACATCAGTTTATATCAAAAGCGATTGAGCTAGGTGCTACTTTAATTGTTTGTGAGAATTTTCCTGAAAATATTCAAGAAGGTATACAATATATCAAAGTAAAAGATTGCAGAAAATCTTTAGGTACTGCTGCTGGAAATTTTTATCATCATCCTTCTAAAAAAATTAAACTTGTAGGAATTACAGGGACTAATGGCAAGACTACTGTAGCTACTTTATGCTATCAATTATTTAGAGGATTAGGCTACAAAACTGGCTTGCTATCTACAATAGAAAATTTAATTGACGATAAGGTTTACCCATCTACTCATACGACTTCAGACGCTATACACATCAATGAGTTGCTGAACCAAATGGTAGAAGAAGGTTGCCAATACGCTTTCATGGAAGTCAGTTCTCATGCAATTGACCAAGACAGAATTCAAGGTTTATCTTTTGCTGGAGGTGTATTTACCAATATCTCTCATGACCATTTAGATTACCACAAAACATTTATAGAATATATCTACGCTAAGAAGAAGTTTTTTGACCAATTATCTACTCAAGCTTTTGCATTAGTCAATAAAGATGACAAGAGAGGTGAAGTGATGTTGCAAAACTGTCCGGCTAAGCATTATACATTCGCTCTGAAAAACATGGCGGATTATCATGCTAGAATTTTGGAAAATAATTTTAACGGCTTGGTTTTAAATATTCAGCACAAAGAATTACACACTCAGCTAATAGGCTTATTCAATGCTTACAATATTCTAACTGCCTACGGAATTTCTACCTTATTGGGAATTGATTCTGATGAGACACTTAGAGTTTTAAGTATGCTTTCTGGAGCTCAAGGAAGATTCGAATGGATGAAATCCTCGAAAGATTTCATCATTGGCATTGTAGATTATGCTCACACTCCTGACGCGCTCAAAAATGTTTTAGACACTATCAGAGAAGTGAGAACCAACAAGGTAAATCTAATCACTATCGTAGGATGCGGAGGCGACAGAGACACTACTAAAAGACCTAAGATGGCTTTAATAGCTTCAGAATTGAGCGACAAAGTCATTATCACTACAGACAATCCAAGAAGTGAAGAACCTATGGATATCATCGAACAAATGAAAGCAGGAATTCCTACTGCCCAAATGAAAAAGGTACTCGTTCAGGTGGATAGAAATGAAGCAATTAGAATGGCTGTAACTCTTGCTAACAAAGGAGATATTATTCTTTTGGCTGGAAAAGGACACGAAAACTATCAAGAAATCAAAGGTGTCAAATACCCATTTGACGATAAAGCTATTTTGCAATCAACTTTTATAGAAATGGATAAATAATGCTATATCATTTATTTAACTTTTTAGACAAATACTATAATGTCATCGGCGCAGGTCTGTTTCAGTACTCTACTTTTAGAGCTGCTCTCACATTTATTGTGTCTATGCTCATAGCGACTTTGATCGGTAAAAAAATCATCTTCAAACTCAATAAATTACAAATTGGAGAAGAGATTAGGGATTTAGGTTTACACGGTCAAGAAGACAAGAGAGGTACGCCTACTATGGGTGGAATTATCATGATTATTGCCATTTTGATACCCATCTTACTTTTTGCTCAACTCAATAACGTCTATATCTGGCTCATCATATTGACAGTGGTAATGATGGGAGGTATTGGTTTTATTGACGACTATATCAAAGTATTCAAAAAGGATAAAGAAGGCATTAAAGGAAAATATAAAGTTTTCGCACAAATAGTATTAGGGGTTATTGTAGGAGCTGTTTTATACGCTCACGAAGATGTAAGAGTAAAAGATTTTGAACGGGTATATTTTTATAAAATTGATGCGAGTGGTGATATCAATTGGGACAATCCTGCCAAAACAGAAATGTTTAAAAAAGGGCGAAATGTAGAAGTAGTGGAGAATGGTTATTATGTCACGCACGATACTAAATCCTTCAAAACAAATGTTCCTTTTCTTAAAGACAACCTTCTAGATTATAGTGCATTATTAAAACCTTTTACCGATGATTACGCTAAATGGGGTTGGATTTTATTTATACCAATTGTCATTTTTATTATCACAGCTGTATCGAATGCAGCGAATTTGACTGATGGTATTGACGGATTAGCCTCAGGGATTTCTGCCATCAATATGTTGACTTTGGGCTTATTCGCTTTTGTATCTGGAAACATTGTTCTCGCAGATTATTTAAATATTCTTTATATCCCCGAATCAGGCGAGATATTGATTGCTTCAGCTGCAGTAGTGGGCGCATGCGTTGGATTTTTATGGTACAATGCTTATCCGGCTTCTGTATTCATGGGTGATACTGGCAGTTTAATGCTTGGTGGTGTCATTGCTACAATAGCTATTATGATTAGAAAAGAGTTATTGATTCCAGTAATGTGTGGAATCTTTTTAGCAGAAAATCTTTCTGTCATTCTTCAGAGATATTATTTCAAACTCACTAGAAAAATTTATGGCGAACCGAGAAGAATTTTCCTCATGGCTCCCATTCACCATCATTTTCAGAAAAAAGGATATCACGAATCTAGAATCGTCATTCGATTTTGGATTGTCAATATTATGCTTGCAGTATTAGCCATTATAACTCTAAAAATCAGATAACAATGTCGAAGAGAGTGGTCATATTAGGTTCAGGAGAAAGCGGTACAGGCGCAGCAATTCTAGCTAAAAAGCTAGGGTATGATGTATTTGTGTCCGACAAAGGCCCCATCAAAGAGGTCTATCAAACTGAATTAAATGATGCTCAAATTGAATTTGAATCTGGTACACATACAGTAGAAAAAATTACCAATGCTGATTTAATTATTAAAAGTCCTGGAATTCCAGAAACAGCTCCTTTAGTCCAACAATTAAAAGCTCAAGGAGTAGAAATTATTTCAGAAATAGAATTCGGTTATAGACATTCTAATGGAAAAATAATTGCCATCACTGGTTCCAACGGAAAAACTACTACGACTTCATTGATTTATCATATTCTACAAAAAGCCAACTACGATGTTGCTTTAGGTGGAAATATTGGAAAAAGCTTTGCAAGGCTCGTCGCTAATACTCCCGCAGAATGGTATGTCTTAGAATTGAGTAGCTTCCAACTAGACGGTATCGTAGATTTCAAACCTTACATATCGGTATTGTGCAATATCACAGAAGACCACTTGGACAGATATGATTATCAATATGAGAATTATATAAAATCCAAACTCAGCATTACCAAAAATCAAAATACTGAAGACTATTTCATCTATTGTGCAGATGATTCTAGCACAAAAGAATACCTCAATTGGGTGACATCACCTGTCACGAAAGTTCCATTCACTATGGAATTTGAACCTCAATTTGGAGCATCTATACTTGACAAACAATTTATTATACAAACCAACCAACTAACTTCTATTATGCCAATTAACGAATTTGCACTTAAAGGAATCCACAATTCTTATAACTCTATGGCGGCTGGAATGGCTGCTAAATTAGTAGGCGTAAGAAAAGAAGCCATCAGAGAAAGTTTACAAGACTTCGCTAATCTAGAACATAGATTGGAATACGTAGCTAATGTAAACGGCGTGGATTATATCAATGACTCTAAAGCTACTAATGTCAACTCTGCATGGTATGCACTCGAAACAATGAACAAGCAAGTAGTATGGATTGCTGGTGGAGTAGATAAAGGAAACGACTATACTATTCTTAAAAAATTAGTAGAAGAAAAAGTTAAAGCCATTATCTGCTTAGGTAAGGATAATGAGAAACTTCATAAAGCATTTGCTGATGTAGTAGGATATATCGTAGATGCAGACAATGCAAAAGATGCAGTGATGCTCGCTAATAATATTTCTGAAAGAGGTGACGCTGTATTACTGTCTCCAGCTTGCGCAAGTTTTGACTTATTTGAAAACTATGAAGACAGAGGTCAACAATTTAAAAGATATGTAAGAAATCTATAAAAACGTGGTAGGCAATCTCATAGAAAATGTAAAAAAAGGAGACCGATTGATTTGGTTTGTGCTGATATCTTTATCAGTCATCTCTCTATTGGCAGTATATAGCTCGACTAGGTCTCTTGCATATCGCCAACAAGGGGGGAATACCGAATTTTATCTATTCAAGCATTTGTTTGTTTTGGCATTAGGTTTAGGCATAACCTATTTCGTCCAAAAAATAAATCATGCGTATTTTTCTAGGATTGCTTTATACATGATGCTGCTCTCTATTCCCTTATTGATATATACTTTGGCATTTGGTAATGAGATGAATGATGCAAAAAGATGGATTACATTGCCCATCATTAATATGTCTTTCCAGTCGAGTGACTTTGCCAAGCTTGCGCTCATTATGTACACTTCCAGAACTTTAGCCATTAAACAAGGTGTTATCAAAGATTTTTGGGATGGTTTTATACCTGTGTTGCTTCCTATTGGCATTATATGCGGATTGATTATGATGGAAAATATGTCTACAGCATTGATTTTGTTCATGACTAATTTGGTCATCATGTTCCTTGGAAGAGTGAATATGAAATATGTCATTAGTATGATTGGAGTAGGTGTAATGACATTAGGTATTGTAGTGGCTATATCTTATTTCTCTACATCAGGTGGAAGATATTTGACATGGAAAAATCGTATGATTGACTATTTCGATACTAATCCTGAGAATCCTTCTTACCAAACCATGCATGCTAATATTGCTATTGCTAATGGTGGATTAATAAGATTGGCTCCCGGGAAAAGTACTCAAAGCAATTTTTTACCTGAAGCTTATTCCGACTTTATTTACGCAACCATTATTGAGGAATATGGATTAGTTGGTGGTGCATTTGTCATCTTTTTATATCTATTACTCCTTTATCGGATTATCGTCATTGTTCAAAATAGCAATCGAATATTTAGCGCCTTGATGGCACTCGGATTAGGAATGAGCTTGGTTATACAAGCCTTTATAAATATGGGTGTAGCAGTCAATCTTTTGCCAGTCACAGGATTGACCTTGCCATTTGTCAGCATGGGAGGTTCTTCTATTTGGTTCAATGGATTTGCAATGGGCATCATCCTAAGTGTAAGTAGCTATATCGAATCGAATCAACCTGCAATTAAAAAAAGTAAAACTTCTCAAGTAGAATTAAACGTATAAAATGACTACTCAGAAAAAATATAGAATCATTATCTCAGGAGGTGGCACAGGCGGTCACATCTTCCCTGCTATAGCTATAGCTGATGGTTTGAAAGAGAGCGGTCTTGTAGAAGAAATTTTATTTGTAGGAGCATCAGGAAGAATGGAGATGGAGAAAGTACCTGCTGCGGGATATAAAATTATAGGTTTAGAAATCAGTGGTTTCCAAAGATCATTGAGTGCAAAAAATTTATCTTTCCCTTTCAAAGTGGCTAAAAGCTTAATGAAAGCAAGAAAAATCATCAAAGATTTTCGACCTGATATTGCTATTGGTGTAGGTGGCTATGCAAGCGGCCCTCTTCTATTTGCAGCCGCTACAAATGGAGTTCTTACAATTATCCAAGAACAAAATTCTTACCCAGGAATTACCAACAAGATTTTATCAAAAAGAGCAAAAAAGATTTTTGTTGCTTACCCGAATATGTCTCAGTTTTTCTCTGAAGAAAAAATCGTTTATTCAGGAAATCCAGTTCGATCCATTATTCAAAAAAACTTGCCTTCAAAAGAAGAGAGTTGTAAATTTTTTGGATTAGATCCTCAAAAACCAGTGGTTTTAAGTTTTGGCGGAAGTCTTGGCGCTTTAACTCTGAATGAAAGTATAGAAAATGGAATCCAACAATTTTCTGACAAAAATATTCAGGTCATCTGGCAAACTGGTAGTTACTACTATCAAAAAGTAGAGCAAAAATGGGCAGATAAAATACCTGCTGGTATTCAAATACATGAGTTTTTAAAGGAAATGAACTATGCATATGGAGCTGCCGATATCATTATATCTAGAGCTGGTGCAATATCTATTTCAGAATTATGTATCGTAGGAAAAACAACTATACTAGTTCCTTCTCCAAATGTGGCTGAAGATCATCAAACTAAAAATGCAATGGCATTAGTAAATAACCAAGCTGCAATTTTAGTAAAGGATATAGATGCAAGAAATACTTTGTGCGATACAGTCACAAAGACTTTAGAAGACAAAACACTTATGCAAGAGCTTTCTGTCAATATCAAAAAAATGGCAAAACCTCAGGCTACTAACACTATTGTTCAATCTATTCAACAACTCTTGAGTCAATAAATGAAAGTACAGGATATACATAACATCTATTTTTTAGGCATAGGCGGCATAGGCATGAGCGCACTGGCTAGATATTTCAATGCTAGAGGTATTCGCGTGTCTGGTTATGACAAAACTCCTACTCTACTCACGAGTGAATTAGAAAAAGATGGTATCCATATTAATTTTGAAGATAGTGTAGATACGCTCATGAAAGAAGCAGATATAGTGGTATACACTCCTGCAATTCCAAAAAATCATCTTCAATTCAATAATTACAAAGACAATGGATTTGTATTAAAAAAGAGAGCTGAAATTTTAGGATTGATTGCAAATGAATTATTCAATATCAGCATCGCAGGTTCTCATGGCAAAACCTCCACTTCTTCTTTAGTTGCACATTTACTACATGAAGGAAATAAAGATGTGTCAGCATTCTTGGGTGGAATTTGTTTGAATTTTGGTAGTAATTATCTAGATGGAAATACTTATGCTGTAGCAGAAGCAGATGAATTTGACCGTTCTTTTTTACAACTCACACCGAATATTGCACTAGTGACGTCGGTCGATACGGATCATTTAGATATTTATGGAAATTTCGAAGCTATACAAGATAGTTTTAAAGAATTTTTATCTCAAGTGAGAATAGGCGGTAAAATTATTTTACACCGAAATGTAGATCAAACTATTGTTCCTGAAAATCAAAAAGTTCTTACGTATTCTTACCAGGATACTCAGTCAGATTACTTTGCTCAAAATATACAAGTAGTCGACGGAGCAACTCACTTTGACCTAAATACTCCTGAAGGAATAGTAGAAAATTTAATTTTGAACTATGGCGGAAAGCACAATGCAGAAAATGCTATTGGAGCAGCTGCAATTGCCTTGAGCGTTGGTGTTTCTAAAGAAGATTTGCGAAAAGGATTAGCTAATTTCTTAGGAGTAAGAAGAAGATTTCAGACCATATTCAAATCAGAACAGCACATTTATATTGATGATTATGCTCATCATCCACGTGAAATTGATGCAGTCATTCAAACAGTAAGAGATTTATATCCAAATAAAAAATTGACAGTTATTTTCCAACCACATCTTTTTTCTCGTACAAAAGATTTAGCGGTTGAGTTTGGTCAATCACTTAGTGCTGCTGACCAAGTTTTATTATTACCTATTTATCCAGCTAGAGAACTGCCAATCGAAGGAGTAACTTCTGATTTAATACTAGATGCTATTCATCACGACAATAAAAAAAATATCAATAAAAATTTAATCCTCGATGCACTTAAAGAGCATTCTGAAAATGAAATCATTATGACTGTAGGTGCAGGAGATATTGACACCATGACTACAATTATTGCTAACTGGTTAAAATCAATCAACTGATGCAAAATAAGTGGAAAAACATATTGTTTAAAATCTTTTTACTGATCACATTCGGCTCTTTTGTCGTACTGTCTATCATGTCTTTTCAATATGGCCAACCCATTTCCAATGCAAATGCTCAAATTGATATCAATTATGAAAACGGTCATTTATTTATCAATGAAGAAATCATCAATGGTAAAATACATGAGTTCTTTTCAGACACCACTAAAGTAGATGCTACAAGTCTTTCTCGATTAGAGAAATTTTTACAAGGACATCCTCATGTGAAATACGCAAATGCATATATCGATAGCAGAGGTAATCTTCATGTAAGTGTAGACCAAGTGAATCCTATCGCGCGAGTTTTACCAAAAGGCGGAAATAGTTATTATGTAGATGAACATCAAAACAAAGTACCTACTTCCAATCTTTACACGGCGAAAGTTCCAGTATTGACAGGATATATCCCTGAAGAATATCATCAAGTAGAACCTATTAGTTCATGGGAATTAAAAGCCTTAATAAAAGTGATCAATGAGACCAAAGAAGATCCTTATTGGTCAGCACAAATCGCTCAACTATTAATGAGCGAATCAGAAGAAATTAAAATGATCCCCAGATTGGGAAACCAAATTGTCACTTTGGGCGACAGTACAGATATACTGGAAAAACTAAAAAGATTAGATGCCTTCTATTCCGAAATCTCTAAGACTGTGGGATGGGATGCATTTAAATACATAGATGTTCAATATAAAAATCAAATTGTTTGTAAATAAATATGTTTTATGGAAGAAAGAATTATTCAGGCCGTTGACATTGGTACTACCAAAGTAGCCGCCATTGTTGCCAAGCAAACTGCCAATAACAAATTGGAAATTTTGGGGATTGGCACTTCTCCATCGTTTGGCGTAATTAGAGCAGATGTGACAAATATCAGTCGCACAATAGATGCTATTCAAAAAGCAGTAAGTGAAGCAGAAAAGCAATCTGGAATTCAATTTACTGAAGTCTATGTAGGTATTGCAGGTGGTCACATCAACAGCATGCAACATAGAGCCTCATTGACTAGAAAGGATTACGATGAAGTCATCTCTCAGAAAGATATTGAAAAATTGATTGATGAGACTAGAAGACTTCCACTTCCTCCGGGTGATATGATTATTGAAGTATTGCCACAAGAATTCAAAGTGGATAATAACTTTCAAGTCAAAGATCCAATAGGTATGTTGGGGACAAAAGTAGAATGCAACATGCACGTAGTAACAGGTTCTACTATTGCTGTAAATAATATTAAAAGATGCATTTACGAAGCTGGACTTACTGTAAAAGAAGTCATCATGCAACCTATTGCTTCTGCAGCAGCTGTTTTATGTAAAGATGAAATGGAATCTGGAGTAGCATTGGTAGATATAGGTGGTGGAACTACAGACATAGCAGTCTTTGTAGATGGCGTCATCGGTCATACTGCTGTGATACCTTTTGGAGGAGAAATAATTACAGAAGATATCAAACAAGGTTGTAAAATCTTGAAACCAACAGCAGAAAGTATTAAAGTACAACACGGATGTACATTCGCTACAGAAAATCACGATAATATTGTGATTACTATACCAGGATTGAGAGACCGACCTGCAAAAGAAATCTCTATGAAAATGCTTATTGGCATTATTCAAGCAAGAATGGAAGAAATTTTAGATTCTGTAATGCACGAAATCACTATCTCAGGTTTAGAAGATAAACTCACCTGCGGAATTGTATTTACAGGAGGAGGATCTCAACTCAAACATTTGAGACAATTAGCTGAATTTACAACTGGTTATGACATCAAAATTGGCTTACCCAATGAGCATTTAGCTAAAACTAAGATTCAAAATGTGGATAACCCAATCTTCTCTACTGCCATAGGTCTGATTATCAAAGGCTTAGAAAGAGAAGCAATTACACAAAATGAAATCGAAAAGGTGGAGAAGCCTGTGGAAAACCCACATAATGTGGAAAAAGTGACAGAGCTCCCAACAAAAAATCCTATACTTTTAGAGGATGATTCTAAGGAAGGAATTGTCATAAAAGTAGAGGAAGAAACGACTGCTAAAATTGAACCACAGAAACCTAAATTTGGAAGCTTTTTAACCAAAGTTGGAAAGAAAATTACAGATTTTATGGGGGATGATATTTTAACAGAATTTACAGACACAAATAAAAATAAATAATATGTTTTTCGATATTCAACCAGAAGACGAGTCTATCATCAAAGTAATTGGTGTAGGCGGTGGCGGTAACAATGCAGTTAATTTCATGTACAAACAAGGAATTGAAGGTGTTAATTTTATCGTTTGCAATACAGACCAACAATCATTAGCTAGTAGTGAAGTACCTAATAAAATTCAATTAGGTCCATCATTAACAGGTGGTCGTGGAGCAGGTGCAAGACCTGAAGTAGGTAAAGAAGCTACTTTAGAATCTGAAGAAGAAATCAGAAAAGCATTAGGTCATAATACTCAAATGGTTTTTGTCACTGCCGGTATGGGTGGTGGAACAGGAACTGGTGGAGCTCCTATCGTAGCAAAAATCGCTAAAGATATGGGCATCTTAACTGTAGGTATTGTAACTGTTCCTTTTTCATTTGAAGGTAGAAGCAAAAAAGATAAAGCAGAATCAGGATTAGATGAACTAAGAGAAAACGTAGACTCATTAATTGTTATTTCTAATAATAAACTAAGAGAAATCTATGGCAATCTTTCATTAACTGCCGCTTTCTCTCATGCTGATAATATTTTAGCTACAGCTGCAAGAGGTATTTCTGAAATCATCACTAAGCCAGGTTTGGTCAATGTGGATTTTGAAGATGTTAAAACAGTAATGATCAATAGTGGAAACGCTATCATGGGTATCGGTGTAGCTGAGGGCGAAGGCAGAGCTACAAAAGCTATCGACGCTGCATTAGCTTCTCCTTTATTAGACGAAACTGATATTTACGGGGCAAGAGGTATTTTACTATACATATCTTCTGGTTCTAAAGAAGTGACTATGGATGAAGTGTCTCAAATCACTGATTATGTTCAACAAGCTGCAAATAACGATACTGAAATTATTTGGGGTGTATGTCATGATGATTCTTTAGAAGACGAAGTATCTGTTACTTTAATAGCTACAGGCTTACAAACCGAAACTGTACGTCCTACTGAAACTAAAGCTCCAGAAAAAGTAGTAGTTACTATTGACTCTGCAGCTCCAACAACACAAAAGACAGCTGCTTACTCTCCTCAAAAAGAAGAAGTTTTGAAATTGGAGATCAAAAAAGAACAGCCTTCTTATGAAGTGGATTTTAAAGTAGAAGAGCCAAAAAACATCACTACTAACGAACCAACCTTTACAATCAGACATATAGAAAGTAAAGAAACAACACCAGCACCATCAGCACCTACTGCTAATGCTAGCAAAACAAATGACAGAGCTGATACTAACAAAGAGTTGCTTAAAAGAAGATTAGGCGGTAATAGATTCAACGATCCTAAATACATTCAGGAAATGGAAAGAATTCCATCTTTTGAAAGAAAAAACAGGAAATTTGATAATATTCCTCATTCATCTCAATCACATCTTTCTAGATATACGATTGTAGATAATTATGAAAATGAGAACGGTAACACTTTAGAATTGAAAAAAAATTCTTTCTTGAGTGACAAGCCAGATTGATTTTTTCTGACATACTACAACAATTTGATTTACAAACATCGAAGGTTGCTGACATAACAGCAACCTTTTTTTATTTATACTCCTTAAGCTAGAATTTAAAACTTTTCCAGAGTTTGAAACTTTGGAAAAGTTGAATTTAATCGAATGCCGTATTTAAAAACTTCTCTTTTAACGAGTGATGGATAATTTAGAAATACTTTGAGCTCCGTATTGATCTGTAATACTTAAAAAGTATAAACCATTGGGTTCGTCTAGCTGAATATCTTGTGAGATATTTATACTTTTTTGTTCATAGACTAGTCTTCCACTCAAGGAGAAAATTTGAATTAAAGCATCTTTTGCTATTTCTTTTGAGAAAATTTGAAATTGACCATTATTGGGATTAGGGTAGATCTTCACCTCAGAAATTGTTGATTTTTTTATATTGGTAGGAATGTCATATTGAGTAGTGTCATACTTACACTGAGAATCGTATAAAAAATCGATTGATTTCTCCAATACAAATTGAGGATCTAGATCATCTACGGGATGACCAACTCCTGAGACTTTATGTGCCACGACTCTTGTTCCATTACCTTCTAGATAAGGAACATATTTTGCCGATCCGAAGTATTTACCCAAATGACAAGCTACTATATAATAACACCCTGCTCCGTATGGTACAGTAGGATCTTTATCATGATGCAAGGATAATACATCTACATCATTCTTGTCTCCTATCCAATTAACATCCGAAAAGGCACCACTATCTAATATCAAATTTCTAACGGTATTCGTTGAGCCATATTGAAGATGCTTGGAAGTATTTCCTTCTAATCCACCAAGTTCATTGATTGCAAGATTCCAAAGATTTTTCTTTTCATCTTCATCGTCTAAATACACGGAATGCATTACTCCAATAGCTCCTGCTGATGAACCATACAGCGTGATATTATTGGTATCAATATGATATGGATTGCCTTCTTCAGCAGCAAGATATTTAAGATGTCTTATTGCACCTTTAATATCGTGAATACTACGTACAATGGCTTTATTCCATTCTACGACATTACCAAATTCTAAAATAGGTTCAAAGTCAACGGTAGATTTTTCTAATCGATATTGCACCGGAATAGCTACATATCCACGTCTCGAAAATTCATTGCCCATGAATTGCATTGTGTTTTTATTCTTAGAACCTGCAACATAAGCGCCACCATGCATGAACAAAATCACAGGTCGCAATGCTATAGTGTCCAAATCAGGATCTGGCATATACACATCCATAAATAGATCTTGATATTTACCTATATTATTGATATTGGAACCGTATTGAACGTCTTTATAGATGACGATATCTTCAAAAATTTTTTCTTGATATCTACTGCTTTCGCATTGTGCTGAGATGGTGTGCTGGAATAAAATACTTAAAACAAATAGGAGTAAAATTCTTTTCATAAAGCTTGCGTGTTATATAGCTTCTAATATATAGAATTTTTCATTTTTATCCATATTTAAAAATGACAAACATTTCCAGAGTTTAATTTCCAGAGTTTTTTCAATTAATTTCTAGAATTTCTCCATTATACCCACGGTTGAATTTCTTTTGATTATTGTTATACAACGGTTGAAACCGATAAATGAAAATATTCATTTATACCCACGGTTAAAACCGTGGGCTGTAATCAACACCGATTTAATCATGTAAAATTAAATTGATTTTATGGAATATGGATTCATTTATACCCACGGTTAAAACCGTGGGCTAATATTTTAAAAATAAAATAAATGGTTTTTATGGAATATGGATTCATTTATACCCACGGTTAAAACCGTGGGCTAAAATTTTAAAAATAAAATAATTGGTTTTTATGGAATAAAAAATCTTCTGTGTCTTATACAGACATGAAAAAAACAAATCAATGGCACATTCATATCATAATATTCTAATCCATGCTATATGGGCAACAAAAGAAAGACAGTCTTTTATTCATGAAGATGTTGAAGCTAAAATTTACCATTATATGAAACAACAATTTTTAGAAATGGATTGTATCGTTCTAAATATCAATGGAATGCCTGATCATGTGCATTGTTTGTTTTTTCTAAATCCTGCAAAATCAATTAACGACGTAATCAAACATGTTAAAGGCAGTACATCTTATTATATCAATCAACAAAATATGATTTCGCAAAGATTTGCATGGCAAACGGGCTGTGCAGCATATTCAGTCAGTCAATCATTAAAAGACAGAGTATTTTATTATATCCAAAATCAAAAAGCCCATCATAAAAAAATCAATTATCAAGATGAAATGAATGAATTTATAGAATTACATGGATTGAATAATGATTGATTACATTTTAGCCCACGGTTTTAACCGTGGGAAATGGAAAATGGAGTTTCAATCATAGAAAATTGGAATTCGGTTTTATCGCAATAAATCGGATAATATCGATTGATATTTAGCCCACGGTTTTAACCGTGGGAAATGGAAAATGGAGTTACAATCATAGAAAATTGGAATTCGGTTTTATCGCAATAAAACGGATAATAATGATTGATTACATTTTAGCCCACGGTTTTAACCGTGGGAAATGGAAAATGGAGTTACAATCATAGAAAATTGGAATTCGGTTTTATCGCAATAAATCGGATAATATCGATTGATATTTAGCCCACGGTTTTAACCGTGGGGAATGGATATTATAAATTAATTTTTATCCAAGGTTCCAACCGTGGGTGGAATCCATCCATTTTTTGATCACGATTAAAATCATAGTAAAATTTCTATTTTTCCAAATAGAACTTTTCCAAAGTTTAAAACTTTGGAAAAGTTAGATGTAGAATTAAAATCGAAATATAACGCGCGGCAGGGATAGAGGCTATAGCTCCGAAATGAAATGGAGGACTACATGCCGAAAGCCCGTCAGCCGCCAAAAAAATAAAAAAGGCTGCCCAAATGGACAACCTTTAAAATATGATCTCGAATAATGTTTCGAAATTATCTCACTAGCAATTTGTGAGGAGGTGTAAATTGTGTCAAAACAATACCTTTCACTGCTGCTTTATATTCTTCGATATTTGGAGTTCTACCTAAAATAGTAGAAAGCACAACTACTGGTGTAGAAGAAAGTAAAGATTCACCTTTTTTCTCAGTGGAGTCTTTCACAACTCTACCTTGGAATAAACGTGTAGATGTAGCCATCACAGTATCTCCTGGCTCAGCTTTCTCTTGGTTACCCATACATAAGTTGCAACCTGGACGCTCAAGGTATAGCATGTTTTCGTATTTAGTACGAGCTACTGCTTTAGGATCATTATCATCAAACTCGAAACCTGAATATCTCACTAAAACTTCCCAATCTCCTTCTGCTTTCAACTCATCTACAATATTATAAGTCGGAGGTGCAACTACTAAAGGTGCCTTGAACTCTACTTTACCATATTGCTCTTCGATGTTTTTCAGCATTTGAGCAAGTATTTTCATGTCGCCTTTGTGAACCATACATGATCCCACAAAACCTAAATCTACTTTTTTGTCTCCACCATAATAAGAAAGCGGTCTGATGACATCGTGCGTATATCTCTTAGAAACATCCGCATTGTTTACATCTGGGTCAGCAATCATTGGTTCTTCGATCAAGTCTAAATCAATCACCACATCAGCAAAATAATTAGCATTTGCATCTGGTTTTAAAGCTGGTTTTTTTCCTGATTGAATTTCTGCAATTCTGTCATTAGCTATTTTAATCAAACCTTTTAGAACTTCCAATTTATTGTCCATTCCTTTGTCGATCATGATCTGGATTCTGCTTTTTGCAATCTCTAATGATTCGATTAAAGTAGTATCTTCAGAGATACAGATAGAAGCTTTTGCTTTCATCTCCGCCGTCCAGTCAGTAAATGTAAATGCTTGGTCAGCAGTCAATGTACCAATATGAACCTCGATGATTCTACCTTGGAATACGTTATCTCCGCCAAACTGTTGTAACATTTGCTGTTGTGTAGCATGAACCACATCACGGAAGTCCATGTATGGTTTCATAGTCCCTTTGAAGGTAACTTTTACTGATTGAGGAATCGGCATGGTAGCTTCTCCAGTCGCTAATGCAAGTGCAACAGTTCCTGAATCTGCACCAAAAGCAACACCTTTGGACATTCTAGTATGAGAGTCTCCTCCGATAATAATCGCCCAATCGTCCACTGTAATGTCATTCAAAACTTTGTGAATCACGTCAGTCATTGCAGGATATTCTCCTTTAGGATCACGTGCAGTAATCAATCCGAAGTCATTCATGAACTTCATCAATCTTGGGATATTCGCTTTAGACTTATTGTCCCAAACTGAAGCTGTGTGACAACCTGATTGGTAAGCACCATCTACAATTGGAGAAATAATCGTAGCTGCCATCATCTCTAATTCTTGAGAAGTCATCAATCCTGTAGTGTCTTGCGAACCTACGATATTAACCTCCACACGAACATCAGAACCAGCATGTAATACTTTTCCTGGTGTAGTACCTACGGCATTCTTATTAAATATTTTTTCTACTGCTGTCAATCCTTGTCCTTCAATAGTGACTTCTTTTGATGGAGCATATACTAGAGGAATATCGATTCCTAATACTTTACAAGCGAAAGTTTGAAGTTTTTTACCAAAAACAACTGCGTAAGAACCGCCAGCTTTAATGAACTCAGCTTTTTGAGGTGTAAAGGCATCAGAGATATCTTTTACTACTTTATCACCATTATAAAGTTTTCTTTCTTTTGTATTGACTGTCAAAACAGTTCCTGTAGCAACAGAGTAAACTTCTTCTAGAACAGGATCACCATTTTCATCTCTAACAGTTTCACCTTGTGCGTCTAATTTTTTTACCCAGTTTTGAAGGTCAATTCCAATACCACCTGTCACTCCGACTGTCGTCAAGAAAATTGGAGAAATACCGTTAGTACCAGCAATAATTGGAGCGATATTGATAAATGGAACATAAGGGCTAGATTTTTTACCTGTCCATAATGCTACGTTATTCACTCCTGACATTCTAGATGAACCAACACCCATCGTACCTTTCTCAGCAATCATCATCACTCTTTTGTCAGGATGTGCTTGTTGTAGAGCAAGAAGTTCATTTTGTTGTTCTTTGTTGTGTTCAAATATACACTGACCGTGCAACTCTCTGTCAGATCTAGAGTGAGCATCTCCACCTGGAGAAAGTAAGTCTGTAGAAATATCTCCTATACCAGCTATAAAAGTGACGATTTCAATTTCTTCTTCTATTTCTGGAAGCTTAGTGAAAAATTCTGCTTGAGCATAGCTTTCTATAATTTCTTTTGCGATTGGGTTTCCTGCTTTAAACGCAGCTTCCAAACGATCAGTATCTGCTTCATATAGGAAAACTTGCGTTTTTAAAACTTCAGCTGCTTGTTGAGCAATTGCAACATCATTTCCTAAAGCTAAATCCAATAATACTTCTACTGAAGGTCCACCTTTCATATGAGACAACTGCTCAAAAGCAAATGCAGGTGTAATTTCTGCAACTACAGATTCGCCTAAAATGATTTCTTTTAAAAACTTAGCTTTTACAGTCGCTGCACTAGTAGTACCTGGTAAAACATTATAAATAAAGAAGTTTAAAGATTCTGTTCTGTGCTCATTGTTCACATCTTTGATTTGTGCAATGATGGCACTTAGCAATTCATCACCGTCAATAGGTTTTGGATGAAGCCCTTGAGCTTTTCGTTCTTCGATTTCTTTTAGATAATCGTTGTAAATATTCATATAGTAAGCCTTTTTATGTTTTATTAGTTTTATGCTGGTATATAATAAATTCTCTTCAATTTGATGTTTGACAATAATTATATCAGAATCTATATAATCTAGGGTCTAAAAATCAATGTTTACAAGGCGCGAAGATACATATTTGATGTTAAAAAAGGGATTTTTCAACTTCATTATTTCGTTATGAAAATAGGTATTATAGAAAAAGTAAGAAAAATTGAATTTTAGTTTATCGCTAAAAACAATAGAGTTTGAAATTTTAAAATCAGTCAAAAATTATAAGAAATATCCGATTATATAGCATGTAGCATATTTATTCTAATCTACAAAAAGTACGGCCTTTACTTCTTGCTTCAGTGAGACTTACAGCTATAACATCTTTTGAACAACTATTCAAGCCTCTGCATTTAGAACTGTAATGATATTTGATAGATTGAGGTCCTGTGCAGATGTATACTCTGTCTGATTGGCTATTTGCCGAAGTCATGAATAAAATGGAAAGTATCCATACTAAGTATCTCATATTTCAAATATTGTAGAAAGCGATGAGTGATTTGTGCATATTTCTGAAGTTTTTACATTAAAAAGTACACTTAAAAAATGATTAATCGCTATTTAATTAAAAAAACACAAAAGACATTTTGAAAATTTAAAGAATAGTGTACTTTTGCATTCTAATTCGGCGACTATGTCAGGTCCTATAGCTCAGCTGGTTAGAGCACCTGACTCATAATCAGGTGGTCCCCGGTTCGAGTCCGGGTGGGACCACATCAAAATCAAGCACTTACAGAAATGTAGGTGCTTTTTTTATTTAAGAAAAAGCCTCTTGTCCATAATGTTTAGAGTTTATTTTTCAAATCCTGCCTTCCAACAATTGCCATAATTTCAACGACGTTGTCAATTATCTTATAGTAAATACTGTCAGAGCCACACACACATCTACGATAACCTTCTTTTATGAAATCTACCGATTCGAATGAATAAGGACTTTGCGCTATAATGTGAAAATATTCAAAGAAAGAATCGAAATACTTATCTGCTAGTGTCATTCCGAATTTTTTGACTCCGTAACGGTGAATACGTATCAAATCGTCTTTAGCAACAACACTAAGTTTGTATTTAGTCATTAATCAAAGACTTGGATTGTGCTAAAATTTGCTCCTTGCTATCACTGGTAAATCCACTATCTTCTGATTTTTCTAACTTAGCTTTAATCCAGTCAATTTCGATTTGCTGATTTCTCGCTTGCCTTATCAAGTCGTTCACAAGTTCACTTTTACTAGAATATTCTTGATTGTCAACTTGCTTTTTTAACCATTCATCATTTGGTTGTGTTAATGAAATACTTTGCCTTGCCATAATGAGATGTAATATTTTGGTGCAAATTTACACCTAAATCGAATCATTTGCAAGTTTCTTTTATATTTTGCCAACTGTCTGATAAATTTCATTTTCTAGCAGTTTTCTTATGAAAATTTTCTTCAGAAATATAAATTAACTTTTGTTGAAGATCTTTTTCTAAAATTTCATCCATCATTGCTCTATACCCATCAGAAAGAATCCATTCATTTTCATTGTTTTTAGAATCTTGGTCCATATTTTTCAATTTATTCAACAATCCCAATAATTCTACCGACGTTCCAAATATTCTTGTACCAAAACTTCCATTTATTATTCAAAGCTTGACCTTCTTCTCTTTCCCAAAAGTGCAAATCATGTACAGGATATAAATAACCAAAATGATAAGAGGTATGATCTGGACGTTTTGTTGCTAATTCATTTACAGGATATCTGTAATTAGATTCTCGTGAACGAACAATTTTTATTCCTTCTTCTCTGATGTTTTTCGCAGTTTCTAAATTAGTTAAAGCTTTCTTTTCGGCTGAGGAATCTTTATTGATTTGAGATTTCCTATAATCTATTAAATATTGCATCGTCGCTGCACGATGTTGTGTCCGCAATGCTACCATATCTAAACTCTCGACGATTTCTTTGTATACAAGATTTTTCAACTCATTTTCATTCACTAATTGTCTATAATACTGATATTCTTCATTATACTCTTTTAGTGCCGATATTACATTTTGTTCTACACTATCTAATACTTGCAGACTAGCTCTATTTCGAAGATATTCATAAGTTCTTGCGGGCATTGGATGCAATGGAAAATTTTTATCCATTGGCATTTCATCCGTCACAGTGGCTGCTGTGAGATATTGCATCAAATTTCCTGCTTTGATTTTGAGATTTTGAAGCTTATTCACTTCTTTAAAGAATATTATACTGTTTTCATAAGGGATTAATTTATCAAAGTACTGTTCTGGATAAGGCTCAATATATTTCCCATTGATTTCTGAACTCCAGCTCCAATTTGCAATGCTCCAATCAATCAGCCAATAACTCCACTCCCAACCTGAGCTAAATGTCAAATGACCTTCAATATTCAAACTATCACAGTATAAAATATCTTCTAATCTTGCATTCAGATAGGGTGTCAAAAATAATGGAATACTATTATCAAATGTGACCCAATAGGCTGATTCAGGATAATACCAAGTTTCTCTTTGTTGGCGGTCCTGCAGAAGCATATCTCTCATGTGAAGAAGATTTTCATTCCCATATACAGGAGCTAAGATATCATTGAGCGTATAAAACATGACCGTATGAATCATAGTGCCTCTGTATTTATCGAGGGAATCCGTTACTATTTCAGAAACTGCTTTACCTTTATTTACCATCGTTTCTGGCTTCACGACATGCTCTCTTCCTGTCAAATGAATTCCTTTTTTTAATAATAAGCTATGAACATAAGCTCTCAATTCAGCTTTCTTTTGAGCATTTCCAGAAGAGAATTCTGTTTCAGAAAATTCTACATTCCAATAATCCCAATCAGCTACGGTCAACTCATTGAATCTTTTTAAAATTTGCTTTTCTTTTGTTCTAAATGATTTTTGAGGATTACGATATAATTTATAAGCAGATTGTTGTTTCATGTGCAAGGACAAATCCAAACCAGCAATCACTCCACGATCTTTCATATATTTTACCCATTTCTGAGCATAAGCTGGCCATTCCTTTCTATTGATGGTTTCTAAAAGATTGAATTCCATATAGTTTTGACGATTCCTTGCTAGCCAATCGATGTATTCTTTAATGCGTTTTTCTCCACCTGGAAAGTTCTCATCTAGCAACGATTCTGTTAATTCTGTTGGATGCATTGTGTGTAAATGAAATCCCATTTTATTAAATCTCGGCCGAGAACTATAAGTCAATTCATCCTGCAAGAGCCAAGTTTTCAAATCAGGAATTTGCATAGCTCGAGGATGGTAAAAATTAAAATTCAAAACTTCTTGCAACAATCCATACAATCCAGCACTAATACCTTCATAACTATGAGCATCTAATTTCAATACATATTGATTGCCAATAGTCTCTCCTTCCCATAAGTAAGATCGATTAACAACAGGAACAACCGGATAAGAAGAATTTGCCTCAATCATCTCCTCATGAGTAATGATGGGTAAAATAATATTCACTTCTGTCTTTGTTGGAGAATTGAACAATACTTCTGTTGCTCCAGCTTTTAGAAACAATACTTTTACATCTTCTAATGTATATTTAGCAATAGGTTTTTGAAGCAAATAAGCATCTGCTTGAATATTAATTGTGTAAGCATACAAAGGCAGAAAACACCAAGAGAAAAGGAATAAGAAGAAAATTTTGCGCATCGTTTAAAGATAATAGTAAATTAAGAAAATGAGAAAATTTAAACTGAATTTAAGCTCCTGCAAATTTCTAAAATCACACATTTTACTTGATTCAATACTCTATGATTCTATTCAAAATAAATAATCTCAGCATATTAGAGGATTGAGATTAATATCGTAATTTTGTGGCATGGACAATATCCGAAACTTTTGCATTATAGCACATATCGACCATGGCAAATCTACTTTGGCAGACCGCCTATTAGAATATACTCATACTGTTTCTGACAGAGATATGCAGTCGCAGACTTTAGATGATATGGATTTGGAAAGAGAACGAGGCATTACCATCAAAAGCCACGCTATCCAAATGGACTTTAATATTGCAGGTACAGATTATGTTTTCAACCTGATAGATACTCCTGGACACGTAGATTTCTCCTATGAAGTTTCTAGATCTTTAGCTGCTTGTGAAGGCGCATTGCTTTTAGTAGATGCTACTCAAGGTATCCAAGCTCAGACGATTTCTAATATGTATTTAGCTTTAGAAAATGGTCTAGAAATTATTCCAGTCGTGAACAAAGTGGACGTTGATGGCGCTATGATTGACGATGTAAAAGATCAAATCGTCGAACTTTTAGGTTGTGAATACGAAGATATCTTAGAAGCTAGTGGTAAATCAGGTATTGGTATACAAGAAATATTAGAAGCTGTAGTCAAAAGAATTCCTGCACCAAAAGGGAATGTAAACGAACCTCTTCAAGCATTAATTTTTGACTCTGTTTTTAATCCATTCAGAGGAGTTATCGCATATTTTAGAATCTTTAATGGTTCACTTAAAAAAGGTGATAAGATTAAATTTATGGCTACTGATAAGGTATATGAAGCCGATGAAGTAGGGATTTTAAGAATGGGTCTAGAACCTAAAACTGAAGTAAAAGCAGGAGATGTAGGGTATTTGATTACAGGTATCAAAAACTCAAAGGATATTAAAGTTGGGGACACACTGACTCAAGCAAACAATCCATGTAAAGAAGCTATCAAAGGGTTTGAAGATGTAAAACCGATGGTTTTTGCGGGTATTTATCCAATCGACACGGATGAATTTCAAGAATTAAGAGAAGCTTTAGAAAAATTGCAACTTAACGATGCTTCTTTAGTTTGGGAGCCTGAAACTTCATTAGCTCTTGGATTTGGTTTTAGATGTGGATTTTTAGGGTTATTGCATCTTGAAATTGTTCAAGAAAGACTAGATCGCGAATTCGATATGGCAGTCATTACGACTGTACCTAACGTAACCTATCACGCTTATCTAAAAGATGGAACGGATTTTATCATGAACAACCCTTCTGATATGCCGGAACCTACTTCTTTAGAAAGAATAGAAGAACCATATATCAAAGCACAAATTATTACTAAGCCAGAATATATTGGTGGCTTAATGAAATTATGTATGGATAAAAGAGGCATTCTCACTAATCAAGTGTATTTGTCTCCAAACAAAATCGAACTACAGTTTGAAATGCCATTGGCAGAAATTGTTTTTGACTTTTATGACCATTTGAAATCCATCTCTAAGGGTTATGCAAGTTTTGATTATTTCAGATTGGACTATAGAGCGAGTGATTTAGTAAGATTAGATGTCAAACTCAACGGTGAAAACTTAGATGCTCTTTCTGCTTTAATTCATAGAACTAAGGCTTATGATTTTGGCAGAAGATTATGTGAAAAACTGAAAGAATTAATCCCTCGTCAGCAATTCGTCATCGCCATCCAAGCGGCAATAGGCATGAAAGTCATTGCTCGTGAAACTATCAGCGCATTAAGAAAAGATGTTACCGCTAAATGTTATGGTGGTGATATTTCTCGTAAACGTAAATTACTAGAAAAACAGAAAAAAGGTAAAAAACGTATGCGCCAAGTAGGTAACGTAGAAGTTCCTCAGCAAGCGTTTATGGCTGTTTTGAAATTGAATGAATAAAAAACTATTCTTTTAAGTTCAATAGAAAGTTGGTGATTGTATTGTACAATTGAAGTTGTATATCAGCACCGCTTATTCCATGTCTACCATTTGTGTAAGAATTCATTTGGAAAATCTTATTGTTTTTAACTAAGCTTTTAGATAATTCTAAAGAGTTTTGATAGTGTACATTATCATCCGCTGTGCCGTGTATTAAAAGCAAATTTCCATTGAATTTTTCTGCTAATTCTACAGGAGAACCTTTGTCATATCCTACAGGGTTACCTATAGGCGTGCGCATGTATCGTTCTGTATAGATGGCATCATAATATCTCCAATCTGTCACAGGTGCTATACTCACTCCTCCTTTCAGCAGAGGTTCGTCTTGCATCATACACATCAGAGTTAAGTATCCACCATAGCTCCAACCGAACATAAAAACCTGAGTAGAATCTACATAATCCTTAGTATTCATGTATCGTATGGCTCTGAGTTGATCTTCTGCTTCGTACTGACCTAGCTTTCCGTAAGTCATTTTTTTAAAATCCGCACCTCTTGCTCCTGTACCTCTATTATCTACACAAACAATTATAAATCCTTGATGAGCCATATAATTCAGCCATGTATTTTGGTTGCTTCCCCAATCATTCACTACCTTTTGCGATCCAGGACCACCATATACTAAAAATAAAACTGGATATTTTTTTAAAGTATCAAAATCTGGCGGCAAGATTTCCCAAGCTCTTAACTGATAATCATCTATAGGCATCCAAAAGAAATTCTTTTTCATTAAAACAGAATCTTCTGTCCTATTATCTTCTAATAGTATTTGTGAAATATTGCTCCGAACTGACTTGACAGCAATCTTTGAACGAATATCTTGACGACTCCATTTTTCAATGAAATTTCCTTCACCTAACATATTTATCTTAGAAGTTCCTGTTGTGTCAGAGATATAATTTAATGAATGGCTCTTCATGTCCCAAGTCAATACGCTCGTTCTTTCAGGTGTAGGCAAATGGCTACTAAAAAATATCAAACTATCGTCCAAGTCTATTCTAAAAACATCTTTGACATCGAAATCACCTTGAGTAACCTGTTGAATATGATTTTTCTGATTGATAAAAAACAAGTGATTATAACCATTTCTCTCAGATGTAATCGCTAATTCTCCATCTGGGAGTATTGTGAAAAGAGTGGGCAAATCCACGTATCTTTTATCTTCTTCTCTATACCACAATTCTTTTTGTTGATTAAACACGTTGTATCTCCAAACTTGCAAATCATTTTGCAATCTGTTCAAAGTCAATAAAGTCAAGGTTTTAGCATCTTTCCACTTTAACAATGGAAAATAGGTCGCTTCTAATTTTATTTTAAAATGCTTCTTTTTAGAGACATAAATCCATGCTGAAACTTCAGAAATATCTTCTCCTGCTCTAGGGTATTTATAGGTAAAATTTTCAGGATAATCATTCTTATAAAATGGAATTGAAAATTCTTTCACCTTAGATTCATCAAATTTAAGATAGGCTAATGATTGGCTATCATCTGACCAAAACATTGATTTTGTCATCCCAAATTCTTCTTCATATACCCAATCACTCGCTCCATTAATGATAGAATTCACTTGACCATCAGAAGTAACTTGCTCAGTTTTATGAGTTTTTAGATGAAAAATGTAAATATTATTCTCAAAAACATAAGCTACCTTTTCCAAATTGGGAGAAATCGTAGGATACATGATTTTTTGACCTTCAGCAATCTCTACATATTGATGGAGATGCTGATTTATGTAATAATATTGCACTTGTGTAGAATGTCTATTAATACTTTCTTGGTTTAAACCCACTAGAAAAACATTTGACTTTAATAATTCAAACGTACTGATTAGCGCATTTTTTAAGTTGAATTTCTCTTGAAGAATATGACTATCAAATAACTTCGATTTTTCTTCAGAATGGAGATCATATTGATAAAGCTCACTGCTCTTTTGTTGAGTATTATTTTCCTGTAAAATATATTGATGGCTATTGATGAACTGGAATTGTGGAAGAGTTTTGGCTTGAAACTTTTTTTGGATAAAAATGTCTTCTAAAGTAAATGGAAGATCAGCAAAACATTTTTCCAAACTCATTCCCGATAGACACAAAATCAATAATACTAAGCTCAAACATCTTCTATCCATAAGAATTATAAAAATTTATGTTTGCAAAGTAAGAACTTATCTTTCAAACCTATTATTTTACACGAGTTAATAAGACACCACAAAGATTCCTTTAAGCCTAAAATGTTATGAAGCACCAAATCTCAACTATATTATTAATTTTCTTATGCTTCTGTGTTCAGAATATACTCTCCGCTCAAGAGCAAGAATATAAGACCATAAAAATCGAAGAAGTCGAAGAAGACACTACGATATATAAAAGCAATGACAATAGCGATGTAGCAAAGTCTGTTTCAAAAAAAGAAGATAAAAAATGGGATTGGAGTCAATTTAGAGTAGGTGGAAATTTAGGTTTAAGTTTTGGAAGCTATACTTATGTTGAAGTCTCTCCTACAGTAGGTTATTGGATTATACCAGAAAAGCTACAAATCGGAGTCAGTACTAAATTTATTTACCAAAGCTTCAAATATAACAATGGAGATAAATACAAAAGCTTCGTTTATGGCGGTGGAGTTTTTGCGGATTATGTGATTTGGCGAGGACTATTTGCTCATGGTGAATTTGAACTCATTAACAAGGACTCCTATTTTAGTAATAAGAGAGTAAATGTTCCCAGTTTACTTTTAGGCGGTGGATACATTCAGACTATGGGTAATGCCGGACATTTCTACATTGCTGCGCTGTTTGATGTATTAGATAGTGATGAATCTTTAAATACAGGAACTTTTGGAGATTTTCCTTTGATTTTAAGAGTAGGTTTTGGATTTGGGTTTCCGGGAGCCAACAGAAAATAATTTTTATTTAAAAAGAGATCAATTTCTCTCCTCCGAATTAAGCTTACTTTCGTGATATGATTCGCTTGATACAATATTTACAATACTATAAATCAAGATTTTATTTTTCTACGGTTGCTAGTATTTTGAATAAAATTTTGGATTTGATGCCTCCTCTTTTAGTGGGATGGTTGATAGATATTGTCGGTGGTAATTCTCCATTTTGGCTAAGAACCTACACTAATAATGACCCGTGGGAAGGCGCTAAATTTATTGGAATAGGTATTTTTATCATTTTTGCCTTAGAAAGTTTGACAGAGTGGATGTTCTCCAAAGGTTTTTTGACTCTAGCGCAAGATGTTCAGCAAAGATTAAGAATAGATACTTATGAAAAGCTTCAAAAAAAACCACTCTCCTTTTTTGAAAATAATCGAACAGGAAATATTTTATCTATACTCAATGAAGATATCAATCGACTAGAGCGTTTTCTTTATGATGTCTATAATGAAATGATACAGATTGTAGTCTTATTGATTTTCTCAACGATTGCATTCATTAGCGTTTCTTGGCAATTAGCATTAATTGGTTTAATTCCAATTCCATTTATCATTTTTGGAAGTATCTTTTATCAAAGATGGATTGGAAAATATTATAAAAATATCAGAGATCAAGCAGGGGTTTTGAATTCTAGACTAGAAAATAATATTTCTGGTATTCAAGTGATTAAAAGTTTTTCTACTGAGCAGTTTGAAAAAGACCGAGTAGAATCAGCTTCAAACGATTATTTAATTGCAAATAAAGAAGCCATTAAATATCAAGTTCTCTATACGCCATTGATTAGAATGTTTGTGGCTGTAGGATTTGCAGGAGTTTTATTAATGGCTTCATTGTGGATTTTAGAAGGTAAAAACAATATTAGCATAGGTCAATTAGCATTGTACGGAATGTTAATACAGAGATTATTATGGCCATTAACTAGACTTGGAAAAGTATTTGACGAATGGCAGAGATCGCAAGCTGGAGCAAAAAGAATTTTTGATTTATTAGATGTGCCGGAAGAAGTCAATACTGGAAAGTCCTCACTTCCTCATCGTTTAACAAAAGGTATCCGATTTGAGAATGTATTTTTCAGATATAATAAAGAAGGGAATCCTGTCTTTGGAAATATTTCTGTCAATATACCTGCAGGTAAAGTCACTGGAATTGCTGGTTCTACTGGAGCTGGAAAAAGCACTTTAATCAAATTGATACTTGGATTTTATCCTTTTGAGAAAGGCGATATCTATTTTGATGATGAGAAAATTCAAGATTTGGATTTATATCAACTCCGTCAACATGTATCATTAGTCAGTCAAGATGTGTATCTATTTCATGGAACTATAGCAGAAAATATCGCTTACGGAAAAATTGATGCAACAATTGAAGAAATTCAAAATGCTGCAAAAAAAGCAGCTATGCATGATTTTGTAATCTCACTACCTGAACAATATTCGACTATAGTTGGTGAAAGAGGAATCAAACTTAGTGGTGGTCAAAGACAACGATTAAGTATAGCAAGAGCTATTTTGAAAGATGCACCTATCATAGTATTAGATGAAGCTACAAGTGCTGTCGATACCGAAACGGAGAAAATTATTCAGCAAAATTTAGAGCTCTTGACTCAGAATAAAACTGCCATTATGATAGCACATAGATTGTCTACATTGCGTAATGCCGATCAAATATTGATTTTAGAAAATGGTCAGATTCAAGAAAGTGGCAATCATCAGGAATTGATTGCTAAAGAAGGAATTTATCATCAGCTATGGAGTATTCAATCCAATAATATTTAGACATAAGAATTATATGTTTTATTAAAGTTATTCTGTAAATTAAATTAAAATAATCGATGAAAACTTTACAAATATCTTTATTAGATCGAACTATAGACCTTGAATTTTACTCTGCTGGAGAAGGTAAAAAGCCAGCTGTAATATTTTTTCATGATTTGATGGGAATAGTTCCTGCATTAAGGCAGACTGCTGAAGCATTAAGTGCGGTAGGAGTTCATGTATTTCTTCCTAATCTCTATACAGATGGCGGAGCTAAATATTGCGTTAGAGCTTTATTCTCTTCTGTTTTTAGAAATAATGAGCCTGACAACAATCCATTCTTAGATGAAGTACAAGATTTAATTTCAAAAATTAATTTAAGAGAAGAAGTAGAAGCTAATAATTTAGGAGTCGTGGGTCAATGTCTTACAGGAGGATTTGTTTTACACGCAGCGATTAGAAAAGACGTGAAAGCTCCTATAGTTTTCCATCATTCTTTTGGATTAAAAGGAAGTGGAATTCCCAAAAATTGTTCTGCATTAATTAGTCAACAGGTACAAGGTCATTTTTGTAATATTGATCCATTCTGTCCCGATAAGAGAGTTCAGCAACTTAAAAAAGAAATCGGTTTACAATTGGAGGATTATTGGTATAATTTACCACATGGTATACCACATGTGTTTTTCAAAACAGAACAAGGTAGAGACGCCTTTGAAAGAATGTTGGCATTTATAAAATTGAATCTTTTACAAGAAGTATAAAAAAAACCACTATAAAAGTGGTTTTGAATAATATTATTTGACTACAGTACAATTGTAATTATTGACTTCTTTTCTTTCACATTCTTGTTTGTGATTACCCATTTTGCCTTTATTAAATTTAAAATTTACTGTATCACCTGTATTGCTATTTACGCATTCACAAGATCTTACCTTTTTACATGAAGTAGCTCCAAACCCTATTCCTGCAACTGCGATAATTAATAACAATTTTCTCATAATTAAATTTTTGTTGAATCTATATATACGTTGTTAGAAGTGCAGGGTTTCAACAATATCACTTACAATAACAACGAATAGTTTTAATCTTATAAAATAAAAAAAGCCACTTCATTGAAGTGGCAGTAATTAGATTTTGAATTTCTGTTACAAAAGGTCTAAAGAACAATTAATGCTTCCTTTAGATTTTCTTTCACACTCTTGCTTTTGATCGCTCAATTTTCCTTTGTTCAATTCATAACTAGCAGATACTCCTGTATTGCTATCTGTACATTGACACGTTCTTTCTTTTTTACATGATGTAGCACCGAAACTGATTCCTGCTACTGCGATAATTAATAATAACTTTTTCATAAATAATATTTTAGTTTTGATTTTGTATAGATATACGGAAGGTTAAAAGTTTGGTTTCAAATTTTGAATCTTTTTTTAAATTTTAGTTCAAATTAATCGAACATCAATACCTCTTTGCTTAAAATAAAAATGCCGCTACATTTGATGAAGCGGCATTGAACAAACCAAAATTTATTCTATAAAAGATCTAAAGAACAGTTGATACTTCCTTTAGATTTTCTTTCACACTCTTGTTTTTGATCGTTTAGTTTCCCTTTGTTCAATTCATAACTAGCAGATACACCTGTATTGCTATCTGTACATTGACAAGTTCTTTCTTTTTTACATGATGTAGCACCGAAACTGATTCCTGCTACTGCGATAATTAATAATAACTTTTTCATAAATAATATTTTAATTTGAGTATACTCTCATATACGGAAGCCCATCTGAGAAGTTTCAGTCTGAAAATATTTTTTACAAAAAAAAAGCCACTTCTTTAAAAAGTGACTCATTTAATATTGAATAACAAAGTGAATTTTAAAACTACTTTGGTATTTTTTACATTTTTTCTATAACTATAGCACTAGCTCCACCGCCACCGTTACAGATACCTGCAGCACCGATTTTGCCATTTTTGTGATTCAATGCAGAAACTAATGTTGCGACGATTCTCGCACCACTTGCACCGAGTGGATGACCTAAAGACACAGCTCCACCAAAAACGTTGACTTTTTCAGCATCTAATTTCATTTCTTCGATATTTGCTAAAGCTACTACAGCAAATGCTTCATTGATTTCATACAAGTCTACATTACTCATAGTTTTACCAGCTTTTTTCACTGCTAATGGAATAGCAATAGCTGGAGAAGTAGTGAACCAATCAGGAGCTTGCTCCGCATCAGCATATGATAAAACTTTTGCTAACGGTTTAATTCCTAATTCTTCTGCTTTTTCTTTGCTCATTAAAACAACTGCTGCTGCTCCATCATTAATTTTTGAAGAGTTGACACCTGTAACAGTACCATCTTTGATAAATGCAGGTCTTGCTGTTCCGACTCTAGCTGCGTTGAAGTTTTTGTATTCTTCATCTTCAGCTACTACTACGTCACCTTTTCTTGAAGAGATAGTCACAGGAGCTAATTCATCATTGAAGTAACCATTTGCGTATGCATCTGCTGCTCTTTTATAAGACTCTACTGAATAAGCATCTTGTTGCTCACGAGTAAACTTATAAGTGCTAGCACAAAGCTCAGCAGTATTTCCCATCATATTACCATTATAAGGATCTTGAAGACCGTCTTTTACAATAGCATCTATAATTTGTCCATTGCCATAACGGATACCTGATCTTCCAGAAGGCAAATAGAAAGGAGCATTGGTCATGCTTTCCATACCACCAGCTACAACTACGTCACTGTCTCCAAGCATGATAGATTGAGCTGCCAGAGTAATCGCTTTCAATCCTGAAGCACATACTTTATTAATAGTAGTAGCTCTTGCAGAATTTCTAATTCCTGCTAAAATAGAGACTTGACGTGCTGGAGCTTGACCTACGTTTGCAGATAAAACATTTCCCATTATCACTTCATCTACTTGATCTCCGTTAATTCCTGCTCTTTCCATAGCTTTTTGAATAGCTACTTTTCCTAATTCTAAAGCGCTCAAAGAGGACAATGCACCATTGAAACTTCCTATTGGAGTTCTTGCAACTGAAACGATATATACTTCTTTCATGTTAAATTGATTAATTTAAGAGCTACAAGATAATACTATGTAAAGAAATATTGAAATTAAGCGTGTTATTAGTGATTCACTATACTTATAAACATTTGTGAAATCAACGACAACTACAATTTTATTATTTTTGAAACTCAGTATCTTACCGTACGAACATTTATGGCAAAACAAAAAACAACCCTCAATAAAAATACTGCAACCGAAAACGAATTACCTCCGTTTTTTACCATCAGTAGAATCAAAAGATTCTCTGGAGTGTTTTTAATATTATTGTCTATTATTTTATTGATAGCATTTATATCCTATGGCTTCAGTTGGAAAGAAGACCAAGGCAATGTAGTCGATCCTTCTTGGAAAATATTTTGGAGTCAAGATGAAAACGTCCATAATTTAATGGGAAGATTAGGAGCATTCCTTTCACATTTCTTTATTTACAATCTTTTCGGGATTGGTGCTTTTATTATCCCTTATTTAATTTTTGCATTTGGTGTCAATATTACTTTTTCTAAAAGATTATTTCCTCTACTAAAAATAGTATTAAACACAGCATTGGGACTGCTGATTATTCCAATATTCGCTAAATTCATTTTTCCAAATATTGATTTCCCAATTGGAGGCGGAATGGGTAAAATGCTCTATCTATGGCTTTCTACATTTATAGGAATCTTAGGATTGGGGATTGTATTATTTGGGGGACTTACTTCGTATTTTATATGGAAATTTAGAAAATCAATCTATACTGCTTGGAAAAATTATCAAGTTAGAGCTGAAAAAGAGAGATTAGAAAGAATAGAAAAAGAAAAAATAGGTGGTGAATCTATTATTCCTGAAGAAAAACCTATGCCTACACCACATTTTGAAGATGACACTTTTGAAATTTTAAAGGAGGAATCTGAGGAAGTGATTGAAGACGAAGAGGAAATGTCTCCTTATGCAGAACCAGAAAAAATTGTATTTGAAACCAAAATAAAACATCCAAAAGAAAAAGTAGAAGCTGAAGCTCAGGAAGAAAAAGTAGGTTTTAGTATCGAAGAGAATACAGAATTGAATGAAAATGAATTTGTATACAATGATGATCTACCCAAAAAGAAAACAGTTTCTAAGTCTACAGATGAAGTACCCACTTTAGAATTAGAAGAACCAATTATAGAAGAGAAAGCTGCAGAACCCACTTCACTAGGAAACATCGCTACACCATACGATCATACTTTAGAGCTGAGTCGATTTAAATTCCCTCCTATTGATTTATTATATGATCATGGCAATGGAGAAATTTCTATAGATAAAGAAGACTTAGAAAACAAGAAAAATCAAATTGTAGAGACTCTTCTAAATTATAATATTAGCATAGATAAAATAAAAGCAACAGTAGGACCAACTGTTACTTTATATGAAATAGTACCAAGTCCTGGTATTAGAATCAGTAAAATCAAAAATCTAGAAGATGATATCGCTTTAAGTTTAGCCGCCTTAGGCATTAGAATAATTGCGCCAATTCCAGGAAAAGGAA
The DNA here is from genome assembly GCA_035515235.1 of Chitinophagales bacterium. GTDB lineage: Bacteria > Bacteroidota > Bacteroidia > Chitinophagales > JADIYW01 > JAMLHH01. Next base: position 68,560 of record DATJBS010000014.1, read on the forward strand.
CCATCGGTATAGAAGTACCAAATATCAAAAAAGCCATTGTTTCTATGAAATCAATGATTGCTTCAGAGAAATTCCGAAATGCTGATATGGATTTACCTGTAGCAATAGGAAAAACAATTACTAACGAATATTTTATTGCAGACTTAGCAAAAATGCCCCATTTATTAATGGCAGGAGCTACCGGTCAAGGAAAATCCGTAGGTCTAAATGCGTTATTAGTTTCCTTATTGTACAAAAAACATCCAACGGAATTAAAATTTGTACTCGTTGACCCTAAAAAGGTAGAATTAACCTTATTCAAAAAGATTGAAAAATATTATTTAGCAAAACTTCCAAACGAGGAAGAAGCCATCATTACTGACACAAAAAAGGTCATCAATACTTTAAATGCATTATGTATTGAAATGGATCAAAGATATGACTTGCTCAAAGCAGCAATGGTAAGAAATATCAAAGAGTACAATCAAAAAATTAAAGATCGTAAGCTCAATCCTGCAAATGGACACCGATACTTACCTTATATCGTTTTGGTAGTGGATGAATTTGCTGACTTGATGATGACTGCTGGCAAGGAAGTAGAAATGCCAATAGCAAGACTCGCACAGCTAGCAAGAGCGATAGGAATACATCTAGTGATAGCTACACAGAGACCTTCTGTCAATATAATAACTGGAGTTATCAAAGCCAACTTCCCGGGTAGAATAGCCTTTAAGGTAGCTTCAAAAATAGATTCGAGAACTATTTTGGATTCAGGAGGCGCTGATCAATTGATTGGTCGAGGTGATTTATTATTATCACTAAATAGCGACATCGTTAGATTGCAATGTCCATTTGTTGATACGCCTGAAGTAGAAGCTATAGCTAATTTTATAGAGGATCAAGATTTGCCTTGTGAAACTTATGAATTGCCTGAATATATTGATCCAAAAGACAAGAGCAATGATAGTTATGATGATGATTTGCTCTTTGATAGAGATGCGCTCTTTGAAGATGCTGCTAGATTAATCGTATTAAATCAAGTTGGATCTACTTCTCTAATTCAGAGAAAAATGTCATTAGGATATAATAGAGCTGGAAGACTAATGGATCAATTGGAAGCAGTAAATATAGTGGGACCAAATCTTGGAAGTAAAGCAAGAGAAGTTTTAATTAAGTCGGTGGACGAATTGGAACAAATTTTGCAAGGATTGAACTAACTTACTTATAATGATCAGACACATATTATTTTCTTGTATTGCCATTTTGTATTTCTCTGGAGTAGTTGCTAAAACTGAACAAAATAATGTTGCGAATATGAATGATCCAAAAGCTAAAGAAGTTTTGGACAAATCAAGTGCAGCCTACCAACAAAACACTGCTATATATTCAAAATTCACCCAATCGATTGAGGTTCCGGGAGGAAAAACAAATAATAAAAGTGGTGAAATTTATATCAAAGCGAATAAATACAAAATAAAATTTAGCGATCAAGAGATTTATTGCAATGAAAAATCTGTTTGGACATATTTAAAAGATGTTAATGAAGTTCAAATCAATGATTACGAGTCCGATCCTTCTGATATGACACCTAACAACATGTTTAATATTTATCAAAAGGATTTTAATTACATAAAAATTAATGATGAAAATGTATTAGACAAGCCTTGTAGCGTGATTGACTTATCTCCTAAAGACAAGTCTAGATCATATTTTAAAGTTAGACTTTGGATCAATAAACAAACTAACTTATTAAGTAGAATTAAGATTTTTGATAAAAATGGATACAGATATACTTATACTATCAACAGCATCAACATACATTCAAAAGTCAATGATTCAGAATTTAATTTTGATAAAAATAAATATCCAGGAGTACATATTGAGGATTTGAGATTCTAACTTAAATTAGTCCGAAAAACAAAAAAGAGGGATTTCTCCCTCTTATGGCTTTTCAAGAAAATTGTGTGTGTGTGTGTATGTATGGAAAAGCTTATCTAAACTTACTTTACATATTTCATTATGTGAATTTTTAAATCACAAAAGATACTAAAGCACAATAATTCTCTACGAATGGTAAGAAATATCCTAATTATTCAAAATAAATTCCAATTTTTCCAATCGTTTTTCTTGATTCCATATCTGAATGAGCTTGAGCTAAATCTTTAGCAGCATACATTGTGGTATGAATTGGTTTAATTTTTTTCTGATTATAGAGTTCTACTACTTCTTGCAAACAATATTGAATGATATCAGGTCTATAATCTGCAATTCTGAGCATATTTACTCCAATTATAGATTTACATTCCATTAATAATTGAGCTGGGTGATAAATCCCAAATTCAAGTGCCATTTTTGCTTTAGAAAAAACATTAGTAGCATCAGTAAATGAAGCTGCTCCATAACCTACAATTCTACCACCCCTATTCAACAACTTATAGGATCTTCTAAAATTATCTGCTCCTACAGCATCAAAAGCTATATCTATTGGTTCTTTAATGGAGGACTCAAAATTAGATTTAATATAATTAATGGGAACATCCACACCTATTTGACTCATATACTCTAGTTTGGCATCTGAACTAGCTGTTCCATAGACAAATGCTCCTCTCAACTTACATAATTGAACTAAAGCTGTCCCAACACCGCCAGCCGCAGCATGAATTAATGCTCTTTCATTGGGCAATACATTAGTAGCTATATGACTAGCATAGTATGCAGTGCAATATTGAGTAGCTAAAGCCAAAGCTTCTCCAATGGGAGTATCTTCTGTTATAGCTACCACCGCAGAAGCTTTTTGACAAACCCATTGGCTATACCCTCCAAATCTTGTAAAAGCAATCACTCTCTCTCCTACTTTTAGCGACTTCACATCTTTGCCTAACTCAGATACTCTTCCTACTACTTCATACCCTATAATCGCAGGTAATGGTGGACAGTCTTTATAATTACCTAATCGAGCAGATATGTCTGCAAAGTTAATTCCTGCAGCTTCAGTAATAATGGTGACTTCATCATCTGCAGGCGCATGAGGCTCTATGGTTCTCCATTCAAAAGCATGAGAAGAAGGTCCGTTTTTAATAAGATAAATTGCTTGCATGGTATTAAAAATTATAATACAAAGTAAACAATGTCTATCAGAATGCATAAAAAAAGAGGGATGCTAAACTAGCATCCCTCTTAGAATATTTATAAAGAACTTTTATTTATTAATTTCTTCCTGCTTTATAACCAGGATGTGGAGCTGGTGGGTTGCTAGAACCTGACTCGCCTTCTTCAGCGTATCTAAACTCAACTCTGTTGTTTTGGAACTTATCAAAGTCTCCACCTTCAGATTTGATGTTTTCACCTTGATACTCTACGATAAATCTATCGCGAGAGATACCATATTTCTCCACTAAATAATCAACAGTTTCATTTGCACGTAACCATGCTAATTGCTCGTTGTATTTAATGTTTTTAGTACTTCTAGAGATACCTGTGATTACCACTTTAGCATCTGGATTTTCTTGCATCATTTTAGCAATTTGATCCAATTCAGCCATTTGGTCTTTATTCACTCCGAAACGATCAGGAGCAAATGCAACTACTGGGAATACTGCTGAAGTACCACTACCCATTGCTTTTTCATCACAACATTCTTTAGATGCAAATCCGTCATAAACATTTTTACAATCTACTATTGGTAATAAAGGAGAAGAGAATGGTTCTGGATCTTCACAGTCTGGACAACCATCACCATCGCTATCTAATAATCTTCCTTTAGAATCTACAGGACAATCAGGTTTAGTGTTAGCTTCTAAATCGTAGAAATCATCTACGCCATCATTGTCAGAATCTTTGAAATGGTCACCTGGAGCTTCATACTTACGTAAATAAGTAGCTGTTGGATTATCCCACCACATTGGTATAGCTCTTTTATCTTTTTTACCTAAGAAAACAGATACTCTAGCTGAAATATAATGATATGTATCAAAGTCTCTTGTCAAGTCACCTTGCTCAGACCATCTTACTCCATCTAATAAATCATCATTTGTGAAAGTTACACTATGTTCTACACCAATTGAGAATCTCTGCTTTTTACCTAATAGCGCTTCAACTCCTAATCCTCCAGAAATTACAAAATTCGAAACTCTACCAAAGATATTGTCTTCGTTTTTGTGACCCTCTGCTACAGTTTCATAATCACGACCTCTTGGTCTAGCATTATATACGTTATCATAAAGGTATTTTCTAACTTCTCTTCTTTCACTTGGAGCGATTATACCACCTCTCTTGCTATCTTTATCATAAGCAGGTATATCTTTAGCTATTTCTCTATACTGATAAACCTCACGTTGATCATTTAATGCATCAACCCATGTTTTGTAGTTCATTACACCACCACCAATATGAGTATAAAGATTAAATTTTGTTTGTTTACGGTGCATTAATAATAGATTCGTTAAGTTTAACAAAACAGAAGCTCTCAAATCCATGATATCTGTTTTATAATTATCATAAACATGAGTAACACCTGCAGCTCTATAGTTATTAGCATTATAAGCTTTATTTCTATAAGCTGTATTAGGATTTTGCAAATCTCCTCTTAAAGATCTAAGCTCATAATTTTGTCCCCATGCTCTATAAAAACCAAATTCATATCTTGCAGAAAGAATATAGCTAATATTGTGTCTGAAGAATATTGATGTCCCAAATCCACCTACAGATTTAACATCTCCACTAATTGCTGCATGACCGCCAGCTAGACCAATAGCCATTTGTCTTTTCAATCTTGGAGAATATAATGTATCTCCGTTAATGTAAGCATCAAGTTGATCTTGATTTTTCTTCTTAACTTGACTTGACTTAGGCCAGTACTCTTCTGGCAATTTATTATAGTTTACTTCACCAACTTCTGTAGTAGCATTAGTAGTTGTTGTTTCTTGCGCCACTAAAGGCAACGCTACAAATGATGAAAATAAACCAAAAAGAGTAATTTTTACTAACCCCATAATTTATGATTTTACTTTTTTTAATAGGTATTTGATTACAAATATACTTTATGATTTTCTAAAAATGCAAATTAAGTTAAAATTCTTGCTAAATTTTAATATAGAAACATTAAATTATGAATAAGCCCGTTCATTTCTACCTTCCATATAGTTTACAAATGCTTTTAACACGACTCTGTTTCCACCATAAGTTGGATAGTTCCCAGTAAAATACCAATCTCCAGTATGGTCAGGACAAGACTCATGCAATCCTTCTATAGTTTGATAAATCACCTTTATTTCTGGTATTGTATTAGGAGGTGTTACGATTTGAGCAATTTTATCTGAAATTTCTTGTGGTGTAAAAAAATCATAGATTTCCTTGACAAGATTTTCCATCTCTTCTAATGGCTTTTGAAGCTCAAGAATACATCTTGCATAAATATCTTCCACTTTAGAAAAGAGATTTCTTTCTTTCAATAATTCTATAGCTGCTGCAAAAGCAACGAAAGAGCCCATTTTAGACATATCTATTCCATAACAGTCAGGAAATCTAATTTGAGGGGCAGAAGAAACAATGACGATTTTCTTTGGTTCTAATCTACTCAACATCGTTAAAATGCTTTCTTTCAAAGTGGTTCCTCGTACTATTGAATCATCTAAGACCACCAATGTGTCGATATCATCTTTAACTACTCCATAAGTGACATCATACACATGATGAACTAAATCATTTCTAGAATTATCTTCTGTAATAAAGGTTCTGAGCTTAGCATCTTTCACTGCAATTTTTTCAATTCTAGGCATTTTTTGTAGCTCAGCTTGCAAATGTGCTTCTGACCAACTGTGTTTTTTTGCTTGTTTGAATTTATGCTCTATAGATTGTTGATTAATTTCTTCTATCATTCCATAAAAGGCAACTTCTGCAGTATTAGGAATATAAGAGAAAACTGTATTGTCAAAATCGTAGTCTATGTTTTCTAAAATTTTAGGCACTAATTTTTTCCCTAAAGTCTTTCTTTCTTGATAGATATCGGCATCACTTCCTCTAGAGAAATATATTCTCTCAAAAGAGCATGCAGTACGTTTACGTTCTGGCAAACATCTTACATTTGAAACTGTACCATCTTTCTTAATGATCAAAGCTGTTCCTGGTTCTAACTCATGAACTTTTGATTTGGATACGTTTATTGAAGTTTGAATTGCAGGTCTTTCTGAAGCTACCACCACAATTTCATCATCATGATAATAATAAGCTGGACGAATTCCATTAGCATCTCTTAATACAAAGGCATCACCATGTCCAACCATTCCAGCCATCACATATCCTCCATCAAAGTCATCAGCAGATGCTTTCAAGATTCGTTCTACATCAATATGATCAGCTATTAGTTTAGTGATTTGAATATTATCTAAACCACCAGATTTGAATTTTTTAAATAATCTTTGATTTTCAACATCTAAGAAATGACCAATTTTTTCTAAAATAGTCATTGTATCGGAAAGCTCTCTTGGAAATTGTCCGAGGTTCACTAAATTTTCAAACAAGTCATTTACATTCGTCAGATTGAAATTACCTGCAATAAATAAGGTACGAGTCATCCAGTTATTCGCACGAATTCTAGGATGGCAATTAGACATACTGTTTCCACCATGTGTACCATATCGAAGATGTCCCAAAAGCAATTCTCCCATAAACTGATACCGATTCTTAACTAAATCCATATCATTGAGTGATTCTAATTCTGCTGGAGATAAATCTGAAAATTGTGAAAAAACAGTTTCAAAAATATCTTTTATTGCTCTACTATCTACACTTCGAATGCGATCATAATATCTATAACCTGGCTGACAATCTAACTTAATAGTGGCTATACCGGCACCGTCTTGTCCTCTATTATGTTGTTTTTCCATCAATAAATACAATTTGGTCAAACCATAATGTATATCTCCGTACTTTTCTTTATAATATGCTAGAGGTTTGAGAAGTCTGATGAATGCTACTCCACATTCGTGTTTGATGAAATCGCTCATGATAATATCCTGTATATTTTTTACATAATCTTAGAAACAATAGTCTCTATACTTATGTCTTCTGCTTCGGCTTTAAAATTTCTCATTATTCTATGTCTAAGTATAGGCAATGCTACTGCTCTTACATCTTCTATATCAGGTGAATACTTTCCTTTGATGGCTGCATGAGCTTTGGCTGCTATTACTATAGCTTGTGAAGCTCTTGGTCCTGCACCCCAAGAAATATATTCTTTTACAAATGTTGATGCATTTGATTCTTTTGGTCTTGTTGACACTATTAAATTTACTGCATATTCTATCAAGTGATCCGTTACTGGCATTTTTTTGATTAATTTTTGAAATGCAATGATTTCTTCTTTATGCAATATTATCTGAACATTGACTTCTTGATTACTCGTCGTTTGCTTTACTATTTGAAATTCTTCTTGAAATGAAGGATAATCTAATTGAATATTAAACATAAATCTATCTAGCTGAGCTTCGGGCAATGGGTAAGTTCCCTCCTGCTCGATAGGGTTTTGTGTGGCTAATACAAAGAAAGGCAAGTCTAATCGGTATTCTACACCTGCAATAGTTACTGTTCTTTCTTGCATCGCTTCTAAAAGAGCTGCTTGAGTTTTGGGAGGAGTTCTATTGATCTCATCCGCAAGAATAATATTTGAAAATATTGGACCTTTATTAAATTTAAAGGCATTGTTTTCTAAAATCTCTGTTCCAATGATATCCGAAGGCATCAAGTCTGGTGTAAACTGAATTCTTTTGAAATTCAAATCTAATACCTGAGAAATGGTTTTGACAAGTAAGGTTTTAGCTAAACCTGGCACTCCCACCAAAAGACTGTGACTATCGCACAAAATAGATAGCAAAACTAATTCTACAGTTTTGTCTTGACCTACAATTACTTTTCCAACTTCACTTTTTAAAAGTTGGTATTTGGAGGCTAATTGATCTATTCCATCTACATCACTTTGAAACATAAGCATTTAGTTATTTTGGTCTGTGATCCACTGTTGTACTTTTGTACAATCTTTAAAATCTTCATTGATATAAATATAGGATTTTTTAGACCTTCTAGCCACCCATTCCTGAATGATTCTTTGTTCTTTTTCTGCTTTAGCAGCTTCCATGATTTTGGTGTAATCTTGCTTAAGATTAGCTTCATGAGGAGCTACTTTAGAATCTACTTTTGCAAATCTAAAAGCATAACTACCATCTTGTGATTGATAAGGTTCTATTGTTGTCAATGAATCTACTTCTGTTTTCTCAATCATTTTGTACAAAGCAGGTTCCATTTGTTCTGGTTCCATAATTGTACTTCCTGTTTGATAATTTAAAACTCTACCGCCATTACTTTTAGAAGACTCATCTTCTGAGTAAAGTTTTACAGCTTCGAAGAAGGTTATTGTTTTATCTTGAATTGCATTTCTTACTGAATCTGCTTTACTTTTTGCATCAGTCAAATCCTTATTTGTAGCTTGAGAACGCACGAGTATATGACTACAATCGATTTGATCACCAATTCTTTTATTTAATTTAACAAGGTGATACCCAAACTGTGTTTTTACGATGTCAGAAATTTCACCATCTTTCATTTTAAATGCTGCTGCCTCAAATTCAGGTACAAATGTTCCTCTCGGCATTAGACCTAATTCTCCACCTTCAGCAGCTGATCCTGGATCTTCAGAGTATAATGTAGCTAAAAGACTAAAGTCCTCTCCTTCATCTGCTCTATTTTTCAAATCTAGAATCTTATCTAAAGCCATTTGTTGTTGCTTCTCTCCGATTTGAACCTTGATAATGATTTGAGAAACTTCAAATTCTGTATTATAAAATGGTAAGCTATCTTTAGGAATGTCATTGAAATAATCTCTTACTTCTGTAGGAGTTACCGAAAGTCCTTCGACAATTTTACCTTGCATTCTTTGTGCCAACATCTGATCTCTGATATCATCTCTGAAATCTTCTTTTATAGCTTCGATAGGCTTATTGTAATATTCTTCAAACATTTTTTTACTACCTAACATATTCACGTAGTAATTAATTTTTCTATCTAATTCGCTATCTACTTCTTCATCTGATAATGGAATACTATCCAAGACAGCTTGAGAAGTCATGACTTTATTGATAATTAATTGTTCTACCAAGTAACATCTAGAATCGTCGTTGTCTTTCAATTCTTTTGACATCAAATTGATTTGATTTTCGATATCAGAATGAAGAATAATTTTGTCGTCTACAATGATTTGAACTTTATCCACGAGTAGGCCATTACGAGTATCGCCAGTTTGTGCTACAGCTATAATATGTATAAGGAATGCTATTAAAAATGTAATATTTTTCACTAAGGATTTTTAAATATTTTGTGAAGATAAGAGATTATTGTTTCTATAATGAGTGAGAGTACTTTTATTCAAAATTACTTAACGAGACTATCCAATACTGCTTGGTTAATATCGACAGTATAATTTTTGTGTAATTGCTTCAACCATTCCTTTTCTAAATGTTCTTGATACGCAGCGACTACAAAACCTCTAACTTCCGCTAAATCTTTTCTTTGTTTAGGTGAAATTTTAACCACTTGATAGAAATCTTTATCATTATCAGAATGTAAACCTACTTGCCATTTAATTTGATCAGATTCTGGAGACACGTTTTGCTCAATTGTCTCTGCAGTGATATTAAATTTCACTTTAGGATTTGCTTGAAGATATTTATCCCAAGCAATTTTTGAGTTGAGTTTATTTTTCTTAATCATTTTTGTCAAAGCAGAATTAGAGATGGATTCTTCAGAGTTGATTTTTAATATTTCTGCTCTCGAATTCCACATGTACTGACTACCCATTTTATTATAGAAATTTTTCAATCCGATAGAATCTGTAGTCGCTTTATTCCAAACCTTGTTTTTAGTTAATTCGAAAATTAAGACGCCATTTTTATATTCATCTAACAAAGAACTATAATCATAAGAAGAGTTGATTAAATCTTTCTCATAAGATTCAAGTACTAATTCATTAATAGCAGTATTATATAGAGCATCTACTCTTTCTACACCTAGCTTTCCAGTCACTTTAGAATACTTATTTTTGATAATTTCAGAGATATCATTCTCATTATAAACTTTTCCATCAATGCTTAGAATAGGCAAAGCTTTTTCTGAAGGAGTATAAGTAAAAGGATATTTATCAATGGTAGAAACTAATTTTTCTTTATATTTCTCTACATTATCGTCCATCATTTTAAAATTATTCTTCTGAATGACATCCTCATCGAAAGCCTTCATTTTATCATTGAATAATTTAGATTTTAAAATTTTCATTTTAAGAACGGACTCAGCTTCTTTAAAAGTAGGATTTCTATTATCCATCACTTTTTTTACGATATAATATGCAGTAGCTGTCGAGAAAGGCTTTGAGAAATCTCCATCTTTTTGAAGTGCAAATGCAGCTTCTTCAAATTCCCTCACATAAGTATTGATGCCAAACCAATCCAATTCTCCACTATTTTCTTTTGAATTTATATCATCACTATACTTCAAAACCAACTCGCCAAAATTCTGACCTTTTAAAAGAGACTGATAAATATCGTCCATGGTAGTTTTAACGATAAGTTTTTCATCATCTTGGCTAGGAATAGTCATTTTAATAATAGCTACTTTTAATTTACCTCTAGCTGGTCTAATATCGGTCACTCTAATGATGTGATATCCTATTTCAGTTTTAATGACTTCGCTGAAATTATTTAAACTAGTTTGATAAATAGCGTCTTCTATTTCAGGAATTCCAACTTGCATGACTGTGAAATACCCAACAATTCCACCATTATTAGCGGACATCTCATCTTCTGAATACTCTTTAGCAACTTTTGAAAATTCAGCTCCAGCTTTTAATTTCTTATAAGCTTCATTGATTTTAGCTAAAGCATTTTCTGTTTTCAGACTGATAAATACGTGCGCAATTTCTCTATCTTCTTTAGACCTTTCAAACTCTTGAGTAATTAAAGGCTCTAAGATTTGTCTTTGTATATGCGTTTCAAGAAGTTGTCTTTTGTATCCATCATATTCACTATTCAAGGAATTAATGGTATCTAATCCCAAATCTTTAGCTTGTTGAACTTTCAGTTTGTAATTAATGAATAGTTGTAAATAATCTTCTAAAGATTTCTTAGAAAAATCAGCTTGGTCGTTGATGTTATTTTTCTTGTAGATATACTCAAACTCTTCAACGCTGACAGGCTTTCCATTTATGGTTAAAATAGTCTCTGCGTTTAAATTTTTGCTCAATATTACGCTCAGAAATACTAAACAGAAATTCAAAAATGAAATTTTCATAGATGCTTTTATTTTCAATGGGCTAATATAACATTTCTCAATAATAGCAGTTACTAAAATTAGTTATTAAATAAAGAGTCGAGTTTTGATTTAGAGAGAATTTGCATCTTAAAGACTCCGATTTTATTGAAATCTAGGGAAGTGAAACTTTCTATATCGAAAAGAGATTTTCTCTTATAATTTTCCATTTTAAAATTGCACTAATTTTGTTTGATATTTTGAAAAGCAAGCTTCTCATCGGTGCATGAACTTAACTTTGTGGGAAGAAGATGTATTTGGAATAAATAGGAGTCGATTTTAAAATTAACCCCTATCTAGACATATCCATATGTGTGTGTGTGTGTAAATTATTCTAAATCGATAAATCAGTAGTTACTTACGATATTAATGAATCTATTGAACTACTATATTTATTTTTATTACAATTATGTTTTATATTACTTTATATATTATCTATTAATGCTTCATTAAGCAAAAGTAAGTAACTACCATTTTTTATAAAATGAGTAAAAAGTACAGAACAAATTTAAAGTGTTTGATTTCTATTTAATTGTATAATTATTTAGCCTATATAATGAATGAGTTAAACTATAGAGTCAGTGAGGGAATAAAACTTTGAAGGTTTTTATAAGCTACTTAGTCTTTTCAAACATATGATAACTTACACAATATAGATTTAGATAAGTCCAATAAATATTAAAATAAACAAAAACAACGAATTGTAATTACACGCTTATTCAACAGAAAGAGATTTTTTATTTATGACAGAAAGAGATTTCCTCAATATCAATTTAAACATATCTTTGCCCTTGTGAGAAAAGCTAATAAAAGAATTATTATTGAAGGACTCGAAATCACCAAAATGGCTGCAGAAGGTCGTGCTATGGGACACCATGAAGGGAAAGTCATCTTTGTAGATTATGCAGTGCCGGGTGATATTGTCAATGTGCAAACTACTGTCAGCAAGAAAGATTATGCGGTAGCTTCTATTTTAGAAATTATTACTCCTTCTCCTACTCGAATCGAAGCTGTATGTGAGCATTTTGGTACTTGTGGAGGATGTAGATGGCAGCATGTTCCTTATACGCAACAATTAGATTTCAAACAACAATTAGTTCAGGAGGCTTTTCAAAGAATTGGTCATTTGACTTTTGCTGAGATTCAACCTATTCTAGGAGCTCCAGATGTGTATCATTATAGAAATAAAATGGAATACACTTTCAGCAATAGAGGTTGGCTGACGCAAGAACAAATTGATGGCGGTGAAGATTTTGATAGAAGAGCGCTAGGTTTTCATGTTCCAGGAAGATTTGATGGTGTCATGCAAATCAATAAATGTTATCTGCAAGACGACTTAGGTAATGATATAAGAAATTTTGTTCATCAATATGCTATTCAAAATAATCTGAGCTTCTATAATGTGAAAATTCACGAAGGCTTTATGCGTAATCTCATTATGAGAAATAATATCGCAGGAGAATGGATGGTTACAGTATCTTTCGGTGAGAATAATAAAGAAGAAATTCATGCTTTATTAGATGAAATCATCAAAAATTTCCCAGCTATCATTTCTCTAAACTATGTTTATAATCCTAAGAAGAATGATACGCTATATGAATTAGAGGTTTTAAACTATCACGGTAAAGCTTATTTGACAGAGACATTAGATGGTATACAATATAAAATAGGTCCAAAATCATTTTTTCAAACGAATTCTAAGCAGGCAAAAAACTTGTACGATGTAGTCAGAAGAATGGCGACTATTCGTCCAGAAGATACTGTTTACGATTTGTATACTGGCACAGGAAGTATTGCATTGTATGTAGCAAAAACTGCAAAAAAGGTGATAGGTATTGAAACTGTTGAAGAAGCAATTGAAGATGCGAAATTCAATATGGAACTCAATAATATCAGCAACGCAACTTTTATAGCTTCACCTGTTGAGAAAATTTTAGATGAAGATTTTATCGCAGAATATGGTCAACCAGATGTAGTCATCACTGACCCACCTAGAGCAGGAATGCATGAAAAAGTTATAGAAATTCTATTAGCATCTGCACCTAAACAGATCGTTTATGTAAGTTGTAATCCGGCTACTCAGGCTAGAGACTTAAGTCTACTTTCTGAGAAATACGATATCATTGAAGTGCAACCTGTAGATATGTTCCCCAATACTTTCCATATTGAAAACGTAGTAAATCTAATGCTTAAGACTAATTTTTAACTTTTAGAAGTTGTTTTAATTTAGCTTCCATAGCTTGGTTGTATTCATTATCGTAAGCATTTACGATATCTTTCTTTTCATTATCGGTGAGGTGAAAACTCATTGAGGCTGCTTTGTTTTCAACTTGCGGTAAATAGATAAAAGGAATCACATGAACTGGTACTTTTAAGCTGTTTGCTAATTGAGCAATAAAATAATCGGTATTATAATCTTGTTGTGTCAAGAAATTAGAGTAGATATTTCCAAATGGCAAGAAGATCTCATTTAAATAAGTACTCTTCTCCTCCTTTTCATCTGTTTTCTTTAACTTTTTGTCTGATCTGATTTGCACAAAAATAATTCCAGATGTATTTTTCTCAATCCATCTTCTAAAGACATTGACAAATCTCGTACTCATATTGAAACCATGATTATCTCTTAGACCAGCATCCATTATTTTCATTTCAGGCTTAGTAGGAAGATATGCTGCAGGCAAAATATAAGGATAGGTAGCATTAAGTCTTGCAGCACTCGTCAAATCAATATTTTCTGCACCACCATCTTTAAAAAACCTCATAAACTCAACAGCATCAGGCAGCAAGTAATTAAAAGTTCCTTTATTAGACCCTGTATAAGGAAAACATAAATAGGATGCAGGAGTCGCACTGATCATTAATATTCGTTGATCATTGATAATTGTAGGTGAAAAAATCATCATAGGAATTTGAGCTTTTTCTTCCATGGATTGATAATCAATAATTTTAACACTCATCAGACCTTTAGTATTTTCCAACATTTGCTTATCAAACCAATAAGCTCTGTCTTTTCTATATGATTCCCCATACTGATTGAAGGTTTGCCAAGGGAAAATCATATCATTTGTTGCCAATCCAGTAAAAATGGCATTCAAAATATCTTCTCCCATATCTTCACGATATTTCGGATCCAGAGGATCTATATCTAAGCCTTGTTTTTGCAAATAATATAAATGTCTAAAATAAGCACTCCCTATCATGCCTCCTGAAGCTCCACTCATCATCACTGTGTGATTCATTAACCTGCCATTAGTATTAGCTTCTAATTTTTGTAAAACCTGCATTCCCCAATATCCAGCTCTCAAACCTCCACCAGATGATTGAACAAAAACGATATATGGTTTTCCAGACTCTACTTTTCTGACATTAGAATACCATTTCCTCAACATACTGTGCGTGTTGATGATATCTGATTTTACTTCATCTTTTTTAATATGATCGACGATAGATTGATTATTATACTTGAGCTTTTCTTTTTTATAATTTAATCCAATCAATTCATGTTTATACATCATCATATCGAATCCTGAGATAAGATTTAACACGAAAACTAAGATGGCAAATACAATAACTCTCCAGCCTCCTGCCCAATAACTGATCACACAAGCCATCGCTATCGCTACTGAAAAAATCAACATCAAGGCCGCTCCTGCAGGAATTCTAAATACAGAATTGTCTAATAAGATTCCATATAAAAATATAATCACAATACACATCACAATAATTAGTAGCGTATTGAAGTGATGTTGTCTCAAAATTTTCAAAACCAAAGACTTGTCATAATGATCTACATTTCTGACATATCTCACTCTAAAAAAACCATAGAAATAAGTTTCTACAGGCCATTGTGAAGCATCTGTAATAGGTCTTTCAGGATCTAATTTATCTAAGAAAATATTATTCTCTTTAAATTTCTCTTTAGTTTTCTCCGTAAGTCCTTTGAGGAAACGCTCTACATTCTTATTAAATAGTGTAAAATAAATCACTACTAATATGATCATCAATAATTGCCCAGCAAGAAAGCTAGACATATAAAGAATAATCGTTTTAAAAGGTATTTTTTGATCTTTTAAGAAACCATAAAGAGTAGCTAAATAGATGGTATTATAGAGGATTGGAATAATTAGGTTATTGAAACAAAAATTCACAAAAGGTCTAGCCAAAGACACCAAAAACTTGAATCTAAAGCTATTCAACATATAGAAACAAGTGTTCCATGTCATAATGAAACCACCTACGGCAAACCCTAGAATCAGATAGCTTACAGCAGAAACTTTGCCCATATACTCAGGATCCAAAAACAAGTAAGGACCTCCATAAGCAACGGCAAAACTATTAGAAGATATTGTAATTAATAATATCCAAAAGAGCATCAATAAAGGATGCTTTTTTATGTGTAATAAAAATAGCTGTATAGGGAAAGAATAAATAACACTTTCAAATACTCTCTTCAAAATAAAATTATTAAAATCTTCATCAATTAAAATTCGTAAACACCTATATCGGGAGGACTTTTTCTAGACTTCCCTTCTATATCATAAAGTACTTGAATATCCTTTCCTTTGCCAATTAAAACTGATGTTTCTTTAAGATGAAAATCTGCTTTTAAGGGATTTTCAAACCCAAAATCGAGGTTAAATAAATTATTATTGGAGGTTATATAACTAGGAATACCTTCTTTAGTTTTCAACGCACAATTCTCTATTGTACTAGTGACTCTTTGAACGTCCATCGGATCAAATATGAGCTCTTCCTCTGCTGCTCCAGCTACTACGGTATTAGTAAAAACAGCCTTTAACTCAGCAACAATAGCTGGTGATTCTGTATTATAAATATGATAATCTGACAAATAAACTGTAGGCTGTTTATGATCAAAAAAACTGGATGGTCTCAGATAGAAAGTACAATGGTTCACTTCATATTCTCCTCCTAATACTCCCGTAAAAGCATTTCTTCCAATATCGTGAATCAATACATTGGTTGCTTTAATTTTAGCTAAAAATCCATATAATCCATAAACTGAGTTATTGTATATTTCTGCGTTGGTGATGTTCAGTTGTGGAGCATTGTTGATAGAAATTGTATTCAGTTCTTCTAAAGTTGTATTTCCTACATTGATACCAAATTGACTTCCTCTCAATCTAAAGTTTTCAATTTTATGCACACCGCTTTCTCTCATTAAAAACAAACCTAACCATTGACCAGGAAGATTGTCATATGGAATTCCAGTGACTTGTTGATCTAATCTATATCCTCTAAAAGTCACCCAACGAGCAGAGTCTTGACCACCTTGAATTTGAAGATTTCCATTGACAACCATACCAGAATTACCGCCAAAATAAACTGTTACACCTTCTTGTATCGTCAAAGTATGTCCTTTAGTTACTTCCAAAGAATTTAAAATCACATATGGTAAATCATTGGTCCAAGTTTCGGTTTCTATACTTTCACCATTATAAAAATGCGCATTTTGACCATAAGCTTGAAGTACAACTTGTTGCTGATTTCCATTCGTCTCAAAAACTACTTCGTCCAACATGATAAAAGGCAAAGTATCTGAATTAGGATCAACTGTCACTTCTACAAAAATATAGATACTATCTTTTGCAGGAATGATAACATTTTGTGCACTATTGACTGGATCTCCATCTATCGTCAATCTAAATGGAGAATTTGCTCCATTTTTAAGATATATTTTACTGATTTCTACAGCACTTCTATCTGTATTTCTAACTGTAAAAGATTTTGTGGTAGAACCTAAAGAGACAAATACCGTATCAAATGTCAATGTATCTGTCAAAAAATTCAATTGAACACTGCTACTTTGATTAATTTTATCCTTTTTACAAGAAGTAAAAAACAAACATCCACTAGCGAACAAACTCACTATACTCCAAAAAAATATACTCTTTTTCAATCTCATTGATAATAATCTCCTGCTATCGCTATGGTCAATAAACTAATAGATTTCACACCCTTTAAATTCAATGCATTTGCACAAGCTTCTATTGTAGCACCGCTCGTACAGACATCATCCACCAATATAATATCTCTATGCTTTACTTCCTCACTTTTAGCCATAAAATCATTTTTTATTTCTTCCCATCTCGCTTCTTTGCCTTTCTTAGTCTGCGAAATATGAAACTGTGTTCTCTCCATAGCATGAGGCGCTAAAGCAATATTTAAAGCTTTGGAAATTCCTTCTGAAATTTTCTCACTCTGATTATATCCTCTCTGTTGCAACTTTAAAGGATGGATTGGAACTGGAACCAATATCGTAGCATCGTCAAATGTGAGATGCTCTCTAATAAGTTCACCAAATTTCATTCCTAACTCTTCTGCTAGTTTCCCTTTACCATGATATTTAATTCCGTGTAATAATTTTTGAGCGATTCCTCCTTGGTAAAATCTCAACATAGAAAAAGCTTGCTTTAATTCTACACGTCCTGCTAATCTGTCTAATAATAAAGCATTCTGATTAGAAGTCTGTTCGATAATAGGTAAATTACTCCAACAGATATTGCACAAAACTTTTTCATATCGAAATAAGCTTCTCTGACAGCCCGGACAAAGTCTAGGAAATATAAAATGTTTTAAACCATTGATGGACTGTCTGATATATTTCATTCAAATAAATTTTGGAAAAGATGTTCTACTTTGGAAATAGGCATCACTCTTAAATGTGGCAATTCAGGAAGTCCTTTTGCATGAAATTTAGAAATATAAATCTGCTGATAGCCTAACTTATCAGCTTCGGACATTCTTTGGTCGATTTTGCTGACAGGTCGAATCTCACCAGAAAGTCCTATTTCTCCTGCGAAACAAATATTTTCTTTCAATGGAATATCTTCATAAGAGGATAATAAAGCTGCTACTACTGCCATATCTGTAGCTGGATCTTCAATTTTCATCCCTCCTGCTATATTGAGAAAAACATCTTTTGCTCCAAATTTAAAACCACATCTCTTATCCAAAACGGCCAAAATCATATGCAATCTTTTTAAATCATAGCCTGTTGCAGATCTTTGAGGAGTACCAAAAACAGCACCTGAAACCAATGCTTGAACTTCTACTAATAATGATCTCATTCCTTCCATCGTGACCGCAATAGCGACTCCACTAGCAGGCTCATCTCTTAAAGTCACTAATAATTCACTCGGATTAGTGACAGGTCTAAGTCCATTGCCCATCATTTCATAAATACCTAATTCAGAAGTAGAGCCGAATCTATTTTTGATGGTACGCAACATTCTATAATTATAATGTCGATCGCCTTCAAATTGCAAAACAGTATCTACCATATGCTCTAATAATTTAGGACCGGCAATGACACCTTCTTTGGTGATATGACTGACAATAATAATCGCAGGACCATTTTTCTTAGCAAGGTTTTGTAATACATGAGTAGCTTCTCTCACTTGAGATACACTCCCTGCGGCAGATTCTATACCTTCTACTTGTAGCGTTTGAATAGAATCTATAATAATCAAATCTGGCTTCAATTCATGAGCTTGATGCAGAATATAATCTACATTAGTTTCTGTATATAAATAAACTTCTGCTGACTGATTCATCAATCTTTCCGCACGCATTTTGATTTGTTGATCACTTTCCTCACCCGATACGTAGAGCACTTTCATTCCCAAAGTCATCAAAGCAATCTGCAAGAGTAAAGTAGATTTTCCTATACCTGGCTCTCCTCCTATTAGAATCAAGGAACCTTTTACAATACCTCCACCCAAGACTCTGTTAAACTCAGAATCCGACATCACCATCCGTGGCTGCTCGCTTGCAGTAATATCTTTTAGCAACAAAGCAGAAGATTTTTGTAGTGGAATTGCAGTAATTGTCTTGGAAGACACCTTGACAATTTCTTCTACTAATGAATTCCAAGTATCGCATGCAGGACACTTTCCCATCCATTTTGGAGAAGAAGTTCCGCATTGTTGGCAGATATAAACATTTTTAACTTTTGACATAAGCATCTAAAATTAATGTTTTACGCAAATAAATTCAGATACTTTATCTTTGTCTTACATGAAAGAAAGTATTTTAGAAGATAGCTCTGAAAAAGAGATGTCTTTTATCGACCATATAGAAGAATTAAGGTGGCATCTTTTGAGATCAGCAGTAGCTGTTTTCGCGTTTACGATTATGGCTTTTCTCAATAAGAAAATCATCTTTGACTATATCCTATTTGGTCCTACTAGAGATGATTTCCCTACAAATATATTTTTTTGTTGGATTTCGGAAAGAGTGCCGTTTCTCAATATGTGTTCTGAGAATTTAGAATACCATTTTATCAATACAGACCTCGCTGGACAGTTTATGCTTCATATAAAAATGTCTTTTGTTGTTGGATTTGTATTGGCATTTCCATATATCTTTTGGGAATTTTGGAGATTTCTGAAACCTGCTTTATACAATAATGAAATTCAAACCACGAGAGGAATTGTATTCTTCAGCTCTATCCTTTTTGGAATAGGTTGTTGTTTTGGGTACTTTATTATTGCTCCATTCTCTATTAATTTCTTTTACTCTTATTCTGCTATAGAAATCGCTCAGAATTTTATTTCGATAGATAATTATATCTCTAACGTCATCAGTATGGTCATTCCTACGGGAATTATGTTTGAACTGCCGATGTTGGTTTATTTTTTAAGTAAAATTGGAATAGTTAATCCTGAAATGATGATCAATGGAAGAAGATTTGCATTCGTAGCTATATTATTTATCATCGCAATCATTACTCCTCAAGGTGATATGATTAGTTTGATTTTGATTTCATCACCAGTAGTAATTCTTTATGAAGTCAGTATTTTGATTTCTAAAAGAGTGGCTAGAAAATATGCGGAAGAGTTTGATTGATTGGATTTGATTAGACCACGGACGACAGACAACAGACCACCGATTTGATTAGACCATGGACAACAGACCACCGTTTAGACAATAGACCGAAGACAAAAGACCACCGATATGATTAGACGACGGACGATAGACCAAAGACAGTAGACCGTAGATGACCGTCACTGAGAGCAACGAAGCAATCTCAAAGTAAATACTACATTTTAACCATTAAGAAGTTAAGAATTATATCAAAAAAACTAAATCATGGAATTTCCTAAAAAAATAGCAATTGCCGCAGACCACGCAGGATATGAATACAAATCTATCTTGATTGAATTTTTAGAATCAAAAAATATAGAAGTCATCAATTTTGGTACGGACGGACCTACTTCGATGGATTATCCGGATATAGTTCACCCTTTATGTCAATACATAGAAGAAGGAAATTGTGAGCTAGGGATTCTATTATGTGGAAGTGCAAACGGTGTAGCTCTGACAGCAAATAAGCATCAAGGAATTAGAGCAGCAATATGTTGGCAAGATAAAATCTCGTCTCTCGCTAGACAGCACAATGATGCAAATGTAGTTTGTATTCCAGCAAGATTTATTAGTGTTGAGGAGGCTAAAAGTATTGTAGAAATATTTTTAACGACTGCATTTGAAGGAGGAAGGCATCAAAACCGAGTGAATAAAATAGCTTGTAGCTAATTTAACCTTAGTAAAGATCTTCTAAGCTTCTATTTATAAACTGTAGAAAAGGAAAAGCTGTTCTTGAATCTTGAATAATTTTTTTAATAAAACTATCGTTCAAAACCTCATCATCTGAATAGCTTTTGCTTACTGTAAAAGCTTTTAATTTTAAAAATTCAATGGCTTTATGATCTGCATCGTAATCTTTTGGTGCTTTTTTCAATGTATTTCCTTTGTCTAACGATTCAAAAGTTTGTACAAAGTTTTTATCATTAATAATAGAATAGAAATCCTCTAGATTATAATCAATTTCTTGTCTAATAGCTTTTAATTCATTGGATTCGGGCGACCATTTACCTGCTGCTAAAAAACTTTTATTATTGGGTTCGATATGTAAATACCAACCTGCCCATTTATCGGACTTACCACTTCTACCGATAGCCATACCTATATGTGTTTTGTATGGAATCTTATTTTTAGAAAATCTTACATCTCTATAAATTCTAAAAATAGATTTTTTAGGATCTGTATCTCTTAATAATGGCTCTAAATCTTCTAGTTCGTGTGCCCAAATACTAATTAATTCTTGAGTTTTGAGAACGATTTGATCATATAGAGGTTTATTTTCTTGAAACCATTCTCTTTCATTATGATTTGCTAAATCTTTAAAAAATTTAAAAGTAGTTTTGTCCATATTCTTAAATGCCTATTGTTGCAATATAGCATTTTGACCTAAAATTCGAAAAATCTATCATGGAAAAAAATCTTGCCGAACTTAGAGAATCTTATGACAAAAATGAGTTGTTAGAAGATCAATGTCCAGAAAATCCATATATTTTAATCCAAAAATGGTTAGAAGAAGCTACGATTTCTATTGAGAAGGATGCTAATGCAATGTTTTTATCTACAGTGGGAAAAGATGGACAGCCTTCTTCAAGAACAGTTTTACTAAAAGAAGTTCATGAAGATAAATTTATCTTTTACACCAATTACAAAGGTAGAAAAGGAACACAAATGGCTGAAAATCCAAAAGTATCTTTATTGTTTTGGTGGAAAGAACTAGAACGTCAAATTCGTATAGAAGGAATAGTACAAAAAGTACCTAAAGAAGTCAGCGAAACCTATTTTCATTCCCGTCCATACGGAAGTCAAATCGGAGCTACTGCTTCTCCTCAAAGCCAAATTACAACGAAAGACCAGTTGATTGAAAATTTTAAATTCATTGAAGAAAAATATAAAGATCAAGATGAGCTTCCACTCCCCGATCATTGGGGCGGGTATGCCGTCACTGCACATTTAATAGAATTTTGGCAAGGAAGACCAAACAGAATGCACGATAGAGTTGAATATATGCTAGATAATCAAATTTGGATAAAGGTTCGTTTAGCTCCCTAATCAATTTAGAAAAACAGACTTCGAAAAAGTATAAAAAATCAAAATCCAATATTGATAAAAAATTAAGCTATCAAGATTATTAAATTTTTGAACTGTTAAGAGCTTTCTTAAATATAGATTGATATTAGACATTAGATATTAAAATATATTAACTGGCTATCCATATCGGGTAGCCAGTTTTTATTTTAAGATAATTGGTAAATAAAGACTTCAATACATTCGCTAAAAGTTCAATTATTTTTATTCGGGTCAAGAAATTTATATATTTTATTCTGTCGCAAATATTTATTAGCCTAAATAAAGTAAAGATGATATACTGTTTGTTTTCTTAAACGTGAAAGTCTATTAATAAATTCTGTCAAAATATATTACGTTTTGCATTTATGTTTAATTTACAACTTTAAGTCAAATTACAGTGCCTGATTTTAATTATTGAAAGTTTTCTTCTCACATTTATATAGATAAACTTACAGAGATTTAATAATCTATCTGTACTTCTTTTTCTGTATAGCATACTTTTGTTTAATCTTTTATAGATAATCTTAAACAACATATGCGAAAATATTTCCTTTTTAAATATTTCAATATTAAATTTTTGAGAATAGTATATTTTCAAAGCACTCTTCTTAACGAAGTGTTTTTTTGAAGCTATGTATTTACATAATAATTATGTAATTTTTATCTATAAAAAAACAATGTGGTATTATTTTTGTTAATATACACTGCGTCTGTAAAATTTATTCCTTTTCAATCGTAAGATTTGTTTTATCAAATAAGTATATTCTAAATTAAGAGTGTGACAAAAGTCACTTATTATTTAATTCTTTTAGTTTGCATTGAGTTGAATAAAAACATACTATACTTTATGGTATATTATATATAAAATCATTGTTGTCCGGAATAAAAAGAGTAGCCGATTAAGGCTACTCAAAAATATCGTACTTTTGTAATAACTACAAAACATTAGAACGATGTCTAAAAGTAACTATTTTTCAACTAAGTGTGTTTTCGGACAGCTGATTTC
>DATJBS010000015.1:0-1677 GCA_035515235.1 Chitinophagales bacterium
GATTGGAGCAATTCATACAACATTGTGAATATAACATTGACTACTCACGATAAAGAAAATACCATTACGGATAAAGACAGAGAATTAGCTGAAAAGATTGACAAGTTAATCTGAATATCTAATTAACATTATGTTTGAGCCTGTAGCTGTGAAAATATCTATAAAATAATTGGAGGAAATAAACACCAACAAAAAGAACCGAGAGACAAAAAATAGACGTTTAATTTTTTTTCGTTTCATTTTATTCTCGGTTTTGATGTATACAGATTAATATGATTCTATTCCTTCGATATAGGATTCCCCTCTTCGTCTAAGAGTTCTATTTTAGGGTTATTCTCTTTATCAATACATATCTTTATTCTTGAAGTGCCTCTGGTGTCATTTATAAAAAACCCCACATCATTGTTGAAGTTCTTTCCTTCAAACCATTTGATTCAACAATGTTTATTCTCTCAACATTGATTTCATCAAAAGAATTTGCTTTGTTTTGAAATAGCATTAGAGTGACAATTATAATAAGTGCAATGGTCAAGAAAGCAGAATAGAGCTGCAATATTTTAACTTGTTTGTTTAGTTTCTCATTCATAGTGACTTAATTTAAAAATTTTCTGAAAAGATAACAACCTTTCACTTTACATGCATTTTAAATGGATGAATTATTTTGAAATGTGTGCTTTTATGAGGTGTGAGGAAGCTTTTTTATTCGTAAGAGATGAAGAGAGTGCAACAGTGAAAATCTGTAAGAAGCAAGATTTTTTTGCACTTTGCAATAAGAATAAATGGGTGCAGAGGGAGCTATCCCTATGTATATATAAGCTGTTCACAGCTGATTTACAATGTTATTCATAAGTTTTTAAGTTAAACCACTCATGAATCTTAACATTACAAATAATTTTCAATAAAAGTATTTAAGCACGTATCTTTCTTATTTTTTAATTTCAAAAAAAATAATATCTTTGAAAACTATCCCTTCCTAAAAATTAACAAAGATGAAAAAAAAACCCTGTTTTTTGATCTATCCACTTCTCCTTATAGGAATATTTTTGTTTATTCTTAGCTGTGAGAAAGAGGATAACGATAAGATTACACTAAAAACACCGAGTGTTAAAACAACTATAGTGTCAGAAATCACCTCAACTCAAATAATTTCAGGTGGAACAATAACAAGCAATGGAGGTGCTAAAATATCCTCAAGAGGCGTGTGTTGGAGTACAAATCAAACTCCTACTATTGAAGATAGTAAAACAAAAGATGGTATTGGAACCGGAAGTTATATTAGCAAAGTAACTGAACTGATCCCGGAAACCACTTATTATATCAGAGCTTATGCTACAAATAGCATAGGCACATCTTATGGTGAACAGATAAGTTTTACAACAACCAAGGAAATTTCGCTCCCATCTATAACTACGATTGAGGCAACAGATGTCACAGAAGATAGTGCTGTATTGGGAGGAGATGTAACATCTGATGGAAATGCTCCTGTTACCGAGCGTGGAGTTGTTTATTCTACTTCAGAAAACCCTACTGTTGAGGATAATAAAATATCTGCTAACAGTGCAGGAACTGGTGATTTTTCAGTAAGCCTGTCAAATTTGAGTAAAAACACAACTTATTATGTAAAAGCTTATGCCATAAATAGTAAAGGTACAGCATATGGAGAGCAAGTAAGTTTTA
>DATJBS010000016.1:0-4086 GCA_035515235.1 Chitinophagales bacterium
GAAACCTTAGCAGTAAGAATAAGACAACACAATGAGAATGCTGAAAAAATAGCCAATTTTCTTGAGTCGCATCCTAAGGTGTCGTGGGTTCATTATCCGAAATCAAAAAGCTATCCACAACAAGAGTTAGCGGCAAAATACCTTCCAAATGGAGCAAGCGGTGTATTGTCTTTAGCTATTAAAGGTGGCAAAGAAAATAGCATCAAATTTATGGACGCTTTACAGCTTGTGAATATAGTAACTCATGTGGCTTTTTCACAAAGTTGTATTCTGCACCCAGCAAGTCACACACACAGACAGTTGACTGACGAACAATTGCGTGCAGCCGGTGTCAACCCAGAGCTTATTCGTCTTTCTGTAGGAATAGAAAATGTAGATGATATTCTTGCCGATTTAGAACAAGCGTTGGATAAAGTATAACCCCATCGAAATATTTGATAAAAGTATTAGCTTAATAAAAAGTAGTTCTTTAATAAGAGACCCCTTACTTCAAAAAGTACAGGGGTCTTTCTTTGCGTGGAATGTAATGTTGAAACAATTACTTCACCTATATCTTTCTACTTCTCAATTGTCCGTACCTTGATTCGCTCGATTCCCTTGAATCCCGAACCCTGAGCGTAGTCGAAGGGTGATTATGTCTAACTACACCACCTATCATGGTCATCTTCCAATCCTTCAATCATGGTTCATAAATTTGCTTTATCAGGGACAGGTCGCGACCTGTCCCTACGTACATCATGTTTCATTCATATCATTGTTCATTATCAATTATCAATTAATTTTTCCTATCCCTCTTCAAATCCTTCTTCACCACTTCCCCCAAATGAAAAACAATATTCCAAATCGTAAACTCGCCCTGCTCATCTTTATAGGGTTTACCCTCTTCATCGTAAGATATTACAGCAGCATTTCCTTCCTTATCCTTACTTGGCTTAAAGCTGATATCTGTTACTTCCACAGTCATCGTATACCTGTCTTTGTTGTACCCCACCGCTAAGTCCAAAAACCATATATCCTTAGGAATGTAGGGAAACACGCCATCGTTGTAATACATAAAATCATTGGCGTATAGCTCCAACTTTTCTTCACTTATCAACTCGGGGATGTAGTATAGCTGAACACCACCCTCTACTTTCTTTGTTTCGAGATACTTTATATATGTATTTGGAGTAATGTTCCTATACTCTTTGTCTTTAGTACCATTGAGGATGGCATCAAAATAGACTTGTTTGATGGGGAGGTAGAGGGTGTTTTCTTTGGTTTGAGTGGATTTTGTTGTCATTATATTTGATTATTGGTTTTATATGTAATTCCTTTTTTTGTAAGTCTATATTTTTGTTTACTACTTGTAGGTTTGTCAGGTATTGTTAGTTCAACTAAGCCAAGATTAATAGCCTCTTGCAAGTATTCTTTTCATCTTCGTAGTACTCACAATCTGTGACTCTCATCCCAAAGCATTTATTATCCTTCAAACTCCTCAATCTCTGTCGCAACATAATCATCCCCATCCAACACAATTTCTTCATTCCTGTACATCGCTTTCACTTTGTCAATGGCCTCTTTGGCTGAAGAGGCTTCTATCTCAATTATTCTTGAAAGCAATTCTTGTATTTCTATTTTGTAGTGGGTCATAGTTGGTTTGCTTTTATTGTATACTTCAAAAATATATTTTTCGTTGAATTGATTATTCCCTTTTCCTCTCCTACTTATTTATTCAGGAGCACCCATTAAATATCCTGTTGTAAGGCCTTTAGTTCTAAAAAAGTTTTTTATTTCGCTTTTATTATCTGATAGTATTCTGTCTATTTCTGAGTTTTCAGGTAATGCCCAAACACTCCAATCAATAAGACGTCTTATAATCACACGTATTTTATCAAAAGCTTTATTATCTAACTCCCTGTAAAACAATATTGCTTTTTCATCCGCATCATGAATATCTAGCTTTGCTGCAATTGCATCTTTTAAAATTTCAGACCAAGACATAATTGATTTACTTCTTATTAATCTTTTTAATTTTATTTGTAATTGGTCTGACTTTGGTTTGGTATCATCCCATTGATGAAGAATTTCTGAATCTAATATATTAAAAAGAGTAATAAGGTTCTTTATTTCGAGTTCTCTTAAATATGTATTTGAAGCTAAGTCTTCTTCAACAGGATTTAGATATAAAAAATTTGAAAATAAAGATTTACCTAGCATATCCATTGTAATAGGATATTCGTCTGAGCTCCTATTTGTTTTGGATACTAATCTAGAAACCTTATTCACCTCTTCGTCTAATACTGCATTAAATAAAAAGCTTCTAAATCTCTTATTTACTTCCCCATTTGTCAATTGATCTGCGATCTTTAAATATTCCACAAAACCTTTCTCAGACTTTTTTGTATCATCTTCTAAATTTTTATATTCATCAAAGAGTTTACCAAATTGGCTTCCTAATTTTGCAACCATGATTGATGAATAAAAACGTGTTTGAGCAAATTTATCGTGAGCCGCAATATTCGTTTGGTTTAATAAATGAGGATCAGGATTTAAATAGATTTTTAATTCAAAAATACTCCTATTATCCCACAGCATTGCAGCTATTTTATGTTGTCCATCAAAAACTAAAATTTTATTATTATAAATTCTAGCAATAGATGGTTGTATTACGGGATGTTTTTGAAAATGACGATATAAATTAAAAACTTTATCTTGTATTAGATATCTTGGTTGTAATCCAATTTCTCCATCTTCATCATCATCACTGTTTATTACTTCAACTGGAATAGTAGCATAAAAATACTTCCAGTTAGTTGTTGGACATTGATGAAGTTGATAAGAATGTTTCTTTGAATTTATTTCTATTTCTATATTATTATCTGTTTCTTCAAAATAAACAGTCTCTCCAAATTTTTTAATATCACCTTTCTCTTTGAAATAAGACAATTCATCTTTTAATGTTAAAGTATTACCTTTTTCAAAAAACTCATTCATCCTAAGTTTTACTCTAAAATCCTCTAATGGAAGTCGTCCTTTTTGCAAATTATGCATTTTGCACATTGGAGCAATATTATCTATTTCACTTACACCTTTATCAGCAAATGCTTTTATGTGGTCATATTGTATATCTTCGTTTTCTGGAATTGTATGTCCAGTAGCATAGCATTTTCTTCCAAAACGTTCAATTATTCTTTGCTTCTCTTCTTCTGATATCTGTCTTCTTAATGTTATTGCCATGTTTCATTTATTTTATTAGATGACTGTTATAACTAACTCTACTTGTTTACTCAAAAAGTATCTCACGAAATTAATCCTCTTCAATATTCAATTCATTTTCTTCTTCATACCATTCATCTTCACTTGGGAAACTAGGATTATGCCCAAGATATGAACCCACAATTTCTTCTGTTGTGTAAATTGGATACTCATCATATAAAGCTTGACGATATTCACTACTTATTTCATGTGGTCCAAACTTCAATACTTCTAATGGTGGAACACAGTTCATTACTTCTTCAATCTCAAAATTATGTGCTTTCTTACCACAAGTCTGACAAATATTTACTCTATTATACGTAGTCATATAAAAAACACTTTTTCGTGTCGTGCGCAACTTCTAAAATGGTTTATTACTGCTTATAATTGAATCACTTGCTCCCCTTTATTATCCATCCTAACCCCATCCTCCCATTCAAAAGCAATTTTTGTAGTGCTTGGTGAACCATAAAAAATATTCGTTCTAATTTCTATCGAATCTTGTGGCAATATATCAATTGGAGAAGGATACTCATCCATAATTAAATTTGGGCTTTCGGGAAATGTAACTACAACATTCTTTGCAGTAGCTTTCCCTTTGTTATAAACCTTAATCTCTCTTCTACCTTTATCTCTCTTTATTACAGAAGCTTGAATAATTGCACGCTTTTCCAGTTCTTTTTCTTTTTCAAACTGCTCTAAAGTAAACTTATTAATTAGCTCATCCTGCTCTTTTATTTTTCTATCATGCTTACAATAGGTGTACAACGAAAAACCAAAAGCCAACACAGAAATAGCAATAGGAACAAATTGTATAACCGTCATTCTATCTATTTTTTCTATTCATTT
>DATJBS010000017.1:0-1649 GCA_035515235.1 Chitinophagales bacterium
TAGTTACCCCTCCATATACTCCATTTATAATTCCAATAAGTGTAATACCTACTTGTATAGCTGAAAGAAAATCCTCAGATTTAGACTGCAGTTTAAGAGCCATTTTAGCTCCACTGTGACCTTTTTTTTTATCCGACTCTAAACGATTTTTTTTACTTGATACCAATGCTATTTCTGAAAGAGCAAAAAACCCATTCAGAAATATAAGAATAACAATTATTAGAACATAAATCATTTAATGACTTTTATTGTCGTATTGTTGTATCCAGTTTTGAATTAAAACAAAGGTGATGGATACTCGCCTTTTTCAACTAACTCTTTAAACTTATCCACTACCCATTGGCGATCTTCTTGGTATGTCACACCAAACCATTGTGAAGTAGTGTCCAAAACTTTTAGTGTTACTTTATCATTAACAATTAATTCATTCACTAAAGTAGGTATGAAAAACTCTGTTTTTAAATCATTAGCACTTTCTTTTAAGAAACGAACAAAGAATTCGTCAGAATACTTAAAGTAGTCGGGAGTAAAACCAAACATATTCATAGAAACTGGCTTGTCATCGGGAATAGAAATCCATTCATCGTTTTCGTCTTTGAACTTAACAGTACCATCTATTCGTTTTATTTGAGTACGCTCAACTATCCCTGTAAGATTTTTGTTAGCGTCTGTTTCGCAAACTCCGCGTGCCACCGATCCACTTTCAGATAAAGTATTGCCAACTCTGTATCCAATCATACAATATTGATTTTTACTATCCTTTAATTGAGTCAAATAATCACACATAACTTGGTAGCTATCCCTGCCATAAAAGTCATCTGCGTTAATTACAGCAAATGGTTCGTTGATTACTTTTTTACCCATCAATAATGCATGGTTCGTTCCCCACGGTTTCACTCGCTCAGGATTTAGTTCAAAACCTTCAGGTAAGTCATCTAATTCTTGAAAAACAATCTCTATTGGAATTAAGTGCTCATATTTCTTAGCAACTTTTTCTCTAAATTCATTTTCAAATGATTTACGTATTACAAAAACAACTTTTCCAAATCCAGCTTTTACTGCATCATAAATGGAATAATCCATAATTGTTTCTCCGTTAGGACCTAATCCATCCAATTGTTTCAAGCCTCCATATCGACTTCCTAATCCTGCTGCTAATACTAATAAACTTGGTCTCATTTATGTTTTATATTTATAATATTTAATGCTTACAAATGTATGATTTAATATCGAAAAAGAAAAAGAAAGATAAGATTAGTCCTATCCTCAAACAACGTGCCAATTTCTGGAATATATGTGTTCCTGAAAAAGCAATTTAAACAAATCTATCAACATGTCACTTCCTAATCTTTTCAAATGCTTTCCAAAGATTATCATCTGGGACAGGTGCTACAATATCAATTTTTTTTTGTGAAACAGGATGAATAAATGATATGCTACGAGCATGCAAACTGATGCTTCCATCACGATTTGAACGTTTTGCACCATACTTTAAATCACCCTTAATGGGACTACCAATTTTGGAAAGCTGAACACGTATTTGATGATGTCGCCCTGTTTCTAAATTTACCTCAAGAAGAAAGTAATTATCTGACTGTGCAATAAGAGAATAATGTAGAATTCCTTTCTTTGTATTTGGCTTTTCAATG
>DATJBS010000018.1:0-57009 GCA_035515235.1 Chitinophagales bacterium
TGTTCAAACATTTAATAGAAAGAAATGCGACATTAGTTTTAGGACCTATGTTTCGATAAATGACATTTCTTTGATATCAAGAGCTATAATGCAGCGCCATAAAATATCAATTCTGCCTGAATTATTATTTTCTAATAGTTGGATAGTCCTTCTAGAAACTTCGATCATATCAGCCAACTCAATTTGAGTAATACCTTTAACCTTTCTTTCGTAAGCAATAATTTTTCCGAAATCGTTCATGATGTTAAAATTAGTAAGAAATAGTTCAAGAGATAAAGATTGTATAATCTTCCAAAAAAAATAGTTCCCATGAATGGGCTAGGGTTGACAGCAAAACTCGCCGCTAGGCGAGAATTTTTAAGGGTTTTATAATTTGAGGTTAAAACCAATCATTTTTAATGCAAAGGGAAAAAAAAACATTTTTGTAAACATTTTCAATTTCAGCCTTTGTGATATTATAACCTTGTAAAGCTTGAAATGTTTCTGTAATATCTCCAGTTATTTGTGCTTCATGGTTTGCCAGTTCTCTCATAATTATTTTGTTTACTCCATTTTCTTCTAAGTCTTTTTTAATTCCTAAATCATGAATTTTGTTAAGTCCTTCAATTAATAAATCAAGATTTTTAGAAAGGACATAACCACCAGCACCAAAAGACGCAATTTTATTATTTTCATTCGCTCCAACTTTTTCACATCCTTCGTTAAATTGATTTTTACTAAATGCGAAAAATGCGCCCAAACTTTTAAAAAGTTCGGTTTGGGCTTGTTCTGTGTAATCGCTCAAATATTTCATCTGTTTTTTTTTAGAAATTGTTCAAAAGTGAATGGTCTGCAAAACTATAAAAACTGTTTTGAGTCAAAATAATATGGTCTACCAATTCTATCTCCATAACATCACCAGCTCTTTTTACTCTCTTGGTTATTTCTATATCACTATTGGAGGGGTACAAAGTGCCGGAGGGGTGATTGTGCGCCAATACGATAGCACTTGCATTAGTCAAAATAGCACATTGAAAAACAAGTTTTAAATCAACAATTGTTCCCGATGCTCCACCTATGGAAAGCAAATTGAAACCTATAACCTTACTCGCTCTATTAAGTAATATCATGTACATTCTTTCTCTATACATCAAATCGTCTTCCCAAATAGACCTAAAAAAACTAGCGCATTCATTCGAAGTTCTTAAAACTTCCAATTCATCCAAATCGTAACCAGGCTTAAAACTCACCTGTGCTTCCTGTAGCATTCTCTTCTCTCTCATATATAAACGTTTTTAACAGTCCTCTAATATACGAAATTTAACATAAAGCGCAAAATAGTAACGCCTTTTAATTTAAATAAAAGGTTAAAATATTGTTTTCTTTAAGTCATTGATTTCCAAGCCTTAAAAGGTATTAGGAAGTATTTCCTAAAAAACATTTGTTAAAATACCCCCCTAAAGGTGCCTGTCCAAAAATGCAATTGTAATATGATGTTTTCAGGTTATATGTATGCGCTCGGTGTCCTTTCAAAACGCGCCCCTCTATAATAACATTGCTGTTATGACAATATCGTACAGTGATGCACAAAAGATGCTCCTCTCTGGAGATGATGTAGAGATTAGATACTTATCTCTTCAAGGTATAGATAAGTCATTCACTTGTAGAGTAGTCCATGATCAACCACCCACAAAATTGGATTACAATGTTTCAGTCACCATGAATGGATATCCTACAGGTGAGAAAAAACAAATCTACATGACAGGAATATTAGAGATCAATAAAATACCAATTTTAAAATGAGCGAAATCATTGTAATAGGAGATGCTAGCAGGGGCACAATCAATGCCTATGTACCTGCAATCGCAGGGGCAACAATAGTTCGTGCTTCAGATTCCAACACTCAGTCAGCTAAAACAGTAGAGATAAAGAGTAAGTATGATATAGATGCAGATGAGCACAAGATATCTTATTGGGGTATAGATAATATGTACCCAACAAATATGCTATTGAAAGCACAGAAGTCTGGACTATTCTCTAGAAATGCAATGACCATTGGTAGTATGCTATATGGTGAAGGCCTAGAGTATGGAATTGAAACCATAACTGATAAGGGAAAAGTATTTGAACCAATCATTGATGATGAGATAGAAGATTTCGTTGTTGAATCAGAGCTAAACAATTGGTTACAGGAACAAGGCAATGACATGTCTAACTTCCTTAATTGTTTCTCCCTAATGCACATGAATCAGAGTTCAACAATGAACAAAACGGATAAGATAAAGAAGATATCTAATCTTGAAGCTGAATACTCTCGACTTACAAAAACAGAAAAAGGAATTATCAAACAGGTATTATATAGTCCAGCATTTGCGGACGATGGTACATTTGATAAGGATAATGGAGCTAAGTATAAGAATGCATATACTTCAAATAAGGACGATTTATTAAAATATCTTGGTAACGATAGGGTATTTGCATATAGAAAGAAGTTCCCTCTATCACCAGGTTACTATTATGCAGTCCCTCCATTTGCCTGTTTATTCAATTGCGACTCCTGGTTAGATGTTGCAATAACGACTCCTAAAATTCTAAACGCTATCAATCGAAATATGACACTTATCAAGTATCATATTGAATACTCACAAGAGTATTGGAAGTTCATATATACAGATTGGGATAAAAAGTCCGAAACAAGAAAGATTGAATTGATTAATACAGAAATCACTAGAATGAATCAATTCCTAACAGGTATTGAAAACGCAGGCAAAACATACATCACTTTCAAGGTAAAAGATTCACAATGTAAAGATGTTCCGGGTTGTACGATAGTGCCCCTTAAGAACACCATAGAGAAAGATGCTTATCTACCAAACAATACTGCTGCCAATGCGGAAATTGCCTACTATCAAGGAATAGATCCTTCTCAAATAGGTATGGAAACACCAGGCGGAAAACTTGGAGCAGGTTCAGGATCTGACAAGCGAGTTGCCTGGAATACACAAAACCTATTACTAAAACCAATGGAAGATTGTTTGCTCTCTCCATTGAATTTTATTTCAAATTTCAACGGTTGGAAAAAAGATAATCGTAGAGTCGTTTGGAGAATCAAACGAACTAAGATTGTGACATTAGATAATAATAAAGAAACAGGAGGTCAAGATGGGACTGTTTAAGAATATAGATTTGATACGATTCAATGATGCAGTAGGTATTTCAAATAGATTAACATCAAAAGAATTATACTCTGAAGCTCTTGCAATGTCACGCAAACATTTAGAGCCAGTTTTAGGAATTGATTTAATTACAAAACTTGAAACGGATTATGTAACAATTATTGCTGCTCCTACATCAGCTTATGGAAAACTCATCGTTCAGTTTGAGAGATGTCTGTATTTTTTTATTGCAGATAAGCTTTTACATAAAAAGAAAGTTCAGGTAGGAGCAGGAGGTATCACAACTCAGCACACAGAAAACAGTAAGCCAGCTTCACAACAGGAAGTTTTGAATCTAAAAGAAACGCTCCTGGAGTCTGCTTTCGATGCTATCGAATACATGCTCGAATTTTTGGAAAAAAACGTGGACGATTATTCCGAATATAAAACTTCAGATGCAAGAAAAGAATCTATCAAATTATTTCTTCCATCTGCTAAAATCTTCTCTGAATCTTACAAACTCGAAAAGCAATATCAAACTTATTTGCACATGATTCCGACAATGAAAGTAGTTGAGGAATTGTATATAGAAGCCAATATATCAACACCTTATTTCGAGGAACTTAAACAAAAATTAGAAGATTCTAATTTGACACCTGCAGATAAAAAAGCATTGCTTCAAATCAGAAAGGTTGTTGCAAATTATACCATTTATGAAGCTTGCTTAAGTGGTTGGGCGAAGCTCACACCCGACGGAGTTTACTTCACGGAGTATGTTGGTTCAGTCATGGAAGGTTCTTTTAAACAGACAAAAGCAACAATTGAAATGTTGAACTTGAAAACTAAAGAAGCTAAAACCAATGCTGAACTTTTCATAAACAAGTTGGTAGCGCTCCTCAAAGATAATCCAACTGACTATCCAACCTACACCACCTGGAGAAATGAAAAATATCCTCAAGAAGCCGAAGAAGATATTTTTTGTAAACAACAAAAGTTTGGTTGCAAAGACAAGAAATCAAAAATCTTTTGGTAAAAAATGTCCTTTCATAATTTTCGATAACTACATAATATAGCACTATGGAAGAATTATTCAATATGGAAATCTTAAAAAACTTGTCCGTCAATCCCGTGATGACAGTTATGTTTTTTGCTGCTGGTTATACAGCAACAGAAAAGTTAAAGATTTATATGTGTCTTAAAATATTCCAAAACAACAAAGCTTATTCTGTCTTTTTTGCTTGTATGCCTGTCGCTTTAATCTATTTTTTGAACGGGTTCAAATGGGAAGAAGTCTTAGGGACATATCTCTTTGTGAATACTTTCTACTCGCACGGACTCAAACAAATTAAGAAGATTTTACCATGATCATCCAAGAAATTCAAGAGCAAATGGAAAAAATTGTATCTACAGCAATGGGATTACTGATTAGTACACTCTTTGGTGTTAATATCATGAATCATGTAGATTCTTTAAGTCTTTCTTCAAGATTAATGGATTTCTGTATGGAAATGTTTGCCAAGGCATTGATAGCCGTTGTTTCTGGAGTTGCTACATATCTCGCTATTCATAATGTTAAGAAAATCTTTAAACATAAAATATGACTCCAGAATTCATCAAAGCATACGTAATTACCTTAACTTCTGAAGGTTTCTATTCAAATCATCCTAATGATCGTGGCGGAGAAACTTTTAAAGGAATTGCAAGAAAATTTCATCCTACGTGGAAAGGTTGGATTATTGTGGATGAGTATAAAACAAAGGGAAATTTCCCTCAAAATTTATATAAAGTCGTCGATGCATTAGATGAACTTACTAGGGAATTTTATTATAAAGAGTTTTGGTTAAAAATGAAATTGGATCAAATCAGATATCAACCCATTCTAAATGAATTATTTGATACTGGCGTTAATATGGGGCCTGCTACTGCTATCACAGATTTGCAACGCTCCCTCAATATTCTCAATCGCAATCAAAAAGATTACCCGGATTTGAAAGTCGATGGACAAATAGGATCAGTAACTATCAATTGCGTAAACAATCACAACTACAAAAAAAGAGTATTCAACGCCCTCAATGGATTTCAATTCAAGCGATATATTGAGATCTGTGAAAAAGATAAATCACAAGAAGTTTTCTTTGCCGGTTGGCTCAATCGTATTGAATTAATGCAATGAATTTAAAAATAGAAGTAGGTAAAAAGACTTATAAATTATTCATTCCATCTTCTCCAGAGGAAATGAAAAGTGAGGATTGGTTATTCGTCTATGAGCAGAAAGAATTGGGTTTGAGACTACTCGAATTACAATTAAGATTCTTACTAAATAAGTTCAAGGTTTTACCTCAGAAAGTGGTCAAAAGTCTATCAGATGAGCAAATGGTGGATATTTGTGACAAATTATACTTCATTTCAGACGTATATGCTCTGCACTTTTGTCCAATCCCTCAAATCGAAATTGAAGAGATAGAATATAAATCAATCGATGATATTTTCTCAAAAATAAAAGGTACTGATTACGCCTTTATAGAATCTTATTACAATCATTTCAAGGAATCAGATGATATTTTTGAGTTGTTTAAAATCATGTCGATTTTATACGCTCCACAAGACAAGCCCTTTGATGAGAAGAAGATATTGGAAAGAGCAGAGTTATTCAGGACGAATCTGTCCGTATATCATGCTCAGTTGATTTCTGATTGGTATAATACGATACACAAAGAACTTGAAACCGAGTTTGAAGATGTATTCAAAGGCGATGGATCCAATTCCCAAGTGGAAAGCTTAGGATTTATAGAGGTGATTTATTCCCTCGCAGGTGATAAATTAGGACCAGTGGAAAAAGTAGAGAATCAGATCATCAGAGAGATTTTTACAGCTGCATTATTGGAGATGAATTCAGCGAAAAGAATCAAAGAAGCAATGAATAAAAAGACTTAGTGTCCTTTCAGAAAGGAAAAAAAGCACTCATGTTGGTAATCAAATTAAAAACATAAAAACCACTACATGAAAAACTTTTCATTTTTATTATTGCTTTTACTGCTCCCTTTTGCCTTGCTAGGAGGAGAAAACAGAGTAGATCAGTATCCTCCTTATACCAATATTAGGCTGATGGGGCCTCCTAACACTCCAGCATCTATCTTAAATGATATTTATATAGATGGGCCAAAAGGTGGCGGAGTTTTAGGCTATGTAAGTAATCCAAATGATGATCAGTTCATTTCGCAGAACTCCCAAATGATAGCTTTGCTGTCAATGATGGCATATTCTGAAGGAGATGGTATTCCCCAAAATTTATACATTGATGGAGATTCTATAGGTATCGATGGCGGAAATAAAGTTTTTCAAAAGACTTGGGGAAATTATAATGATACTATTTCTGAAGATAGAATCATCAATTTGCCCAGCGATAAATCATTCATGATCAAGAGCGATGAATTCAGCTTTAGGTTAAATACTCCCTATGGAGAGGGAGGCTTATTTTCTGGATTTACTACATTTGATTCTACTTTAGGAGTAAATTTTTTAAATGGTCAGCTTTATGAGATGTCAGATACTAATTTGGCTGTTTTTGATAGTAAGTCAAATATAATGGCAACTATTAGCGGAAATCCTTTTCCGCTAGAAAATCCATTGGCTTACGGTACTTCAATTTATAATAGACAAACTAAAGAAATAGACGATGGTGACACAATTGTTTATCAGCTTATTTCTTTATTGGAAAAAAAACCAGGAGTTTTTAAAATAACTAATTTTAATTTAGGAGAGGGCAATGTATATATTCTTCAGCAAGATTTAATGGCTGGAAAAATAAGTCAATTTGGAATATCTGATAACCAAATTAAAATATTTACTTCTTTAGATGAAACAATTACTTCCTCAATTTCATTAGATTCACTAACTAAAACTGTCGGCGCTTTCTCCAACTCATCCACTCAAATCAACACCTCAGGTGGTTCAGATACTATCGAAAACAACGTCCGAACATACCTCTATAATCCACCAAGTTTACAAACTGGCGTAACGCTCCACTTACCTCTGTCTCCTGCAGATGGCCAATATATTACAATCATTGGCGGTGGTACTATTACAATAGGAAATGTAGTATCAGGAATTACATTAACAGATCATAATGGAAGTGGCGTCATAGGGTTTGGTAGTTCAGATATGCAAGCTGGACCTTTAGGCACCTTTCAGTGGATAGCTTCTGCTAATAAATGGTATCAAGTTTCATTCTAAAATATATATATAATGGGAAAGACAGAATTAAAAGCAGACTTAGCATCGGCTTTAGAAAATATCCAAACTGCAGGAAATGATTTAAGCGCAGCAAGAAATCAAGAGCGACCAAAAAGAACCAGTGACTTCGGTGCTGTATTGGCTACTGAGCTAGAAAATATTTCTAATATTATTGAAGCTCTAATCGATGATTCAGATTTGCCTGAATCTGAAGAATAAACAAAAATTGATTCATTCATGACCGCCCGGCCACAATCCGTGGCGGTTTTTTTATAAAAGAAAATGAACTATAGCAATTTTGCAAGTTACATGGAATCGCTAGCATTGCGTCATCCGCACATCGATCATACTTCCAATAAGGAATATGAGAAAGGTTTTTATATCTATGAGCGCGAAGATGTTGTAAGTGGTATCGTTAGCTCATTGGCTCCAGGAGATTCTAAAACGCTCCTCTTCATATTGCCTTTTGGTATTAGATATGACCAAAGAGGAAATGATGTGGTCTATTCAAAAGATCCTTCTTATATGATATTGGTTTTTGTGGACGATGTCAATAACATGTCAGATGTCACAAGCTCAATGGATAAATCAGAAGAGATTTGCCATCAGATCAATAAGAAAATCAAACAAGACATTGAAGATGAATTGATTGATTTAGGTTTCATTGACTATAATGGCATTGACATGAATCCAATATTACGTTTTCATGGAAATTTTTACGGCTTCCAAGTATTTCTTCCACTTGCAGAAGAGGATAATACCTGCGTAGATGAAGATTTATGGCAAGATATAACTGAAGAGGAATGATAGAGATTATTGAGCAACCAAATTTATTTGCATTTGCAAATACTCCTATACTTTATAAAGTAAAGAGTGATAATCTATCGACTCATTACAATGCTAAGTATCAATATCGCTATCTTTTGAGTAATACAGGGTGGGGAATTGGTGCGACATTTACATTAAAATTATACTTCAATGATAATGGCAAACCATTAGAATTATTCTTTCGAGCAGGTCTGTTAGATGGTTTCCGTATTGGATATACAATTACAGATTTTGACTCTATATTAATAAGCTCCTCTCAGCTTTGTCAAGATTTATTGAAAAATAATACACTCAACGCCTATGTTGAGGTTGAAAGAGTCATCGTTGGCACACGTTATTTTATCGTATTTACTCCCAAAACAGATGATATCATCAAGGTAGAATTCGAAACCAATTTTCAGTATGAAACGAAAATGGAAATTTTACCTATCACGAATATCCGTGACAATTATAAAATTGTCGCTGAACTTATTTCTCAGCGTTATGAAGAAAATATTCAATCAAGATATGATACTATTCATTCATCGGTAGGATATTTGAATGCAGACAATGAAGCGATATTTGATTTTAGCAGTTCAGTTTCAAATGTTTTATCTAATAATACATTTGATAGCTTTTTTCAATCAATCGTAAGTGATAATACTGCGGTCTCCTGGAGAGGAGAATTAAAATTTGGAGTTCATGTCTATGAAACATGGATTGATGCTGATGGTAATGATGTGGTAGGAGATCACATTATGTCGTCTTATTCTTCTATGCTCCAAAATGGTTTACAAGGAATCGATAAGCTACTAGGAATCAATTTCTTTGATATAAATGATGGGTATAATCTTTTAAGCTATCAACCAAGGATTAAAATTGTAAGCAAAGAGGATATAGATTTCTTACCTTTCTTTTTAAAGAACAGAAATTCTTCTTTAGTGATAAAAATCTCTGTAGAATACAAATCCGAAGGAACGCCTACTGTATTTTTAAAGCCAGTTACAAATACAAGACAATCTTCAGTATTTATTGTGCCATCAGGTTTTAATCAGTTGAAATTAGATGATTTGATTGATCCTTTAAAAGTGATGATTTCTTATGAAGTTCAGCTACAAACCTCTGGAGGAGTTGCTCTTTCTGAGAGTGTAAAATACTATTTAGACTACAAATATTACGAAACCAATAACTCTTTCATTTATCTCAATAGCTTAGGAGTTCCCGAAGCTATCAACCTTAAAGGAATTAAAACTACTACCTCTGAAGTGGAGCGGAAGATTTTACGCATGCCCCAAGTGGACGGTCAGTTATCACAGTTTGCGCATTTGGTTACAACATCATACAAATTAGCATCAGGCAATCATTTCTCAAAAGTAATGTTCAAATCAATTGATGAATTGATTACTTCAAATCAGACTTATGAAGTGCTTAATGGCGTTATCGCTCCCATCATTGTCAGCAATTCAGGTACTACAGAATACACCGAGAAAAATAACATTTTGGAATTCGTCTTAGAATACGCTCCAGCGATCAAAGGCGGTGTGATGCTCTCCGAATTTTACAAAAGATTATCTGTTAATCGTTCAGTTTGCAGAACATCTCATTATGTTTCTCTGGGTGGAATAGAAGGTTTAATCACTTTAGATGTTGGAAACTCTTACGATTCCAAAAATCATATTTTAGAAGACGATGCAGATGTAGAATATACATTTACCTTATTACGACCTAATCCAGTTACTGTCGTCATTGCAGGAGAGTTTAGACAATCATTTAGTTCCTCTGAATATGCTAAATTATTTCAAGTCGGGATTACAGAATATTCATCGACTGGACCTTTATATTATTATGATCTTTTAGGTCTCATTAAAAATGAATTAAGAAATCCTGCTCATGCTTTTCCAATTCAAGTGAGTTGTAGAGTTCGTCAGAAATCGATCGGTGATGAATGGTCGTTGCCTAAAATTGTAACTATTCCAACATTAGAAATTACTTCTATGTATAAATCTATACCTGATATAGTGAAATGCGGAAATTATATTTTCGGAGTGAATAATTCCTGTGTATTTATGGTGGACGATAGAGGTAGACGTACAACTATTGCAGGAAGTCTAACTGATTATGGTTATGTAACTGGATTGGGTAAAGATTCATTATTTGGAAATTTAACATCTATTGTCGTTGATAAAAAAGACATACGTTTTGGATTCCCAACTATCTATGTTTATGACCAATCATCAAATAAAATATTAAAAATTTACAAAACAGCTATTCCTCAACCTGAGTGGTATGTATCTTTATTATTCCAATTTTCAGATTTTGCTGTTCGTAATCTTTCTATTCATCCTGCATTAAGATATGATTTAGACAAACCAGTTTTTTTGGTTTCAGAAGCTTATGGAGTACCAAAGGGATCTTCGATATGTACTATACATATGAATACTTTGACAAAGATAATATTGGTTAATTTGACAAATTCAAGAAACATTGCAGATGGTGATTCTACAAAATCTAAATGCTATTATATAACTTCTTTAAAAATGACAAGTGAAAAAGAGTTGGTTTTTGTTGAATTTGGATATACTGGAAAAACAGCAATTGTAAGAATAGCATTAGCAAACATTACCGCTTTTACTCCTACTGATAAAATTAATCAACTTAATAATCCAACAAGTTGGACAGTCAAAACAATTGCAGGTGCCGGTTCAACAGTAAATACTTATGCAGACATCAATTCAGTTGCAACAGGTGGAGCTCCTATTGTATTAGGCAACTCTGCAAATTCAATGAGACTTTTTCCAATAATAAATAAAATTATAAAACATGATAATTCTTTTTATATAGCAGCAGGAAACTCTAATGTAATTTTAAAGTTGACCAAACAAGAAGGTGTAGTTGGTTATGAGCCATATTATTACAAAGCAGAAATCTTTACAGGCAAAAGCGATGAAGCAGGTTATTTCTATGATATACCTCAAATGACTTTGCTAAATCAACCAGTAGGAATTACATCAGATGATAAATATTTATACACCACTCAATCACAAAATGGACAAATTGTTAAAATAAGCCTTAAAGACGGTACATCCTCTGTATTCTCAGGAGAAGGTACTTATTCAAGAGCTAGAGATTGGGGGTTACAATGATTAAGATATTAGTAAATAATCAATATTTAGAATTGTCTTCTGATTTTTCCATTAGAATCAAAAGAAGACATCCTGCATTTGTAAGAGATTCTTTAGGAAAGGAATTTACTTATCCGATTACTATTTTGAAAAGCCCCACCAACCAAAAGATTTTAGGCTTTATTTCACGCCAAGACATTATCAAATCTACTTTGAAAATAGAAGATGTCAAACTAACCATTGGCTCATTTACCGCCTTGGCAGTACTATTTATTTACTCAGTCAACGAAGATGGTTATGACTGTCATTTGAAAGTCAATCAAGGAGCACTGGATGAATTGCTAAAAGATAAAACCGTTTCTTCAGTACTTCCTGAATCGATTGTTTTAGGCTCAACTACGGAAGAAGTATTGCAATATGCCAACGATACTTTAAATGAAAATTCAAACAGTCCTTTGATTTTCTTGCCTATTCGCAATCATTTGTTTTATCAAAACCATGATTACTTTGGTGAAAAGTTTGGCTCAAGAGTTTTATTATTATTTAAGGAAGAAGATAGT
Source organism: Chitinophagales bacterium (assembly GCA_035515235.1). Classification (GTDB taxonomy): domain Bacteria; phylum Bacteroidota; class Bacteroidia; order Chitinophagales; family JADIYW01; genus JAMLHH01. Next base: position 11,857 of record DATJBS010000018.1, read on the forward strand.
CCGTCAAATAATAACAAACTTCTTTACATCAACCAGGTGAATAGAATTACTGGAGAAATTAAAAGTTATCAATTTGAATATATCACAGATGATGAAGAAATCCTAAAAGATAATGCAAAAATAAAAGGCCATATTGCTCTTGACCTTGATGACCTTGATTCTTACATCAAGGCATTGCTCGCAAGTCTAAGAGATAAGGAATATTTGAAAGATTGGACGATATCTTTTTCAAGACAAGTTGGACTTCCTTTTGATAAAATGTTGCCATATTTTCAAGGATATAGAGGACTTGTTATTGAGTGTACAGATGAAGATTGGTATTTTGCTAATGGAATACCTGTTCCGCTTATTAATCATCCTGAAGTATATTTCTTCAACCAAAGAAGTACTAATCAAACGATCAATCATTATGGATATGTAGGGAAGCAAGAATTTACAATCGATGGTTCGAAAGATTATTCTAATCTATTACGGGATAAATTTACCAATGGTTGGCCATTCTTTCATGTTGGTTTTAATTTAGTGCCACAACTCAAATTAAAATCAGTACTAAAAGCCATCTTCAAATCTATCTCCATGTCTGTCAAAGGTGTTTTGATGGAGGATAAAGAGTTGTCTAACTTAATTCTCTATAATAATTACGCCTTAGATGAAGTAGAAGAGTTGTTTTTTGCTGAAACAGTATATGATGAATTAAGAGTAGTGAGAGGATTTGATTATGATTTAGTGAAACCAGGCTTTCAGATTAATCAAAAATACAAAGCGAATAATTTACAAAAAATATTATTAAGTTCTAAAATAGGAGCTGCTATAAAAGTAAAAGACTTAATGATAGAAGTCCTTAATAGATTGGGGCTTTGGTTAGATTTTAACGAATCAAATTCTTCATTTATTTTTAGATCATTAAATGATTTACTCGATGCTACGAAAGTGATAGATTGGACAGATAGAGCAGGTTTGCAAATGAATAAAGATTTCAATGCCTTGGAGCAAATTAAATCTATTTCCACAGAATATGATGATGAATTAGAAGAGGAGTATTTAAAGGATATTGATCCCAGTAAATCGATTTTTGAATTAAATAAATACTTAGACTTCAATCCTTTCACTGGCATTGCAGATGCATATTATTATATCCATTCTGAAAATGCTTATTACTATTTTGATGGCAACCAGTTGAAATTTTATTCTTATAAAAAAGAAACGATCACCTTGGATGTTGAAGATGGACAAGATTTGTCCAGTAATATCATTCTTCCTTACATGCACCAAGGTGATGACTTAACCAATCCTGCATATACTTATTATCGTATTGCAAATTTAAAAACAATAGGTACCGCTACTGGTGAAGGTTGGGTGTTTAATTATTCCATGGATGAAGAGGTCTCTCGGCGTTCTTGGAGAATTCCTTTCGTTACAGAAAAAGGTTCTTCGCCTGCATGGAATCAAAAAGAAAACAAGTCAGCTTTACGTCTATTATTTTATAGAGGCATGCAAAAAGATTCGGAAGGAAATAATTATCCGATGGCTTCTACTGATGTCATCAATTATCAAGGTAAAATTATTGCAGAAAACTCGCTCCACCTTCATGGCAAATATGGCACGTACGAAAAGCATTTACGCCGTTGGTGCAGAATGATTAATAAAGCTGAAGTACATGTGTTTGATAAGAAAATGGATATTTGGGAAGCTCTAGGACTCAAATGGAATCAGCACATATTGATCAACAATCAGAAGTATTTAATGTATGAATACGATGTAGTGGTCAATATGGATGGAATTAAAGAATCACAACAAACAATGATAAGATTATGATAGTAGATGTAATTTTCAACGAAACAGATATTATGAGTAAGGATTTTCCTACACTCATGAAAGACTCCATCAAGTCGGCCTTCAGATGGGATGGTGTGGTGAAAACCAATAATTCATTTGCCGAATTTCATTGCTGTAGCAATTGTAAAGCGATGTACACCATTGCATTTAATTTATATCCCATTTTATTAGAGGTAATAAAAATGCAAAAAGGAACGATTCCTGCCACTTTGGTAACCATCCCAATGTATATTCCTGACCACGTATACCATCACTAATGAGCTTAACAGTTATTGATTACAACGAGTACAATAAAACGATCATTGATTGGTCTAAAGGTGCTCGTGCCGAATACTTGAGTTCTATCAAGAAATCAGGGATCAAGCGATATACAGGAGAATTAGAACGAACATTTCGAAAAAGAACACGAAAGAGAGATGGTAAGATATATATGGTTTCATTTCCATTTTCTAAGCATGGTATTTGGACATGGCGAGGTGTCGGTAAAGGAGTGCCAATAGCTTTAGCTGGCTCTCCAGTGACATCTCGTAAACCAAAAGATTGGATAGGTGCTCCTCAAGAAAAAAACATGAATACCTTGTCTGCTAAAATTGCACCTGTTTATTCAAATATGATTGTAAAGTCTTTCGGGACCTTATAATCTGTCCTTTCGCATAGATGTAAATATCTTGTCTTTTGTTCAAAATGTTGATCAATGGCAAGTACTACTACATCCATCAAGGTATTTATAGATGATAAAGAAGCAGGCAAATCTATTTTTGAATTAAGAAAAAGGTATTCAGAACTCAAAGCAGAAATAGAATCACCCAATCAAGGCAAAGGTTTACAAAAACTTCAACAGGAGTTTGATAAGGTATCTAAATCTATTCTACAAGCAGAAAAGCAATTGAAGGAGTTTCGTTCTGATGGAGTCAATAAAATGACTTTGTTGGATAATATCAAGCAGCTCAAAAAAGAATTCAAAGAAGCTGGCGACAATGTTCAATTAGCTGCCGAAAAAATGAAGCTCCTCCGAGCTGAACAAGCAAAGTTGGATAACCTCAATTCAATTCTTTCAGGCAATAAAAATTCTCCTGCAGGTCAAAACATTTCAGCAGTTAAAAAAGAAGTTTCTAATCTTTCTCGTGCAATTGAATCACAATTGATACCAGGAACAAAAGAGTACGAAGCCGCACTTCAACGCTTAGCCGTTGGTAAGAAAATCATTATGGATCATCGTAATGCGATGAGAGAAGTGGAAGCTGCTTTGCAAGATACAGCACAGTCCGGTTCTTTCAATGCCCTTAAAAAGCAATACGATATTCTTGAAAAAGAAATCGATGATTTGACAATTGGCACTAAAGAATATATTGCTAAGACTAAAGAATTACAGTCTATAGATAAACAAATAGCTGTACATGAACATAAAGTAAAAGGTGTTTCTAAAGCTTGGCAGTTTGCAAAATCTGAAATGAAGTCATTTGGAATTGTTGCCCTGGGTGCTTTAGGTGTAGGAGCACTTACAAGTCAGATATCTCAGCTAATAAGCCGTTCAGCAGACTTGTCTGATATATTTGCAGACGTTGGTCGTACTACAAATTTAGCACAACATGAGGTGCAAGAGTTGTATAAAGAGTTTAAGGATTTTAATACTCGAACGCCCCGCTCAGAGTTGCTAGAATTGGCTGTAGTTGCAGGTAAGTTAGGTATAACAGGTAAGAATGATGTCAAAAACTTTGTAGAAGAAGCTAATAAAATTCAGGTCGCTCTAGGCAGTGATTTGGGTGATGATGCAATTAGACAAATTGCAAAAATATCTGACGTATTTAAAGTTGCTGAAGCTAATGGATTAATGGTTGGTGATGCAATGACACTAGTAGGTAATACAGTAAATAAATTAGGAGAGACCTCAACAGCGAGTGAGAAATATATTGTTGACTTTCTATTTAGAATGGGAGGTATTGGAACACAAGCTAAAATGGCATTACCAGAAGTTGCTGCACTTGGTTCTACTTTAGATCAATTAGGCTTGACAGCTGAGGTTTCCTCAACTGCAATGTCACAAGTGATTATGGACATGTTTCTAAACACTTCTGAATATGCAAAAATCGCAGGCATGGAGGTGTCTGAATTTAATGACATACTTCAAACTGATAGTACAGAAGCCTTTACTTTATTCTTAGAAGGACTGAATGGAAATAATGAAGGTCTTTCTATAATGGGAAAAAAGCTTGATAACCTTACTATAAATGGTGTTCGAGGAATATCCGTAATTACCTCATTGGCCAAAAATACTAAGATTTTAAGAGATACACTTAAAGAAGCCAATGCTGAATATGCCAATGGCAATTCAATGATGGAAGAGTATAATCGAAGAAATGAAAATTTCGCAGGTTCAATGCAAAGAGTCTCTCGTAAAATAGGAGAGTTCTTTTTGAATTCAGGATTTGTAAAGGGAATTCAGAGTATGGTCATATGGCTAGATAAAGCAACTGTTGCAACAAATAAACATGCAAGTGAAGTCGAAAAAGAAAGGAAGAATTTATTCCAGTTAGAATCTCAACTGTTTCGAACTAACACTTCACACAAAGAAAGAGTTAAAATTATAAATGAGTTAAAACAAATTTACCCACAACATCTTGCAAATATTAATGCAGAGACAGCAACAAATGACCAATTACGAAAATCATTAAAATTAGTGAATGACCAATTGATTAATAAAATAATCTTAGCCAAAAAAGATGATGAAATAGAAAAGCAAAATAACAAAACAGCGGAGAAGAAAATGAAGATGTTGGAATTTGAGCGGAAAGCTGAAGAAGAGCTCTATAAATTTTCAAAGAAAAATAATGTGCCACTGATGGGAGGGAAGGATATTTTTGATCAAGCTGACAAAATGATGAAAAAGGTTAGAGAGAATATCAAAAAAAACAACAAGGGAGTAGATTTAGGTTACACTACCAGAGAAAAAGATTTGAATTTCTTTCTTGATGCATACAGGACTTTTATAAAATCTGTTAATAAATTAGAAGGCGAAGGGAATTTGCTTCTTGAAGAAAGAATAAAACTGATGGATAAATTAGGAATTAAAGATGATGAATCTAAAAGTGTTACAGATAATGAGGATGCATCAGTGTATTCTCCAATAGAAGATGTTGAGACTACAGAAGATAAAGCCAAAAAATCTACCACAGTTATTCAAGATTTTGCAGAAAGGATAAAGCAAATACAAAGAGAAATAGTATTAAACTCACTTTCTCAAAATCAAAGAGAGCTAGAAGAAATCTATGATAGATATCAAAAAGAAATAGACGCTGTAGAAAAAGCAAAAGCCGAAGTTTTGAAGGCCGAAGATTTGTCATATAAACAAAAATTAGCACTCATACAAAAGTATAATATTGATGTGCAGACTTTAGAGGACTTGATGATCCTGGAATATAACCTTAAGCGTGAAGCTCAAGCTAAAAAGAATTTAGAAGATTTTAACAAGCAAATGACAGAGGAGAATAAAATTAGAGTCGATGCTCAACAAAAAATCACAGAGGGAGTAGAAGCGTTCCAAAAAACAATTGATGAACTTTATCTTACTGATCAAGAGAAGCAAATAAAAAGGCTAAATGAGTATTATGACAATCTTCTAGACGAAGTAACTAAGTATTATCAGGAATACATGAAGCTCTTAGGTATGACTGAAGAGGAATTTCAGAAAATACTTGATAAAATTAAAGATGCCAAAGATATCGCCATCGCATCCGTTGAAAATCCCGACAAAGAATCGAAGTATGAAGTAGATGAGGATTTCAAAGCTTTAGGTGATGCAGGTAAAGTTACCCTCAGTGAACTTAAAGCTATCAAGAAAAAAATAATTGAAGAATTTGGTCCCGAAGAAGGAAAGAAAATATTTGAAGAGTTTTTTCAACCTTTTATTGAAAATAGAGCGGAGTATATTGATGCTATAGTGGATGTTTTTGGACAAGGAACAGATGCGATTATTGACATGTTCAAATTAATTGGAGCAGAAGGGGAGCGAGCAGCTGCATTTCAAAAAGGATTAGCATTCTTTCAAATCATTACAGAATCAGCCGTAGCAATGGCAAAAGCTGTTACTGCAGCTATGGCATCAGGGGCAACGATTTGGGTTAGGATAGCAGGAGCAATCGCAGCAATAGCAACAATTACATCTATGTTTGCAAGAATTAAAAGTACAATGTCATCTGCAGATGTTCCATCTTATGCAGAAGGTGGAGATACGGGGCCCGGCACATATGTAGATAATACAGGAGAGAAAGTCGCAGGTGTAGTTCATGCTAATGAATACGTAGTGCCACGATGGATGCGCACAATACCACGTGTCGCAGATTCAATCGGGATGTTAGAGTCTATCCGCACCAGTCGTAGATATAATTCTGGAGGAGATGTATTTCCTTCCTCTACCGCTCCAGCAAGTGTAATGATTCCATCTTCATCTAATAGTAATTCTACATCAGAGGTGAATGTGCAAATTGAAACTGATGCGAAACTTTTAGAAGCGATTAATAAATTACTGAACGATGGCGTTTCGATTTCTTGGGATAAATTAGCAAAAACAGCTAATCGATTAAACAATATCGACAAAAGCGCGTAAGCCTTTGTTATTATTTTGAAATCAATTATCATTGCAATTCCTAAATGAACCATTACAAAAAATATAAAAGCGAGTTGCGAGTATCCGTGAGGACTCGGCGTCGGTTATCAACGCAGGACAACTCGTCCATTTTAAATTCCTAAAGTATAACTATGCCACAAGAAGTTGACAGAGATTATTTCATTCAGAAAGGTCTCGACCTGTTCCAAAAACATTACAAAGCTTGTTTGCCTGTCGATTCAGACACTAATCTTACACCAGAAGCTATCTTAACTATTTTCTGCAACGCCTTTGAGCAAGATGCAATTAACCTTCAAAAGCACGAGATTAACGAGCTTTTAGAATCTGAAGGTTATAAATCTAGATTGGTTGGTCAAACGCTCTATTGGGTTTGCAAAACTGTGTATAAAGTAGAATAAAATACACTATTTCATACACCATTAACTTTATAATATTACAAGTTGTTGATAATAAAGAAGTTATAATTATATGTTGTGGCTTTACCAGGAATCGAACCTGGATTTTAGGTACCGGAAACCTACGCAATATCCATTATACTATAAAGCCTTTATGATGGTGTGCAAAAGTATAAAAATCCACACCCAAATAATAATCTCATTTTTTCTTATACCTCAAATCATAAATATTTTCTTACTTCGTTAGTTTTTAAACGTCTTGTTTGTAAATATTTGCAATAGGTGTAAGCAAATTTTGTAATTTTAAACCCATACGAATTATAACATGGATACGGATCAATTAGTAGTCAATTTAAAGAATATGCAGATTTTTCAAAACGATACACAAGTTTTGAGAGATGTGAATTTGGAAGTGAAAAGACGCGACTTTATATACATCATAGGTAGGACAGGAAGTGGAAAGAGTTCATTCCTCAAAACACTTTATGGTGATTTGAATTTTAATAGTGCTGATGTCGCTCGAATTGCTGGATATGATTTGAATGATTTGAAAACTTCTGATATTCCTATGTTGAGAAGAAAAATAGGAATTGTTTTCCAAGATTTTCAATTATTGACTGATAGAAACGTAGAAGAGAATCTACGATTTGTGCTAGAAGCTACAGGCTGGAAAGAGAAAGGTTTGATTCAATCAAAAATTAATGATATGCTTTCTCTGGTTAAATTAGAGGATAAGCAAAAGAAAATGCCTTATCAATTAAGTGGTGGTGAACAGCAAAGAATTGTAGTAGCTAGAGCTTTATTGAATGATCCTAAGATTATTCTTGCTGATGAGCCTACAGGAAATCTGGATCCTAGAACTACGGATGATATTATGAATTTATTATTCAATATCAATAAGGAATTAGGTACTCCTGTAATTATGGCTACTCACAATTATCAGTTAATTGATAAGTTTCCTGGAACAGTATATATCTGTGCTAATCAGCAACTTAAACAAGGAATTGAAATCCCTTCAGAAGAAAATTAAAGACTCACTTCAGTAAACGGTATCATGATTGAAACTGGATAACCTTCTAGTTTCTTTTCAGCTACTTGACGTACAATATCAGAAGAACGGATACATTCTATTTCTTGATCTGTATTGTTGAAGAAGTTATTCCAATGATGGAAAATGACTTGTTCAGGTTTTACTAAATTATAAGAATATTGAAAAGCAGCACCTGATTTTTGTTTGTGCCAGAAAGGAGAGAACATGATTTTGATGCGTTTCTCTTTTTGCAACTCATTGATAATATGAATACTTTCTTCAGGTAAATCACCAGCAATAATTAGAAATCTATCTACAATCTCGTCTTGATTCATTACATCTACGATATAGCTGTAAGTAATGCCTTCTTTCCATTGCCATACTGGGCCGGGTGCTTTACTAAATGGATTTATATTCTCGCCAGTTAATAATTTTATTTTGCCAATATGCGCTTGATGATTACTTCTCACAGGAAATACTCTAAAAACTTTGTCCGCACTATATATCCACTTGTTTTTATTGTTTTCTATTGGATACTCATTCCAGCTTTTTTTGTTATCTGTATAAGCTGTTAATGATAATAAGGTACTATTGCTAGAGATAATTTTAGCATTGTCAGTATATTTTTTCATGAAATATGGAAAATCCAAACAATGATCGTAATGTCCATGAGTAATAGTGACTAGACTGATGCTGTCCATTTTATTTAAATATGGATTAATTACAGAAGAATGGTCTTTATATTTCCCTGTTAATATTTCATAATAACTAGGATTGCTAAAAAATGGATCATTCAAATAAGTCGAACCATTATAGCTGAATGTCAGACAACTAGTGCCATAAAATCCTATTTTAATACCATGATTATTTTCAGTTTCACCTTTATAAACATTAGCGGACAGACCATCTAACTCTATTTTCTTACTTAAACTCATTAACTTTACTGGAACTAACGAGATTAGTAGAATAAAGACGGATGCGAATATTGCTTTGTTTCTTTTCATAACTGTAAATGGTTAGTTAAAACTAATGATTTTTTATCAATTAATCAAATGGCGAATTTTTATTTATGAAAAATATAACACATTTACTTCAAGCAACACACAAAGCGAGTGTGAAATTACGTGGACTTTCGGATGCTAAAAGAAAGTCTTTATTAGAAAGTATTGCTCAAAAAATTTCTGAGAATGAAACTATAATTCTAGCTGAAAATCAAAAAGATTTAGATAAAATGGAAGATAGTAATCCTAAAAAAGATAGATTACTATTGAACTCTTCAAGGATTCAGGATTTAGTAGGTGGCTTGAATAGTGTAGCTCAACTTCCTGACCCAACTGGAAAAGTATTGTCAGAATATACTACTGATAAAGGTTTGAAAATTCAAAAAGTATCCGTTTCTCTTGGAGTCGTAGGTGTGATTTATGAATCTCGACCTAATGTCACTATTGATGTGGCATCTTTATGTTTGAGATCAGGTAATGCAGTAGTTTTGCGTGGTGGCTCAGATGCAGAATTCACCAACTTAGTTTTAGTGAAATTGATTCATCAAGTTTTAGAAGAAAATAATTTACCTGTTGATTTGGTTCAATTATTACCAATTGACAGAAAATTTGTGAAAGATTTATTGACTGCAGATAAATATGTAGATATCATTATTCCGAGAGGTTCTCAGGAGTTGATTGATTTCGTACGTGAACATTCCAAAGTGCCTACAATTGAAACCGGTGCAGGAGTGTGTCATACCTACGTGGAATCTTCTGCAGACCTTCAAAATGCAGCAGAAATTGTCATCAACGCTAAAACGCAAAGACCAAGCGTGTGTAATTCTTTGGATACTGTATTAGTGGACAAAGCTGTAGCTGAGCAGTTTTTACCACTTTTAGTAGATGGTTTTAAAGAATTTGAAGTGGAAGTATTTGCTGATGAGACTTCGTATTCAATTTTATCTAAAGCAGGTTATGATCATCTAGAGAAAGCTAATGAGGAAAGTTTCGGAATGGAATATTTAAGCCAAAAATGTTCTATTAAAGTCGTAGAAAATATAGAAGAAGCTTTGAGTCACATTCAAGAGTTTTCTTCCAAACATTCAGAAGCTATTGTCACAAAGAATAATGAGTATGCGGAGCAGTTTTTAAATGATGTAGATGCAGCAGCAGTATATGTCAATGCATCCACAAGGTTTACTGATGGAGGTGTATTTGGATTAGGAGCTGAAATAGGAATTTCTACACAAAAATTACACGCTCGTGGTCCATTTGCTTTAGATAAGCTCACGACAGAAAAGTGGATTTGTAGAGGTGAAGGGCAAATCAGATAATATCAGTAGATTAAAAAAAATTACCACATAGGTTTATAGCTTTTATCTCCTTATAAAAGAGAATGGATTCGTAAGACAACTCTTCTCACATAGTATATGTCAACTTATATAATGTCCTTGGACATCTTTTTAAATGGTTTAGATTCCATTAAACTATGTGGTTATGTGGTTTTAAAATGAAAATTGTCAGGTACTAATTGTATTTTTATAGCATGAACGTACGTCAATTTTTCCAGCAGAGAGTAGAAGAAATTCATAATGATTTAGTGGATATCAGAAGATATTTGCATACCCATCCTGAATTAAGTTTTCAGGAAGAAAAAACCATGCAATATGTCTCTGAGAGATTAACAGAGTTAGGGATTCCTCATACTACTAATATAGGCGGCTTCGGTGTCGTAGGAATTATTGAAGGTGAAAATCCGAGCTTGAAAACTATAGCATTGCGTGGAGATATGGACGCATTGCCGATTTTAGAGAAAAATGATGTTCAATATAGATCATGCAATATAGGCGTGATGCACGCTTGCGGTCACGATGTGCACACAACTAATCTTTTGGGCGCAGCAAGACTCTTAAATGAGGTCAAGGATCAATTCAATGGCACTATAAAATTGATATTTCAGCCTGCAGAAGAAAGATTGCCAGGTGGAGCTTCAATTATGATTAAAGATGGTGTTTTAGAAAATCCAAAAGTTGAAACCATTGTAGGTCAGCACGTTCTTCCTCAAATGGAAGTAGGGAAAGTAGGTTTTAGACCTGGAATTTATATGGCTTCTTGTGATGAGATCTTTATCAAAGTAAAAGGTAAAGGTGGACATGGTGCACAACCGAATTTGACTACAGACACTGTTTTAGTGGCTTCTCATATTGTGGTGGCTTTACAACAAATAGTCAGTAGAAATGCTAATCCGATTCTGCCAACAGTTTTGTCGATAGGTAAAATTGTGGGTGATGGTGCGACGAATGTCATTCCGGAGGAAGTCTATATGGAAGGTACTTTGAGAACATTCGATGAAAAATGGCGAGCTGAATCTAAAATACTCATTCGAAAAATAGTAGAAGGAGTAGGGGAATCTATGGGTGCAGAAATCGATTTAAGAATTGAAGATGGATATCCATATTTGCAAAATAATGACGAGCTCACCAATCAGTCTATTGAATGGGCAAAAGAATATATGGGCGAAGAAAATGTTGAAATGCTTCCTATCAGAATGACAGCAGAAGATTTCTCTTATTATACTCAGGTGGTGCCTGCTTGTTTTTATAGATTAGGAACAGGCAATGTCTCTAAAGGAATTACATCATCTATTCACACTCCAACATTTGACATTGACGAAGGCGCTTTGAAAATTGGAGCAGGATTAATGGCGTGGTTAGCTTTTCAGCAGTTAGCAGGAGAATAAGAATGCAGATATCTTAATTTACTGATTAATTTTTCTCAATCGCTATATTGAAAATTTTAGATTTTAAAATTTCTTTAAAAATAGGAGGAGGAAGTAACCATTTTGAGAATCTCAATAAGTTGGAATCTGTGCCTATATAAAAGTGTATTTGATTAGAATGCGCCGCATCCCAAACGACTTGAGCAATTTCTTCAGCAGAAATCTTCAAATCTTTATCATCTAATTTCATTGCACTTTGTTCGTCAGTCACCATGTCTGTTTTGACGTATGCAGGGATTAGATCAGCTACATGAATGTCGTATTTTTTGTAGAGCATATTCCATCCTTCTGTCAAAGATTTCACAGCTGACTTGGATGCTGCATAAGCAGTGAGTTCAGGATTGCCATAGAAAGAAGATGCTGAACACATATTAATAATAGCACTTTTTGGAGTTTTCTTAAGCAAAGGCAAAGCAAAATAAGTCATATTCATCACTCCTTTAAAATTCACATCAGCTATTAGATGATTCTTTTCTAAATCTACTTTATCAAATCCACCAGAAAATAATACTCCAGCATTATTGAATAAAACGTTCATTTGTTGATGGGTTTTGCTTCCAAAATCCTGGAGTGCATGTTCTATTTGCTCAATATTTCTAACATCTAAAATATATGTAGAGCAATTTTCTGTTCCAATTTCTTCGGCTACCTTTTGTAAATCATTTTCATTAATATCTGATAATCCAATATAATATCCTTTACGAGCGAATAGTAATGCGGTAGCTTTTCCAATACCTTTTGCAGCTCCAGTAATAAAAATTGATTTTTTCATGAAATTAAATTTAAAGGATTTTTATTTTACGATGATTATTTTCTTTTGACCTGTATAGTTTGTAGATCTTATATGGAGTATATAGGTATTGCTTGGCAAATTAGATAAATCAAAATACTTTCTTTCATTTTTTGCAAGGTTGAAATTTTCTTCTTTATATATGATTTGACCATTGAGATTCATCATTATAACACTCGCATTGATAATATCATATTGGTCATTCAGCAAAAAGAAGTTGCCGGTATTGGGATTAGGAGCAAGAATTAAATCCTCTTGATTTGCAACATTTTCTGTAATATTTACAGTGGTATCACAATCGAAATCAAAATTGGAAAGCTTAAAGAAAAACATCGTATTACTTTTGACTATGCAAGGTCTTTCTTGTAAAAAGGTAAGCAATTCATTCTCAATATCTTTCTCCCATCTTTCTTTACTATCAGGATAATTCCATCTGTTAATATGATTATCTATTTCAGGTTCGTATAACTTTTTGATTGATTCTAATTTGGATGTTGTCGTTTTTAAATCAAAATTGTTATTCAGAATTTCTGCATATCTATTTATGAATTGAGAAACAAAATCTTTATTCTTCAATAGATTACGAAATAGAAATGTTGAATATGGAGAGTTAGGCCAAGTGACAGTAGAGTCATTTCTAGTAGAATGGATATACATATTATAGTCTTCATTTCCAAAGCCGGCATCGATATCATAAAAAATCCATCTCCACTTACCATCAGGTAGTTTTCTCCAAACATCCATATTATTTGAAGGCCAGTCGTAATTAGCAAAAAAGAATTCTGCAATGGTATAATCGATATAATTTCCCATATCGATTTTGGTTTTTACATATTCATAATTGCTGCTTAGTGTCAAATCATTATTTTCTATAAATTTTAAGAGTTGATTGTAATCATAATTGTACCAATCTTTTATTTCAATAGAATCTGGATCAATATTGTGAGTGTAGCTTAAATAATTTTCATCTATTACATCTCTAATAGTTTGAATTCCCCAATATTCTCCATTTAGAAATACAATTACGGGTTGAAAATCTTGATAGTCTATATTTAAACCTCTAGAAATATCATGAGCTAAAACATCTTTTATGATAGTTTGACCATCCCAACTGCCCATAGTGGTACGCAGCATAAATCGTTTGTAATTTTCAACTTCTTTTTGTGGTAAAAGCTTGTAATTGAAATATTTTTTACCGTATTCATTTCTAGCATAAAGTCTAAGTGACTTTTGTGTAGCCTGTCTCGTTTTTCCGCCATGAATTCTGATTCCTGCATCTTGTGAAAATCCTAGACGTCCTTCTTTTGTGAAATATTCCACATGAACATCTCTTTCCCAATCTTTACCTCTCATGAAATAATTTCCCGTCCATTCAGGATCATTCTTATTATAATTTACTCCTGGAACATAGATTCCACTATCGGAACTAAATAAATTATTTTCTTCTGTAACTAAAGAAATCACAGGTAAAGTGTATTTGTCAAATATATTATCATCGACAAAATATGTTTTCGTATAAACCTTACTCGTTTTTACACCATTACTATATGATACGCATCGTAAAATTGTTGCTTTATCAATAAGTTCAGATGGCGATTCCCAAGCCTTATAGCTGATAAGATTTTGTTCAGGTGTAGTTTGTATTTCTGAAAAGACATTAGGTTTTGATGTCTGATCATTAATAAGTAATGAATTTGAGAGAACATTGGACTGATCTGTAGGCACGTCACCATTTAAAGTATAATATATAGTATCCTCTAGCAGAGCATCAATAATTAATGAAAACGATGATTGATAAAAACCCTCTTGATGAGAGAATTGTAAAATATTTGAATTGTTATTAGAACTATTCGGAGTAGGTGTATTGATAACTACCCAATTCGATGAACCGTCAGGAATTCTACAGTAAGATTCGTCACTCGATAAATCAATAGCATCAGTTTGGTCGATGAGTTCTCCAAAATCATTGAACAAGTACAGTTTTTCTCCACTTGTTGAAATCTTGAAATTGGTATGTAATTCAGCTATATCTAGTCTATTCTTATCTGAAGCAAAGATTAATAAATAGCTTTTTGGTAAAATAGAGACCTCTGGAAAAACCCATTTGTTGGGATTGGTTTTATCATCCGACAATTTATAATTGAGCAAGTCAATAGCTGAATCAGTGGTATTGTACAATTCTATCCAATCACTATAATCTCCATCTTCATCTTGTAGGCTATTGGTGTTTTTTGCCATTAACTCGTTGATTACTATACTTTGAGCAGAAATATCTACTAAAAATATTTTGAAAAACAAGCAACAAAAAATGAAGATGGAATAGTAGTTCATTTCAATGTTATTGAAATTTTATAATTGAAAATGAATCAGTTATATACCGGTATAGTTTTCTGGAGTGATATTTTTCAATTCTACCTTCACTTCATCAGACACCTTTAAGCCGTCAATAAAAGTGTGAATTTTCTCTTGAGTAATGGCATCATTCGTTCTAGTCAATTCTTTTAAAGCTTCGTAAGGTTTTTCGTAACCTTCTCTTCTTAATACGGTTTGAATACCTTCAGAAACGACCATCCAATTATTATCTAAGTCCCTTTTAATCGCAGCTTCGTTCAATAATAATTTACTCAAACCTTTAGCAATAGAGTTAAAGGCAATCAATGTGTGACCTATTGGAACTCCAAGATTTCTTAGAACAGTAGAGTCTGTCAAATCTCTTTGCAACCTTGAAATCGGTAATTTCTCTGCAAGGTGAGTATATAGAGCGTTTGCTATTCCTAAATTTCCCTCTGCATTTTCAAAATCGATAGGATTGACTTTATGTGGCATAGCAGAAGAGCCAATTTCACCTTCTTTGATTTTTTGTTTGAAATATTCCATGGAAATATACGTCCAAATATCTCTACACAAATCAATCAATATGGTATTGATTCTGATGTAATTATGCATTAAAGCTGCTAAGTGATCGTAATGTTCTATTTGAGTAGTCGTTTGAGACCTTTGTAGTTTTAGAACTCTGTTCACAAAGTGGTTACCAAAATTTTTCCAATCTATTTTAGGATACGCCACATGATGTGCGTTGAAATTACCTGTAGCACCACCAAATTTTGCAGCATAAGGTATAGACGCAAAATATACAATTTGATGTTCTAATCTTTCCACAAATACTTGAAATTCTTTACCTAATCGGGTAGGAGAAGCAGGCTGACCGTGAGTACGTGCAAGCATTGCTACTTGATTGAACTGTATCGATAAGTTTCTGATTTCGTCCACTAATTGATTGATTTCAGGTAGATAAACTTGCTCGTTACATTCTTTCATCAATAAAGGAATAGCAGTATTGTTGATGTCTTGTGATGTTAAGCCGAAGTGTATAAATTCAGAATTCTTTTGTAGAAGTGGATCAGTAATTCTCTCTTTAATAAAATACTCCACTGCTTTAACATCGTGATTCGTTGTTTTCTCAATTTCTTTGACTCTCAAAGCATCTTCTTCAGAAAAGTCTAAATAGATAGAACGCAATAAGTCAATCTGCTGATCTTGAATAGGTTCTACCTGCGGGACTTGACCGCTAATAGCTATAAAGTATTCAATTTCAATACGTACTCTATATTTAATTAAAGCAAATTCTGAATAGAAATCTGTCAGTGATTGAGTTCTAGAGGCGTATCTGCCATCTATTGGGGAAATCGCAGTCAGTTCATTGCGCATGATGTAGTAGTTTTGTCCCAAAAATAAGATTTTAAGGTACTATATCAAAGGGAAGCTTCGCTATAAATCATTTCTACGTGAGGAATGTTATCTTCTAAATACTCTATGCCAGTATTTTTAAATCCAAATGATTCATAAAAATGAATTAAATAGGTTTGCGCACTAATTTTTACAGGAATATTAGAGAAGGTAATTTGACAAAATTCCATGGTTTTCTGCATTAGAAATCTACCTGCTCCAATTCTTCTATACGGGAGAATACTCAATACTCTACCAATTGAAATGCTATCATCGTAAGAGATGCCCAAAGGAATAATCCGAGAATATGCGATGAGCTCATTTAGGTAGTAAATGCACATGTGGAATGCATTTTCATCTTTATGATCAATATCTAGATAAGGGCAGTTTTGTTCTACAATAAAAACTTCTGCTCTTACTTTTAATATTTGATGAAACTCTTGCTTAGTGAGTTCATCATAATGCTTACAAGAATATTGAAAAGCTGGAAAACTCATTATTCACCGAAATATTCGGCATAGATATTTTCAGTCTCATATAATTTGATGGCGTGCAATTGACACTCAGTAATATGAGGAGTAAGCTGTTCCCAAATAAGTTTGACCAAATTTTCTGTAGTCGGGTGCATATCTTTAGGAATGAAATCGACGTCTAAATTTAGATTGGTATGATCTAATTTATCGACTGCAAATTCTTTGATAATTTTGCTTAAGTCTTTGACATTCATAATGAAACCAGTATCAGGATTAGGTGTTCCTTTAACAGTTACATACAAGGTGTAATTGTGACCATGCCAATTTTTATTAGCGCATTTTCCAAAAATCTCACGATTGGAATCTTCGGTCCAATGTGAATTATAAAGTCTGTGGGCAGCATTAAATGTTTCCCTGCGGGTCAGGTAAATCATTTTCGTAATTTTTTGCAAAGATAATTTAAACTCTAGCTTTATCCTTTATTTCAGCGTTATATTTACCTTATGAAAATTACTGTGGTCGCAGCTACGAAAATGGAAGTTCAGCCTATCATTCAAGAATTAGGTCTGATTTTAGAAAATAATAATAATTTTTATTCTTCTTCTAATGACAATATTCATGTGTTGATTACAGGAATGGGAATGATGCAAACTGCCACACATCTTGCTATTTACGCGATGCAGCATTCTAGAGATTTATATATAGATGCAGGTGTTGCAGGTGCTTTCAATCGTGATATAGCGATCGGAGAAGTAGTACAAGTAATTTCAGAAACTTATGGAGATTTTGGAGTGGAAGATGGTGATGATTTTAAAGACTTCTATGATTTGGGTTTTATAGATCTCAAGGAAGATGAATTTGAGCATGGTCTTTTACATCCTTACGGAGTGACTGAAATTATACAGAATCAGTTGCCGTTTAGAAAAGTATCTTCTTTGACGGTCAATAAAGTTCATGGAAAAGAGGAGTCTATTCGAATTATTATGAATAAATACCCTGCAGATATTGAGAATATGGAAGGCTTGGCATTTTTTAATGTCCTGAATGTTTTAAAGCAGCCTTGTATAGAAATTCGTTCGATATCAAATTATGTAGAAAGACGAAATAAGGAAAATTGGGATTTGCCATTATCCTTAAAAAATTTGAATCAAGCCTTATTAGATTTTATTCAAAAGATTTCTTAGGTTTTTATTGAAGTAGATAATTCTACTGTTTTAGGATTTTATAATTTAAAACGAATTTCTTTTCTTGAATCAATGTTCGCCAATCGATAATAAATAAGCCTACAAGTAGAACTATTCCTAATATAAAACTGATGATAGATTTCCAAGAGAATGCATTGTCTATTATACTTTGAGTATTTTCTGTAGCAAATTTCCCAAGCATTAAAGCAATCGTGTCGCTAATGGTTTTGCCAATCAAAAACCAAGGAATGATGTATTTGACTTTCAATTTTGAAATGCCTGCACCTAGGAAAAGTGGAGTTGTAGGAAGTGGCAATAAGGAATAAGCGAGTATAAACATCTGACCTTTCCATTTATTTTCTTCCATCTTTTTACCTAAAAACTTGATGTCTTCATTCTTGGAAGCATCCAAATACTTGTCTGCAATCAAGGGTGCATATAAAAGAAGGATGTATCTGCCTAAGACAGATCCTGCAACTCCAAGAACAACAACAAGCCAAATGTCTAATTGAAAAAGAATTTGTAAAAACACCATAATGGTGAATGCTGGTGCAAATGGAAAAGGAACTATATCAAATAGTAAAGCTCCTAAAAAGACTAATGCATATTGCCACAACATTCTTGATGATTCTTTTTAAATTTTAATTTAATTTTTTGTATCTAATATCAGTGAAAATGCTTTAAAAATCTTATTGGAAACTCAATGCAAGTTGACAACTAACTTTTATTTTCCTTTGCTAATTCTTCTTCCATTGGAACTAATAAAACTAATCCGCTCAATAAAAACGCCAGACCTAACCACATTAAAAACGTCCATAATTTATTATTCGGAAATACACTAATGCCTTCAGGTGCAATTACATTGGATTTTCCAGAGCTCAATAAGGATTCACGAAGTTTCAATAAAACGTTGGACTTCTCTAGTGCACTTTCTGATTTTAAGTTTTCAAGTTCGATTAGACTTTCTTTTAAATTTTTGTACCAAAAGCCTAAATCCTCATCAGGTGTTTTGTAAAAGACAGAAGTGTAACCACTTGTAAGATTTTTCTCTTCTAAATAATTTACAGCAATAGCTAATTCTTGTTTTGCCAAATCAATAGTATTGGCATTGCTCGCTCTTTTTAAATAGCCCGTTAAGTTCTGGTTGATTTCAATGTTTTTTGAAATTCTTACTGAAAATATGGATAGAGAAATGAGGATGAGTAGTATACTTATAATCTTCTTCATGCGAATGGTTCTAATAAAAAAATAAAATCTGTTGTACTGTTCATATCAACTTCTGGAAATTGAATGGACGAAACTAATCATAAAAACCAATAGATGAAGCGATAATTATGTAGATAAAGTTGGAGAGCATTGATCGCAACATACTTTTAGAAATTTATTTATGCAAATTGGTTGAATGTCTGATGACATATTTTTATTTTTAAATAAAAAATCCTGCTCAATATATAATATCAAGCAGGAGTCACTTATTATTCAATAGTTTGAATTATTATATCTATTCAAATTTCCCGAATTTTTTCTCTACTGCGATAATTCTATAATCAAAAATCTGTTTAAGTTTGCTTTTGATCATCAATGAGTTAGCAATCGCACCAATGATTCCCATAGGCGGTTTATAGGTTACAATGTCCGTCATCAATACTCCGCCTTCAATTGCTTCGATTTTGTGCTGATGATGCCACATGGCGTATGGTCCGATTCTTTGTTCATCTACAAAATATTCGAAGTCTCGGACATGGGTGATTTCTGTCATCCAATCTAATTTTATACCTAACAATGGACTCACTTTATAGGTGATGATCATGCCCGGATACATTTTGTCCTCGCCAGTATTGCTTGTGACTTCAAAGCCCATGTGCTCAGGAGTGATCTCTTTCAAATTTGTCGGTGAAGAAATAAAATCCCACACTTCATTTATAGATGCAGGTATTTTCTGTGTTTTGATCAATTGATAAAATGCCATAATTCTTTTTATATTTTTAAAGTGGAGATTCCACCGTCTACATGCATGATTTGTCCTGTAATCCAACTTGCTTTTGGAGAGAGTAGAAAATCTATCATATGAACGATATCGTCTGTTGTGCCTACTCTTTTTAATGGATGTCTTTGGGCATTGGCTTCTTTTTTCTGTTCGCTATTGAGTAATGAAGCTGCCAATGGAGTATCTGTAAGAGATGGAGCAATACAATTGACTCTTATTTTCGGTGCATACTCAGCAGCCAAAGCTTTTGTTAATCCTTCAATTGCACCTTTAGATGCTGAAACCTGTGAATGAAAAGGCAATCCTGTCTGTACTGCAACGGTAGAGAATAAAACAATTGCTGCGTTATCAGTTTTCTTTAGTTTTGATGCTACAGCTTGTATCGTTTTTATTGCACCTATGACTTGGAGCTTATAATCATTAAGAAAATCTTCTGGTTTTATTCTGGAGAAAGGTCTAAGATTGATACTGCCCGGACAATATATCACGCCTGCTAAAGCTTCGGGTAAAAAGTCGAATGATATATCATTTTCTAATACATTCAATTGATGGTATTGAATATTAGGATGTGTGGAAATGATTTCATTTTTATAAAAGGTGCCATATACAAAATGACCAGCTTCAGCTAGTTGCAACGCTAATGCTTTACCTATTCCTGACGAAGCGCCAATAATTAAATAATTTGCCATTTAATTTGAAATTGAATTCATACTATTAATAGAATGATCTCAGTTTTGTTCAATTAATTGTGTGAAATATTAAACACTTTTGATAGTGAATTAATTCATACATAAATTATAGCATCATTTAGAATATTAATATCTTAGAAGCATGTATATTCCAAGGATTTTAAAAGATATTTTAATTTCATTTTTATCTGCTCTTTTGTTTCTTTTGGGCAAAGGATTCATCTATAATACTGCCGATCAGATTGAGCCTTTAGTTTTGGTTTATAAGAAGTTGAATTCTAATTTATATGTAGGAGATTTCTATGTAGAATCAGCTCAAAATATTTTTACAGTACGGTATTATTACGTAGAGCTGCTGGCATTCTTCGGCAAATATTTTTCTTTATATCATATTTCCTTAGTGGGAACATTTCTCTGTTTGTTTTTTGCTTCTTGGGGATTGATTAAAATTACTAGAGCATTAGTGTCAGATAATTTGTCTGGATATGCTACTCCGTTTTTTGTACTATTTTTATTTATTTCTTGGACGGTAGGAGGAAATGAAATACAGTATAATTTATTAATCAGTAGCTCCTTGGCTAAAGCTTTGTCTATCTGGGGGATTTACTTTTTACTGCGCAAACGGTGGGCCCTGTCAGCCATTCTGATTGGTTTTGGTGGGACTTTTCAAGTGCTAGTAGGCTTGCAACTAGGAGTTATCATTATTGCTTACCTGATTATTCATCAGCAATGGAAAAGCATACTTCAATGGGGAGCAGTATGGTTGATGGTGATTAGTCCTATGTTGATTCCAATTTTATTTATTCAGTTTTACTCTTCTACTAAAGATGCAGTCAATGAAGGAGAGTTTTATCATTTACTCTATTATTTTAGAAACCCGTATCATTATTTACCGAATTTGTTTCCATTGACTTCATATATCAAGTTAGTGATTTTGCTGGTGATTGGAAATATTAGCTTATTTGTATTTTTACGCAGGAAATTATTTTATAAGCTAATGATTATTAATGTGATAATCATATTAGGTTTGATTGTTTATTCAGTACTTATTCTAAACTTTCAAGTGATGAGTATTGGTAAAATCCAATGGTTTAAGACTACAATTGTGCTATCTGCAATTGCTGCTATTGGTGTATCTATCGCTTTTGAATATACTGCTAAAAGATTTTCTCTATATCGATATTTCTTTGGTGTGGGGATACTTCTACCTATTATTTATATCGCTTATGCTCAATTCAGATATGACTTTCCTGTTGGATTAGATCATAGAAGTGAGAATCAAAAAGAGCTAGCAGATGTTCATGAATGGATTAAGGAAAATACTCCGGTAGAAGCTATATTTGCTACTTATATTGATGACGAGGGATTTTTGTGTGAAGCTCAACGTCCTTTGACAATAGCTTTGAATCCTATAGTTCATGAACCTTGGTTTATGGTAAAATGGTACGATAGAATGTATCAGCAGTATCAAGTAGATTCTACAGAAACGGATCATATAAAGATGAAATTAGAAGCTAATCAATATTATGAAACAGGAGAGTGGATACCAGAAACTTCTGCCGAATATTGTGTTTTTAGAAAAAATGTTGATTTAGAAGGACTTGAATCAATACATGAGTCCAGAAATTATAAAGTGTTGAAAATCAATAGATAAAAATATCGTTTTTCCACTCACCTTTGTATTTTTCTTTACCTTTCTTGTCGTATAGAACACCTTGTCCGTCGCGTACATTATTCTCCCAATGACCTACATACTTTTCATTGTTTTTATAAATATAGGAACCTTTGCCTTGACGAACATTGTTAGAAAATTCACCTTCGTAAAAAGTGCCATCTAAGAATTTTTCTTTGCCTTTTCCTTCAATAGTATTGTTGACCCATTCGCCTTCGTACACGTTTCCGTTATCAAAAACTCCTTTTCCAAAACCATTAGCTTTACCATCTACAATATCTCCTGTGTAATAAATATTATTTTGGTTGATTTTAAAGCGGATGACTTTAGAACTCATCTGAATAGTTTCAGATTTATTGGGTTTAATATCTTCGATTTTATCTTCTATACGTTGAATGATTTCTGAAATTTTGTTTTCACTTTTTTTCTCTTCTAAGGAAGTGACATTCGTTTCTTTTAAAGCGCTGACAGATTCCATTTTAGGACTGCTTGGTTTCCCTTCATTTTCAGCTATATATCTTTTGAGTTTATTACTCAACTCAGGATTTTCTTTTTGAACTTTCTTAATGGATTTTTTTAATTTTTTAGTATCGTTATCTAATACCCAATTTAGTATCTGTTCGGTATCTAAGGATTTATTTTTAGATGTAATGAATGGAATTTCACTATTAGAACGTTGTATTTTTTGATTGTTTATAATTTTCCATGTTAATGATACAGTGGCAATACTTAATACTAGAATAAGAATAATAGTAAAGAGGGTAGTGGGCTTTTTTAAACTCATTATGGATATTAATTAGAAAAGACTAGAAAATTATTAGTGATACAAATTTGAATAGAATATTGTTTTGAAAAACTAAGCGAATTCTATACCAATTGTAAAGTACAAATATATTTACTTGGATTTTAATGAATAATTATAGCCAAGTTGTGTCACTAGATTTTAAAGAGTCTTTAAAAACATTTATTTTCTCGTTAAACTCTTTGAGTTTGTCCGCATTTGTAATTCCACGATTCTCATCAAAATTAAGATCAAATGTAGGTAGAGAAAAATCTGCTTTGATATCTGCGCCAAACATGGGAAAGAAAGTTTTAGCAGTATTCAATACATTTCCTCCTCCATATTCTCCTGTGGAAGTAGCCATGAGAAACATAGGCTTGTTTTGAAAAACTTTTCCATTAATTCTTGAGCACCAATCCAAAAGGTTTTTAAATGCTACGGTATAGCTTTTATTATGCTCTGCTAAAGAACAAATAATTCCATCACAAGATTCTATTTTTTGTAAAAAGTAAAAAGCATTTTTGGGTTGTTCTACTTTTTCTAAATCGATAGAGAATAAAGGCATTTCATAATCTTTCAAATCCAAGAATTCTATGCTGTCATCTTTGAAATTTTGAAGAGCAAATTTTATTAGTTTTTTATTAATTGATAAGGAAGAGTTAGTTCCAGCAAATGCTAAAATTTTCATAGGTTATAGTATTAATTTGAATACAGCAGGTGTATTTAATACAATCTTCTTCTGTGTAATGAATCCATAGACTCTAATTTAGAATAGATTTTTATTCA
This sequence comes from Chitinophagales bacterium, assembly GCA_035515235.1. Classification (GTDB taxonomy): domain Bacteria; phylum Bacteroidota; class Bacteroidia; order Chitinophagales; family JADIYW01; genus JAMLHH01. Next base: position 35,592 of record DATJBS010000018.1, read on the forward strand.
ATTAATAAGATACAAAAAAATGATAATTATTTCAAAACTTGTTTCTACAAATAAAAAAATCCCTGATGTTGGTCAGGGACTTAGAATATATATGGGGGTATATTTTTAGAAGTTCATCAAATCTGATAACTCTAAGGATTCTTCTTCTATTGGGAAACTTTCTTTAGGGAATAAGTCAGAATCGTTTCTTAAAATTTGTATAGCGACTCTTGCTACTCCTTGATTGACCATTTTAATCTCTTGTGCAGCTGATTTAGATAAATCTATTACTCTAGTGCCAATATATGGTCCTCTGTCGTTTACTGTAACTATAACGGTTTTGTTATTAGTTAAATTAGTTACTTTTAATTTAGTGCCGAATGGTAGCGTTTTGTGTGCGCATGTAAACTTGTTATGAATGTAAATTTCTCCATTCGCTGTTTTTCTACCTTCAAATTTGTCAGCATAAAAAGACGCTGCTCCTTCAAAATTGTCACTTGCTTGTACTGTATGCGTTGATGCTGTAAGTATGAAAAGTAATAATTTAAATAGTTTCATCCAATTCTTTTTTGGTACGTCTCAAAGATAGAAGTCCGATAATGCCTAGAAAAGCAAAGAGTTTCCTAAAAATGTTAATGTGCTGTTAATCGAAAGACTTTTTTGTGAAAATAATGTCCTAAATGCCACAAAATCACTTTTGCAAATCACAAATAGATGCTATAATTTGACCATCCAATGCATGACCACCTTTATACTCAAAAGACTGAAAAGAGATATTTTGTTGTTTGAGTAGGTTCAATAAGATCTGAACTTGCTCTAATGGAATGAGTGGATCTTCATTTCCATAATAAATTTTTAGAGGAACTGCCGACAATGCGTATTGCTCCACGACTTCTTTTGGAATAGATCCAGCCCAAGCAGTAATTTGATCAATAGGAGGGATGTGTAAATTTGCCCACCGAAATAAAGTTGCTACTCCTTGAGAAAATCCAAAACAAATAAATTTTTTATTAGACAGATGTGCTTGAATCATATTCTGATAGATGCTATCAAGATATTTGACATAATCTTTGATTTCATTATCTCTGTCTTCACTAGTCATCCAAGAAGCTCCAATTCTACCAGTTAACCCATTTTGGTAAAATCTAGATAAACCTTCTGGAGCAATGATATAATTTTTCTCTAGATCTAATTCATTGAATTTTTGCAGGAAATATTCGGGAAGCATACCATATCCATGCAATACCAACCAAATGTTCTCTGTTTTTTCATTTAAAGTACCTAAAGTATATATTCTGGCAGTTTTCTGAACTTCGATATGATGTACTTGCATTGATTTTAAATATAATCTACGTCCATAGAGTTTTTATAACTCATTAAGTAGGTAAGCGCCTCTGAAGGTTCCATCTCTTCAAAAAGTACACTATAAGTAGTTTTGATGATGGGCAAATCCAAATTGAGCTTATTTGCGATATGATTACAAATATTGACCGTTCTTAAACCTTCTGCTATTTCTGAGGAAGTAGAAATAATATATTCCAGAGATTCTCCTTGAGCAATACGATATCCTACAGTATAATTTCTACTTAATGGTGAGTTAGCCGTGGCAAATAAATCACCAATTCCTGCTATTCCTAAAAATGCCGATTTGTCAGCACCTAATGCTGTACCTAACTTAATCATTTCTCTGACACCTCTTGAAAGAAGAAAAGCTAAAGCATTTTGTCCATATCCCATACCACTTAATGCGCCTGAAGCAATGGCCATGGTATTCTTTAATACACCAGCGAGTTCGACTCCAAAAATATCATGACTCGCATACACTTGAAATCTAGGACTCCTAATCGCTAAGGTGGCTTCTTTGATGACTTCATCAAATTTGCTCGCGATAACTGTTGCTGCGGGCTCCATTTTTGCTAATTCTTTAGCAAGATTAGGTCCCGACATGCATCCAATGCGTTTGACGTTAGTTTCCTGAACAATCAACTGACTCATTGTTTGAATCTCCGATGGTTCAAAAGTCAATGCTTTATCAAAAATATTTTCGGTAGTATTTAAGTTGACATCGAGACCTTTAGTAGTATGTACTAATATATGATCAGGTCTTAGAAATGGAGCGAAGTCTTGTAGCATACTTCTAAAATTGCTAGAAGGCACACTCGGGAAAATCAAATAACATTGTTGACAGAAATCTTCAATATCATTAGTAGCTATAATATGGTGATGGATTTGTTGCCCAGCACTCACTTTATTTTTATTGATATCATTGACTTTGTCTATACTTCTAGAGTATAAAAGAACTCTTCTGTTTTCAGCTAGTAGATTAGCGACAGCAGTACCAAAACTGCCTGCACCTATAACACCTACAAGAGTATTTTTAGATACATTTTTGTAATCCATATCCATCTAATCTATTGTGATAAAAAAACAACAACTTTAAGTCTTCACTAGAAATATTACCTTCTTTAGTTTTGTAAATTGGCCTTAAACCATGATACATACTTACATTTCGAATTCCATGCTCGATAATATCCTCCATCTCTAAAGTCATGTGTGGAGCTAATTTGAGTTTGTTTTGATTATTTAATGCGTATAATTCATCTCTCACTCTATTACAAGCAAAGACAAAATCATCCCAAGAAATTTCTCTGTCTTCCTCAGGTATTCTTAAAATGCTGAAAATATCAGAATCGTTATATCTTTTCTTTAAAATTTCAAATGCTACAAAAGCCACCATATGAGAAGAGTACACCGTGTTACCAGTCATAAATTTCTCTAAAATAATATCTCCTAAAAGTTTGGTGTAGACTTGATCTCTTTGAGCATCTTTTGTAAGAACTCCATTAGTTAGAAAATATTTTCTAATATCTATTGGTTGGTCGAACTTATCTATGCTATTTCCATCATCATCTAGTTGATTACCAAAAACATCCATCGGTTCACTAAAAGAAAGTGTGATATCTGAAGAAGAGCCAAATAATTCCCAGAAGAATTTAAAGATGGATTTAAAACTTCCAAAAGGGTCATCTGACAATAAAAACTGTTCTTTTCCAGTTCGTTTTAAGTGTTCTGATATTAAAGATGAGGCTTCCAATATAAAGTGATAGCTCACAGTCAATGGAATAATAAATATTTTCGGTGCTTCTCCAACAGGATTGTTCTCAAAATGCATTCTTTGAGCCTCCATTACTGTTCCTACTAAACCAAGTTTAAGTTCTTTTTCTAAAGCACCAGATCGAGACCTTGTGCCTCCAGGGAAAAATATAGTATGAGCTCCTTTGTACACATTCATTCTTGAATATGCTTTCAGAGTCTCTATATATATAGTGTTCTTCTTTCTTCTGTCTAATTTATAAGCTCCAAGGTTGCCCATGAAATAGCCAAATATTCTACTATTAAACAAGTTAAGTCCAGCACCATATTGAAAAGCAGGCAAACCAATCATGTCCATAGCATAACCAATCATAATAGAATCTAGGTTGCTAAAATGTGTAGGAACTAAAATAAGCGTACCTTTTGTGGCAAGGTTTCTAATTTTCTCTACGGGTCCAGTGATGAACATTTTGTCTTTGAGTAAGACTTTAGATTTGAATATAGATTTAATACCACCATTAGAGGCACTCAATAATCTACCAAAAAATAAGGGCAATGTCTGTTGAGCAAACCAATATAATTTAGGATCAAAACTTCCAATAATTTCTTCAGCATATCTTTTAATAATTAATTGTAGTAAACTATTTTCGATTTTAGAGGCCTCTTCTTTAGTGGCTAAGGAAGGATCATAACTGCTGAGTTTCTTTTTAATATTTGACCAAAATTCATTTTCATCTTCAGGGTCTACATCCCAAGGTTCATTCTTGATACGTATTCTTTCGAGATAAAGTGCTTTAGCGATTAAATCTCTAATTCCTCCTGTATGTTGACTGATTTGTTGTAAGTGTTTGTTGCTTTCTTCTGAAACATCTTCGATAATTTCATCTTGATGTCGTGCTAATTTGGCTATAGGCCAATCTTTAATGTTTGAAATAACAGGTTCAAGCATGCGGATATGTTTGAGTTATTCAGCTAAGTTATAAGAAAATATGTAGTATTGCTTTATCATCAAGAATAGTTGTCAATATCAATATGAGATATACTCCTAAATATATTGAAAATTTTGAAAAATTGAAATCCTATATCTCTATGGGAGAGCATGAAGAGCAAGATTTTAAACTCTATATTTCTAGTAAATATAAAATTGCAAAAACTATCATTGCATTTGCTAATACTTCTGGTGGTAGGATATTAATAGGAGTGGACGATAGGGGAAATCTAAATAAAATAGACATAGAAGAAGAAATGTATATGGCAGATACTGCTTCAAAAGAATATTGTCATCCATCTATTCAGATTGAATTTATTGTACATCAGGAAGATGATATTGAAATATTAGAAGTTGTAGTTCCAAAAAGTGATGATATGATTCATTACGTGATAGATGATAATGGTATAAAAAAGGTTTACAAAAGAGTGAAAGATCAGGTAGTTCATATTCAATAAAAAAAGACAGCTGTTTAGGCTGTCTTAAATGTAAAATCATCAGAAGAAATGGTTTACTCAGCTACCATTGCAGTTCTTTCTACTAAGGCAATTTCTTCTGCTACGATTTCAGTAAAAGTTCTTTTCTCACCGTTTTTGTCCTCGTAGTTTTTGTAAGTGATTTTACCTTTGACAGTCACTTCTCTACCTTTTTCCAAAGTGTCTTCAGCAAATTGAGCCATTTTACCCCAAGCTATAATATTGTGCCATTGAGTTTCTTGCACTTTCTCACCTAGCTTATTGATATAAAATTCAGATGTTGCTAAGCTAAATTTTGCAACTTTCTTTCCGCTTTCAAAACTTTTGATCTCTGGATTTCTTCCTAGGTTCCCAACTAATTGTACGAAATTTCTAACTGTGCTCATGTCGATAAAATTTTAAAGTTTTTAAATATACCATTGAGATGCAAGCACTGATTGAATTCCATAAATACTTTTCAAATTTTTTAAATTACATTCGTAAAATATTTAAAATCAAATAGTTGTAGCTGATGTTTTGTTATTAATAATTATTTTTTGTAAATTGAATCTGCATTTATAACTCAAATATTTATTCTGCTTATTTAGTTCTTACGTCTTTATTTGCTTCAAGAGTTTATTAAAGTTCAAGCCTTCAAGCGTTTTTATATTTCATATTTTAAGTAGAGTATTTTTTGCAGAGGTTGTCTTTCTTTTATAAGTACTTATCGACCTTCTATTTGAATTACAATGGACTATATAGATGTCTAAAATTTTATTTTTGTTAAGAAATTTCCTTTCATGATAAATTTAACTTAATACGGAGAAAAATATTTTTATTTATTTTTACGTCATTACAATTATACATAAAACACTTTCGACTAAATGCCAGAATCAAAAATCGCAACTTTTATGGCATATGTGGAATCCCGCAATGTCAACGAACCTGAATTTTTACAAGCTGTACGTGAAGTAGCAGAAGTTATTATTCCTTTTATTGAAGCAAACCCTAAGTACCAAGGTAAAAAGTTATTAGAACGAATGACTGAACCTGAACGTATCATTATGTTTAGAGTAGCATGGATGGATGATAAAGGAGAAGTTCACGTAAATAGAGGTTATAGAGTAGAGGTGAGTTCAGCTATAGGTCCATACAAAGGTGGTCTGCGCTTTCATCCTTCTGTAAATCTTAGTATTTTAAAGTTTTTAGGTTTTGAACAAGTTCTAAAAAACTCTTTGACTACATTACCTATGGGTGGTGCGAAGGGTGGTGCTGATTTTGACCCTAAAGGGAAGTCTGATAATGAAATTATGAGATTTTGTCAAGCTTTTATGACAGAGCTATTTCGTCACTTAGGAGAAAATACAGATATTCCAGCTGGTGATATTGGTGTAGGCAGCAGAGAGATTGGCTATATGTATGGAATGTATAAAAAGTTGAGAAATGAATTTACGAGTGTATTAACTGGTAAAGGAATGGCTTACGGTGGCTCATTGATTAGACCTGAAGCTACAGGATATGGTAATGTCTATTTTGCTCAAAATATGCTAAAAACTAGAAATGATAGTTTTGAAGGTAAAACGGTAATCATCTCGGGTTCTGGAAATGTTGCACAATTTTCTGCACAGAAATCCACTGAATTAGGAGCCAAAGTGGTAACAATGTCTGATTCATCAGGCTTTATTCATGATGAAGATGGAATAGACGCAGAGAAACTAGCTTTTATCATGGATTTGAAAAATGTAAGACGTGGTCGTATCAGTGAATATGTAGACAAATATCCAAAAGCAAAATATTACGAAGGACTACGTCCTTGGAATATTAAAGCAGAAATAGCGCTTCCTTGTGCTTCGGAAAATGAATTGAATGAAGCAGATGCTAATAACTTAATTAAAAATGGTTGTATCTGTGTGAGCGAAGGTGCTAATATGCCTTGTACTCCTGGTGCTGTAGCTGTATTCCACAATGAAAAATTATTGTTTGGTGTAGGCAAAGCTTCTAATGCTGGTGGAGTAGCTGCTTCCGGTTTAGAAATGTCACAAAATGCACTACGTTACAGTTGGACAAGAGAAAAAGTAGATGCAAAATTAAAAGTGATTGTAGATGATATTCACAAATCTTGTATGAAATACGGAACTAATGAGGACGGCTATATTGATTATGTCAAAGGTGCGAACATTGCAGGTTTTGTAAAAGTAGCAGATGCGATGTTAGAGCAAGGAATAGTTTAGTAATTTTACAATTTACTTTATATAATATAGGGTTAGCGTCATTTAAGATGCTAACCTTTTTTTTATGTGTTTTGAAAATAAATATCACTGTATTTACTTCAGGGAACAGGTAATGTTTTTATTCAGAAATTTTAATCTGAGGATTTGATTTTAATAAATCAGCAATTAACTCTTGATTGTTTTCTGGAGCAATATAAATAATATTGATTTTACTAGACTTAATAATGAGTCCGTTTCTAGCAAGTGCAGGTTTGATTCCCATCCACAACGTTTTTCCTATTTGTATCTCTTGAATTGAAGAAATCTCGATATAGCCTCTCAAAAATGCGGACTGATAAAATAACTTACCGTTTTCTATTTTATAATAAGTCCCAAAATAAATCCACGTCAACAATAACATTGGAATTAGCAAAAGTAATATGAGTAGGGGCTGTTCAATGTATTTATTCTTATCAACTAGAAAAAATATAATAGGAAATATTATTGAACCTATTAAAATATATTTGAATCCTCCCTTTCTATTTGCTTTATAAATCTTCATCATATTCAGTTTTATTGACGGAATAGGTTGACTTTTGTTTACTCTATAATAGTTGATTTATCTAAGAAAAGCTGTAAGTCACTTTGAAAATCTTTATCATCAGCCACATTATCAGACGCATTGGTATTATACTCGTGGTACTCATCTCCGGGTTTTAAAAAATGTTGGAGTTTTCTCACATTTCTATGGGGTATCAACATATCATTGGAGCCATAAAAAATACCTATTTGACCTTTAAAATCTTTTAGATATTCGTCATTAGGAAATTTATAATTCAAGAACAACTTAAAAGGAAACCAAGGAATTAAATCAGAATAAAGACCTATTAAGTTATTATAAGGAGAGATGAGAACTAATTTGTCAGTTTGTGTTTGTTGAGCTAATTGTGATGCAATACCTGTTCCTAAATCTTTTCCTACTATGATGACTTTTTTTGGGTCTATATTATATTGTTGCAAAAAAGTATCTAACATGATTTGAGCATCACTATATAAAGACTTCTCATTTCTATCTCCTTTACTTTTGCCAAAACCAGCATAGTCCATCATCCAAACAGTATAACCATGATCGGTGAAAAATGGAATGAACTGAGTGTGATATTCCACATTTTTTTGAGAGCCATGTAAAAAGAACACAAAACCTTTTTGCTGGTTTCTTGTAGGATATATGGCATTAAATATTTGATGATTTTCGTCTAAGCTGTCTTTCCAAAGATATTCTTCGTGAGGGATGAGGATTTTGAATTTATAGGAATCAGGAACTTCCGTTGCTCTAAAAATCAACAGTTCTTGAAATATCAAAGCCGCAAATATAAAAAAATTAATGCATACGAATATGCCTATGATTATCTTCAGCCATCTGATATATTTAACCAAAATTGTTGTTTATTTGATTGCTAAAATTAAATGTAATAGTCCAACAAAAACAAGCTTCTAACGTTAACTTAAAGTTAGATAGACCATAGTTTCTTATCTATTTCATTTGTTCTTGGAAAACTTTCAAGAAATCCTCGTCTTTAACTGTAGTTTTTGGAGAAAAGCTAGCTACCAAAACACCATTCTTATTAATTAAGAATTTTTGAAAATTCCAACTTACTGAAGCATCTAAAACACCATTTTCATCTTTGTTAGTCAAGTATTTGTACAATGGATCGATATCGTTTCCTTTTACAGATATTTTAGAAAACATTGGAAAACTAACTCCATAATTTAAAGAACAAAATTCTTTGATGTCTTCATCACTTCCAGGTTCTTGACTAAGAAAATTATTTGCAGGGAATCCTAAAATCACAAAATCTTTATTTTCATACTCTTCATACAGTTTTTGCAAATCTTCATATTGAGGAGTTAATCCACATTTGCTCGCTGTATTGACTACTAAAATTACTTTTCCTTTATATTTAGATAAGGACACATTTTCACCATCAATATCTTTCATACTGAAATCAAAAATGGTCTTTTTTGAAGAATCTTGCTCTATCTGAGTAATATCTGATTGTTTGGCTATCTTATCGTTGCAACTCACTGATAATATTGTAGTGAATAAACTAAATAGTATTATTTTTTTCATACTTTTAAATTAATATTTTTAAGTCAACAAACATTTCTATAATTTCTATGCTACGTCACATAATTATATCAATAATGGCGTTATTTGCATTACAAAAAAGTAATGCTCAATGTGGATATAGATTTCAAAATGATTTGTTATTCGACGTTCAAGTTACAAAAGATATTCAATACGGTCAAGCACTAAATACCAAAAATAAAGTACAAAATCTTCGATTGGATTTCTATAATCCTACACCAGATACAATGGCTTTAAGGCCATTACTTATTTTTTTACATGGTGGAAGTTTTTTAGATGGAAATAAGAATCTTGCAGAGACGACAATGCCCTGCATGAATCTAGCAAAAAGAGGGTTTGCGGTTGCAGGAGTAGATTATAGATTAGAAGACAATTACTTTTCGCTCTTATTCAGTGAATTATTATTTAAAGCTACTATTAGAGCTACTCAAGACGCGCGAGCTGCCATTCGTTTTTTCTATAAACAAGCAAAAGAAGACGGCAATCCATATCGAATAGACACCAATCAGATCTTTTTAGGTGGAGTTTCTGCCGGAGCTATTACAGCACTACATACTGCTTACTTAGATGATATCAGCGAGGCAGATTTTATAATGTCAAAATTTATTAGAGATCTCAATGGATTAGAAGGAAGTAGTGGAAATGAAGGATATAGTACTAAAGTAAAAGGTGTGGTCAATATTTCTGGATGTATGCTAGATAGAACTTACGTCAATAATAATAGAGATATCCCTTTACTCAATGTTCAGTATGTCAATGATGTTTTGTTTCCAAGTTATTATGGTCGCCCATTAGGATTACTAACTATGCCTGTAATGATGGGCTCATTTGTAATAGCTAGACAAATGGATAAAATGGGCATCTACAATATGAACTATATGATTAAAGATAGGGGAGTTGTCCCATATATAAAAGATGGAAAAGCATCCGAACTTTACTTCGATAGTGTAATGAATTATACAGCTAAGTTTATGTTTAGCTTGATTGAATGTAATCCTGCTCGGGTCAATATCAGTAATGTACTGCCTCAGCAAATTAAAGAACTAAGCATTTTTCCCAATCCTTCAAGAGGATATATAGTCTTAGGAGATCAAAATTTTGATATTAACTTAGTGAAGTCAATTAGAATTATTGATTTATCTGGTAGAGAAGTTTTTCGTCAGAAAGTTCGTTATTTATCTTACTTAATTGATTTGAGTTCTTTGCCATTTCAAAATAATATCTACATCGTGGAAGCTCTTGGCGAGAAAAATCAAATCATAGCGCAACAAAAATTATTTTTTTCTAAGTAGAATCAGCGTATTGTGTATTCTAAGTGAATTTAACTTTATTGACATAAAGGATGAATTTTAGTCGCTAACTTGTGTCAAACATTTTTATGGAAGAGCAGACTCTCTCAGAAAGTACTGAAGATAAAGTTTCTACTGAATTAGATGGAGAAATTGAATCTAATTATTGGAAATACCACATACTCATAGGTTCTAAACATGAAGAATTTTTGGAGCAAACGCAATACGCTTTAAGAAAAGGGGATTTTAAAATCACGACTTCTTCATCCAGTAAAGAAATTTTTAAAATCATTAAAAAAGAAAAACCTCATCTTCTTATTTTAGATGTAGAGATAGATGATCTTTTAGATGGTGTAGAAATATGTTGGGATCTTAAATCAGATACGAAGACACATTCTTTGCCTATTTTATTTATATCCGAAAAAGAAGAAGATTTCATTCAAATGGCGGCATATGAAGCAGGAGCAGATGACTTTATTATTAGACCATCTAGAAGTAGAATTTTATTGGCAAAATTGAATGCTTGGCTGCATAGATGTTACGAAATTTCAGAAAATTCTGAACAAGTTAGAATTTTTGGAAATATAGAGATAGACGAGGATCAATTTATGGTCTATAAGAAAGGAGAAAGCCTCAAAATCTCTAAAAAGGAATTCCAGCTATTACTTTTATTGACTTCTAAGCCAGGAAAAGTATTTAGAAGAAATAATATTTTAGCTAAAGTCTGGGGAGATGATATTATAGTAGGAGACAGGAATATCGATACTCATGTGAAGAAATTGAGAAAGAAACTCGGAAAAGATCATATTCACACTGTCAGAGGTATTGGTTATAAATTTAAATACTAGTTGAGAATTATCAATTAATATTAATTTTTCCTAAAAATAGGTACCCATTTTTGGTGATAAGGATTGGGATGATTATATTTAAAGGAATTCAAAATCCATGTTTAAATATATCTTACTTTTTGCCATTTTAGTTGCTACTGTGTTTCCAGAAACTACTTTCGCACAAACAGAACAATCTATAGAATCTCCTCAGAGAGAGGATAGTTTAAAACTATTGTCTTGGAACATATACATGTTGCCACCAATGGTCATGTTTACTGGTAAAAATAAAAGAGCAAGCATTATTGGAGAAGAGTTAGCAAATTCTGATTATGACGTTCTTGTATTACAAGAAGCTTTTTTAGCTGGAGCAAGAAAACGAATTTATAATAAGCTTAAACACGAATATCCTTACGAAGTAGGTCCAGCTTTTAGAGAGTTATATTCATTGAAGACTTCTAGTGGAATCTGGATTCTTTCGAAACACCCGATGAAAGAAATTGCTAAAGTTAAATTCAAACGTAAATCAGGCTTTGATAATAAAATGGCTCGAAAAGGAGCATTGATGGTAGAAGTCAATAAAAACGGACAAATCTTTGAAGTGATAGGCACGCATTTGAATGCTGGCGGAACTTTAGATATCAAAGCAAGTCAGATAAGACAAATTAAAGAAGAATTGATTGATGTATATCATAATGAAAATCATCCTTTAGTTGTTGCTGGAGATTTTAATATAGATAAATACGAAGAAAACGGTTTGGATTCAATGATTTGTATTCTGGATATGAATGATTACGGATTAGAAGGTGAGCGTCAACATACTTTTGATTTTACAAGAAATGATCTTGGAGATGGTAAATCTAAAGGAGTGATAGATTTTGTATATTTCAAACCTGGTAAACTGAAAGTTAGAAACTCTGAACGTAGAATTCCACTCATTGAGAAAATATGGTCAAAAACAAATAAATCACTTTCTGATCACAATCCTATAGAATTATTGTTGTACTATCATCCATAGATTGTATTTTCGTGGCATGATTCAGAAATCAAAGCAATTGCCCTCTATTGGTTTAATCGGAGGTGGACAGCTTGGAAGAATGTTTTTGCAAAACAGTTCGAGATATGGCAATAAAGTTGTAATCCTTGAAAACGACCCTCAATCGCCAGCTGGAGTTTTAACCAATCACTTTATCGAAGGAAATATCAAAGATGCTCAAGCTATCAAGACTTTGGCGGAAGAGTGTGATGTTATTTCTTATGAAATAGAACATATTAATGTCGATGCTTTATTCGAGTTAGAAGCTCAAGGCAAAAAAGTCATCCCATCAGCAAATATTTTAAAAACTATTCAAGATAAAGGTCTTCAAAAACAATTTTATCATTCTAACGATATTCCAACTGCGCCTTTCCGTTTAGTGAATCAACCTAATGAATGGGTTGCAGCAATGGAAGAGCTCGGAGGAACACATTTCGCTGCAAAGTCTCGTACAGGTGGTTATGATGGGAAAGGAGTTTTGCTGACAGATATTGAAACTGTAAAAAATGATCCATCTATAATACCTTTTGAAGATGGAGTGATGATTGAAAAATTTATTCCTTGTCAAAAAGAATTGGCTGTTTTAGTCGCTATAGGTCAAGACGGAAGTCATGCAGTATATCCATCTGTAGATATGGCATTCCATCCAATTTCTAATTTGGTGACTTATCTATTTACTCCTGCAGATATAAATGTAGATTTAGAAAAAAGAGTTCAAGAATTAGCTTTAAAAACTGTTCAAGCTTTTGGTGGTGCAGGATTATTTGCAGTAGAATTTTTTCTAGACAATGAACAAAAATTGTGGGTGAATGAAATAGCTCCACGACCGCATAACTCTGCACATCATACAATAGAAGGTTCTTATACTTCTCAGTTTGATCAGATGTTTAGAATTCTAGCAGGATTGCCATTGGGTAGTACCACTTTTAGACAGGCTGCTGTAATGGTGAACTTAGTAGGTCCTGAAGATGGAGAGGGAGATTACTATTTAGATAAAATTGAGGAAGTCTTAGAAATAGAAGGAGTTTATATTCATATGTATGGAAAAATAACTTCTAAACCACATAGAAAATTAGGACATGTTACAATCATTAATGATAGTATCGAAAAAGCTCGAGAAATCGCCGATTTTGTAGAATCTACATTAAAAGTCAAAATAATCTGCTAACAGTTCGCTACTTTTGCATAAAATTTAATTATCATTTTCTATGTCTTCAAATCCTGTAGTTGCTATCGTGATGGGGTCTGACAGCGATCGACCAGTGATGGATGATGCTGCTCAAATTCTAGATGAGTTTCAAATTCCTTATACCTATACTATTGTTTCTGCACACAGAACACCCGATAGAATGTATGAGTTTGCTAAAAGCGCTCATCAAAATGGTATAAAAGTAGTTATAGCAGGAGCAGGTGGCGCAGCTCATTTACCTGGAATGATAGCAGCAATTAGTCCTTTACCAGTAATTGGTGTCCCAGTACAATCTAGAACATTGTCGGGGTGGGATTCTTTACTTTCTATTGCTCAAATGCCAGGTGGAGTTCCTGTAGCAACGGTAGCTATCAATGGCGCAAAAAATGCAGGATTGTTAGCGGTACAAATATTATCTGTACAGAATTCAGAGTTAATGCAAAAAATGATTGATTACAAAAACAATATGGAGTCAGAAGTATTAGCGAAAGCTGAGAAAATGGAATCCGAAAAATAGAATATGGAAGTATACGGCAAACAAAATTTAATAGTTACAACGCTCAAAGGTTTAGAGGACGTTTTAGAAAAAGAACTCAACGCCATGGGAATTGATGCTACAGAAGCTATCAAAAGAGGAGTTTCTATTCCTTATTCTCAAAGAAATTTGTACCAAGTGAATATGGCTGCAAGAGTAGCCTTGAGAGTATTGGTACCTGTTTTTCAATTTGAAGCAGAAAGTACAGATGATTTATATGCAAAAGCACTCAAATTACCTTGGGAAAAGTTTCAAGATATAGATCAGACTTTTGCAATCTATAATGCAATTAACTCTTCGGTTTTCACACACGCTCAGTACGCTTCTTTGAAGATGAAAGATGCAATGTGTGATGCTTTTAGAAAAATTCACCAACGTAGACCTGATGTAGATACTTATCGCCCAGATATTGTTTGGCATTTACATATTTATGAGAATAAAGTAACTATTTCATTAGACAGCTCTGGCGAATCTCTTCACCTTAGAGGGTATAGAAAAGGTAATCATGGTGCGCCAATCAATGAAGTTTTAGCTTGTGGCTTACTTTATCTTTCTGGTTGGGATAGCAATATCACTACATTTGTAGATGGCATGACTGGATCAGGTACGCTTGCAATTGAAGCGGCTATGATGGCAACTAGAAGAGCTCCAAACTTAAATAGAAAGAATTTTCCTTTTAAAAACTGGTCAGATTATAACGACGAAGTTTTTCAAGATGTAAAAACTGATTTGGTGCAAAGAACGAAATCAAATATACCTGAAATCTTAGGTATAGATATTTCTCCTAGAGCAATCGAAACTGCAGAAATGCATGCAAAATTAGCTGGAGTAAAAAATTTTGTACGTTTTAAGAAAGGTGACTTCTTAGACTATAAACCCGAAAAAAGTAAAGGTGTTTTATTATTGAATCCTCCTTATGGCGAACGTATGGAAGAAGAAGATTTAGAGCTGCTATATAAAGAGATGGGTACAAACTTCAAACATTCTTTTCCAGGCTGGAGAGTAGGCGTCATCAGTAGTAGCAAGTCTGCTATGAACGCAATAGGACTCAACTCGAATGAAACTTATCATTTACTCAATGGTAAGCTAGAATGTGATTTCAAACTATATGATATGTTTGAAGGCAAAAAGAAAAAGATGTCTGATCAAGAGTAATCTCTTATCTCTAAAATAACGAAAGGCTAATTCATAAGAATTAGCCTTTTTGCTTTTATATTAAATATAGAATTTGAGAAAAGTAAAACTTTATACCAAACTTTTCAAGTTGAATCTTCTAAGACTTCTTAGTATTGGAAATTAAAGAAGCCACTACAGAGACGACTAATACTCCTCCAATAATGGCTAGAGAAATTGAAGATTCGAAATGATAGAATGGCATAATCAGCATTTTTATTCCAATAAATGATAGGATTACTGCAAGTCCATAATGAAGCTTGGAGAACATATCCATTGAATTTGCCAATAAGAAATAGAGAGATCTCAAACCTAAAATTGCAAAAATATTAGAAGTATATAAAATGAATGGATCGTCAGGAGCAATAGCAAAAATCGCTGGGATACTATCTACAGCAAAGACTAAATCTGTCAATTCAATTACTGCTATGGCTACAAAAAGTGGTGTTGCCATTTTGACTCCATTTTGAACAGTAAAGAATTTATCACCGTCAAAATCTGGACTGACTTTAAAGAATTTATGTACAAGCTTAACGGCAAAGTTACTGGACAAATCTTTCTCTTCTTCTTCGTCTTGGCTACCCCAAGATTTGATACCTGCGAGAATTAAGAAAAATCCAAAAATAGTTAGAACTACGTTGATTTCTCGAACATCTCCATTTGAATCTAATCCTAAGAAAGGAGCGTTGACATAAGTAAGTTTAATCAATTCTACTCCTGCAAATATAAAGATTGCTCTAAAGACTAATGCTCCGATAACTCCCCAGAATAGTACTTTATGTTGATTCCTCTTGGGTATTTGGAAGAATTTAAAAACAAGTATAAATACAAATAGGTTGTCAACGGATAAAGCCTTTTCTATCCAATAAGCAGCTTGAAATCTTGAAAAATTATCAGTTGTCCCTTGTGGATGATCTAATAAATAATAAATGACTCCACTAAAAACCATGGATAAGGAAATCCAAACCACCGACCATATAAGCGCTTCCTTGTTACTGACTTCATGACTGTTTTTATTGAATACTCCTAAGTCGAGTAAAAGCATGATGAAGATGAGTACTCCGAATCCAGCGAGGATGCCTGGATGATTGAAAAGATGGTCCATTTATTTTTGCTTAAGCTTTTGCTGATTATGCAATCAGTAGTTGAGTTTGGAAAGAAGTTAAAACATCAATTTAAAAATAAAAGTTCCAGAAAGATGTTATTTTTTTTAAAAATCTGAAGCCATTAAAAGATTCAAATTGGTAAACTTTAATTCAAATTTATTCGCAATAAATTCTTTTGTAAGAGCACCTTTGTATAAAACCACTCCATTTCTAAAATATTGATCTGATCTGATAAGTTGCTCTGCTCCACCATGTTGTCCTATTTTTCTAAACAAAGGAGTTAAGAAGTTACTCATAGAATAGGATGCTGTCCTAGCTACATTAGATGTGATATTTGGAACGCAATAATGAATCACGCCATGCTTGATGAAAATCGGTTCGTCGTGGTTAGTGACCCTTGAAGTTTCAAAACATCCACCGTGATCGATACATGTATCAATGATGACTGCACTTTTTTTCATTTGTGCGACCATGGTTTCTGTAATAATTTTTGGAGTCATTCCAGCTATATGATGAAGTGCACCTATTGCAACGTCTGCACGACTTAAGTTTTTCTTCAGATTCAAAGGATCTAAAACTGAAGTATAGATATTATTCCCTAACTGATTTCTTATTTGATTCAACAATTGAATGTTATCATCAAAAATCTGTACTTGTGCACCCAATCCGATGGCAGATTTCGCTGCAGCTATACCTACATTTCCCGCACCGATAATCAATACTTTACACGGCGGCTGACCAGAAATACCCCCTAATAATATCCCTTTTCCATTTTCTCCGCTCAAGTATTTCCCTGCTAGAATAATAGAGAAACTTCCAGCAATATCTCCCATAGAATCTACATACGGATAGTAATTTTCATCCGCTTTGATATAGTCATACGCAATAGCTGTCACCTTCAACTGCATCATTCTTTTCATGATATTCTTATCTAAATGAGGAAGAAGAATAGGAGAGAAGATGGTTTGATTATTTTGAAAAAATTGAACTTCTTGAGTAGAAATCGGCGCAGTCTTCAGAATAATGTTTGATTTATAAACCTCTTCTTTAGAACTTACGATTACTGCTCCCGCATTGATATATTCTTCGTCATCAAAATTAGATCCATCTCCAGCACCAGTTTCTATCACAATACGATGACCATGATTGACTAAAGAAGCTATGGAGTTTGGAGTCAAAGGAATTCTTTTCTCTTGAAAAAACTCTTCTTTAGGAATTCCGATGTATAAAGATTTTTTGATGGGATATATATCAGCTAATGCTTCTTGAGGAGTTAGCTTAAATTCTTTTTTGATTTTTTCTATAGTGGCTTCCATCTCAATTTCCTTTTAATGTTGCGGTTAAAGTTCTGTGTTCGGGATGAACAGTAATTTGAATATCTAATATTTGCTCAGGAAGTAAGTTTTCAATCTTTTGTGGCCATTCAATCCATACAAAATCACCAGAATCAATTATTTCCTCAATGCCTGCTTGAAATGCTTCTTCTTCATCTTCAAGTCTGTAAGCATCGATATGAAAAATATTTCCTTTGCTGTGAAGATATTGATTTACAATAGTATAGGTGGGGCTTGATACGGTATCACTTGAACCTAACTGTTCGGCTATTTCTTTAATAAGAGTAGTTTTTCCAGCGCCCAATTCTCCAGTAAAAGTCCATACTAGAGTATTTCCTGCAAAAAGTAGCAAATCCTTAGCTACATCTTGAAGATCTTTTAATTCATAACGATAGTCTTTACAACGCATTGCGACTGCAAATATAAGTACTTATCACTGTGAAATTAAAAATATTGATAGTAAGGAGAAGATTTTAATAAAAGAGGTTTGATTTCATCTACTGAAATTTTTAATTCTGTAGGTCCAAATGCATAAGCAGCTATTTCATAACTATTATAATAGAACTCTATAGTGTCTTTTGCAACCTTCATATTCTTATTGATATAGAAAGAGCCATTAGGTTCGAAAGCTTCCTCAAACATATAAAACAACCAATCTTCTTCTTTCATGACTTCATTTTTCTGCTCTTTCAAAACTTTTAAACGAATATCGTTTAGTGCTGTCAATTGAGTAGAATCTAAGATTTCGTATATGTCAACTAAATGCCCGTCTGTCAAATCAAAAATCTTGTAAAAAGTATTAGAATTTGGATGAGCTCCACCTTTATATGAAGATTCAGAAAAAGAAAGACAGATTAATGGACCTAATTTAGAAGCTATTTTAATTTGCTTATCGACTATCCAAGTCGAAGTTCTAGGAAATTCAGCGTAAGCATCATCATACTCGTGAAATAGTTTGTCCGCTTGCTTTTTAATATTTGGAAACTCTTTAACCGGAGTTTCAGAATCTAAAATAAATCCTGCTATGTAAGCATTGATATTTTGTAAAGCCAGTTCAGGGATATCTTCGTTGATTAATGGATATTCTAATGTAAAATGAGATTGCAATGCAGGATCGCTTTGATATCTATTGTCTGCAATATCAAATTTTTTAGTTTCGAAACTTATATCATTAGATTCAATGAGTTGATTGGAGATTTCATTTCTCTGACAGGAAACTAAATTTATAGCACAAATACTAGTGACAATAAAGAGGATATTTATAACAGATGGACTTCTCATTTCTTTTAATTATAACTTTATCAAATCTTGCGCCTAATTAAGCAACTTTTAAATTATTCAAATCAATATTTTCTTTAGCTTGATTTTTCTTGGCTCTTCTAAGAATATCTTTTTGCTCAGTTTCTGTACCAATATAAGGAACACGCGTCCCCATTACATAATCCCACAAAGGAAAGGTTACACACCAGTTTTTATCTTGATCTCTACCCATGTGATGGTCATAATGCCAAGGCAAATATTTGTATCCCCATTCTGGATCTTCGTGTGATTTTTTATGAATTCTATAATAATTACCAATTGAGGTCCAAACTCCTAAAGTAAATCCAGGAAAGATAGGGAATAATGGAGCCACACCTATAGCTCCACTGAGTAAGGAAAACGCTTCTTTACTATGAGGATTCCACATTTCAAATACGGTTTTTTGGTAATCAGGATCTTTGAAGTTATTTTGTGTAACTTCTTTATGATGCTCCGCCCAGTGAAATCTCCAAAAGCTATCTTTTTGTTTTGCATCTTCATGCAATAAGTATTTATGTATGTACCATTCAGCGGCATTTGCAGCAACTAGACCGGAAACGAATCCAAAAACCATTTTAATGTTTTTTACATTCTAAATTAATAAACTTTGATGAGGTTTTTGTTGTTAATAGAATTTGATATAAATATTTATTCGATTTAGAAAATATGCCCAAGATTCAGGAAGCACCAACTTTTTCCGTAAATAATATTGAAATTGAAAGATTTGATGATTTAAGTAATATTTATTCAAATACATGGAATGAGATAGCCGGTCAAAACTTTTATGCTCATACTGATTATCTGTCTATTATAGAAAATAATCAAATTGGGAAAATGGAGTTTCTATACTTCCTTGTCAAAGTCAATAATGAATATGTAGCAGCTACTTATTTTCAATATATAAATTTCGAATTGATCAATGCAGTCAATAATTTAAAAGAAAAAAACGACAAGAAATATAGCCTTCTACAATCACTAGTCTCTATCGCTAAAAGCAAACAATTTCCTTTATTACAAAGTGGAAATATATTTTTTACAGAGGATGATGGCATGTATTTCAAAAAAGACATTGCAGAAGACTTAAAAGTAAAAATTTTAGAATCTATCTGTAGTAATATTCGAACAGATCACCCAAAAGGGAAATCAACCTCTATAGTGTTTAGTGGATTTCATCAGAAATCAGAAATCTGTATGGGCAATGTTGATGGTCTACATGAATTAGAAACCGAACCGAATCTTATTTTACATCTTCAGAGTTCGTGGCAGAGTATTAATGATTATGCACAAAGTATGTCTTCAAAGTATCGTCAAAGACTCAATAAAGTGTATAAGCAAACCGCGGAATTAGAAATTATCACTTTCTCTGAATCGGACATCTTGCAAAATGAAGCGCTTTTAATAGAGTTGTATAAAAATGTAGCAAATCATGCTTCCTTTAATATGGCTTATTTGAACAAAGGATATTTCGTAGCAATGAAACAACTTTTTCTAGACGATTTTGTAGTTAAAGGTTATTATTTACAAGGTCAATTGGTAGGATTCACTTCAGCATTTTATAAAAACGAAAACCAATATGTTCATTTTATTGGAATGGACTATGAGGTCAATGAAAACATACCTCTATATCATAGAATTTTATTCGAATTTGTAAAGGACAGTATTCAGTTGCGTCATAAAATTGTTTATTTGGGAAGAACTGCCACCGAAATAAAAACAACCATAGGAGCAGAGCCTATCGAGATGTATAATTATATCAAATTAGGGAAAGCATGGTATATGTGCATGGCACCTAAGATTCTAGATAAGTTTGGCGCAAAACCTTATGTCGTAAGAAAACCTTTTAAGACACTAAATGAAGTGAGTGGTTAATGTGGTAATGTTTTAATGTGCTGATGCGACAATGTGTTGATACGACAATGAATTAACTTTAAGATTTTTTTTTGGGGATGCCCTGCGGGACGGGCTTTCACTTCGTCTTCCTTTATCTGCCAAAAATGCAGATAAAGGTGAGACTCCGCTCTATCCCTCATCCATAGGAGCGTTTTTCTCGTACTTCGTACTTTTAATTATATCCCTTGTAATATTCTTACCCATGAATAAATTCATGGGCTATATCGTCCATCACATATTAGATTGCTTCGTACCTCGCAAAAACGATTTGCTTTACTTTCATTGCAGACATATTCCGTTCCGTCATTGCGGACTCGATCCGCAATCTTATAGATTCTGAAACTAGTTCAGAATGACTGCCTGAAACGAGTTCAGTATGACTGCCAGAAACGAGTTCAGTATGGCAGAGTCGGTCAGAGTATCACATTTAACAACTATGTCATGCTGTAAGCATCTCAAAGCAAATCGTAAAGAGATTCTTTCAGAATGACGAGTTTTGTAAAAAAATGCTTTTAACTGTAAACTTAGGATAATGACTCTTTTTGTATTTTGTACTTCTAACTTTGTACTTGAATAATTATGTCATGCTGTAAGCATCTCCAAGCAAATTGTAAATTGAAGAATCTCTATTAAGTATTTCGTAAGAACGCTATAGCAAAAGTTATCCGAAACTTCTTCACATAGATTTTGCAGACGGGGCACCCACTCTGAGAAGAAGCCGTTATATCTTCAACTGTTTGACGATGTTTCGAACTGGCGTAGCACAGTCGAAAGGAGGAGTTTTGAAGATGTAGGCTTTGAACAGAAAGTGGGTCGTCGAGAAATCCAGTGCGATTTTTTGTATACTTTTTACTAAAAAAAGTATA
>DATJBS010000019.1:0-65909 GCA_035515235.1 Chitinophagales bacterium
AATCAGCTGTCCGAAAACACACTTTGTAGAAAAATAGTTACTTTTAGTCATCGTTCTAATGTTTTGTAGTAATTACAAAAGTACGATATTTTTGAGTAGCCTTAATCGGCTACTCTTTTTATTCCGGACAACAATGAATTTTGATAAATGATTAGATATCTTTTTACTGTTTTATTCAGAGATCCTTACATTTATGCTGAGCTAAGTCGAAGTAGGATGACATATTGGAAAATATGATTGGAAACAAACGGTCAACCTCATTTAGGGATATACAAAATACAGTGGTCTGCGGGCCGTGGACCGTGGGTCAAAAACTCACTTCTTAATCCCTATAAAAAGCTGCTCTTCTCTTTGAGCAAAAATATAATTCGGGATTTTATATTGATTACCATCTTCACTTCGTCCGTTTTTGATATTGAATTTGTAATGATGAGTAGGACAAACGACTGTTCCTCTTTTATTGCATCTTTCAGCAAATGATAAAGGAGTTCCTGCATGAGGGCAACGATCGTTGATACCGAAAAACTGTCCGTCTAAATTCGTTACACAGATTTTCTTTTCATCTAATTCTATTCTTATAAGTTGCTGATTATCTAATGCTAAAATTTTATCTTTTTCAGTATCAGGCAAAAGTGTCCAGTTGTAAATAGGATCTAAATCTTCCATGTTTATTGAGCGAATTTTTTACGGCGTCTTCTATTAAACATCCAACCGAAAATTAATAATAAAGGAATCGGAACACCTACTGCAATGAACTGCCAAAGACTCTTTTGATCTTGAACTTTTGCTTTATCTAAAACACGCATGGAAATATCTCTATTTCTTGCAGCGATTAATCCCGATTGATCTACTAAGTATTCTACTGCATTGAGTAAAAAATCTTTGTTTGCGTAGGTTTCTCTTGTGATTCTATAATACCCCAAAGGCAAAGGTCTTCCATTTGGATCGACTTCATTAATGATAATATCTCCATCGCCTACAACAATCATCTTAGCAGCTTCTGTTGCAGTCGATAAAATAGTTGCTCTTTCTTTTTGCATAACTTCTCTGAAAGATTTCTGAATTCTATTTCCGTAATGCGAAGTAAACTTTCCCTCTAGCAAAACTGCCATTGGAATATCTTTTTGACTAAATAAAGCAGGCTGAGGTTTTTGCCTTGCTCCTTCCAAAGAAATTTGAAAAGGGATGTTTTGCTTTCTTGAATATTGAGAAGAAGATAATAAAACAGTTTTTTGAATACCTGGAGATTTGATGGTATCAATAGAAGAAGGGAATTTCATCAGAACCGGATCTAAGTTTTTCACGATTGGAATATTCTGATCACCACGTACCATCGGGTAAAACACCCAAGGATATAATTTAGGAGTGGGATTGCCTGCAATTTCCTCTACTATTGGAACAGGTGCACAGTATAAGTCCAAAACCAAATCATCATTCACTCTAGCTCCGTATCTAAATAATAAATCGTCTAAATTATTTTCTCTTGCAATACTGAAAATAGAAGGTGCTATTTTAAAGCTATCCATATCCGCAATCACTTGATCCATCAGCCACAAGATTTTACCTCCACGGAGTACATATTGATCCAATAAAAACTTATCCTCTTCGCTATATGGTTGAGTTGGTTTTGCGATGATTAAAACATCGGTTTTGTTATCTAAAATCGGATCGATACCCAATACTAATTTCTTGACTTGGAAATTTTGTTTGGACAATGTTTCTACAAAATCACTGACCTGGTAAATATCTGCTTCTCCATGACCTTGAACAAATGCCACAGAAGGCACATGATCTTGCTGAAGTTTATCTATAACGTTGACAATTTTATATTCTAAGAAATTCAAAGAGTTTTCTAAAGCTCCTTGTGCGCCAAAAATCATCTGATTCTCTAAAATGGTCATGCCCAATTCTTTATTTCCAGAAGTGAAAATTGCTCCCGGATAAATTAGTTTTTCTGCATATCCTGATTCTGAATTGACTTCAAGATTGACTGGAAGTACTCCTTTTGAAATAAGATTTTTTTGAAGTTTTTCTTTTGCCTTGACGTCTTTAATGAAGTTAACATCTATAAATTCATACGTCAATTTTCCTTCAGAAACCCTTCTCATATCTTGCAAAAGATCTCTAGTGTGATTTCGAATGTTTTTAATTCCAACAGGTAAATCTTCGCCTTCTAAATAAACTTTTATTTGAACATCTTCTTTTAGATTTTTAAGCAAAGAAATGGAAGCATCTGTTAAAGTGAATCTTTTCTCTGCTGTCAAATCCCATCTAAAATTGAATTTTTGAGAAAGGAAAATAATGCCCACTAAGACTACGATTCCTATTGTTAGTGCTTTGATGGAAGACCACCATTTGTTATGAGTTGGCTTAGACATCGATTACCACTTTTTGCTTTCTAAAGTAAATTTGCTAATCATCAAAAAACCTGCAGTTACACTCAAAAAATAAACGACGTCACCTGAATCTATGACTCCTCGACTAATCGCATCATAATGTATTCCCGCGCCCAAAGAAAGAATCCAATAACTGATTTGTCCTGAGAAAAACTCTAAGGAACTGATTCTTAAAAATGCGTCATAAATCAAATAACAGATAAATACGCCGAGCAAAAATGCTACAATTTGATTGGATGAAAGTATGGAAGACCATGTCCCAGCTGCACAAAATAAAATGCCCAATAAAATCAATCCAATATAAGAACCCCAAGTTGCGCCAGTATCAATTCCCGCTCCGTCTAAATCTAGAGAAGCGACTGCCAAAAAGTAAATCAAAGTAGGTAATAAAGTCACCAACAATAAAGTGCAAGTCGCTAAAAATTTTCCTAATAAAATCTGAGTTTCGGATAAAGGTTTGGTCGCCAACATTTCATATGTTCCCGTTTGTAATTCTTCCGAAAAACTCCTCATTGTAATCGCAGGAACCATAAGCACTAAAATCCAAGGCGCTAATGAAAAGAATACATCCAAAGTAGCATAGCCGCTATCAATGACATTTCCTTCAAAGACGAAAACATTTAAGCCCATCACTAACAAAAACACACTGATCGCGACATAGCCAGTCAGCGAGCTGAAAAATTGTGATAAATCTTTTTTATAGATACTCCACATATTTTAGGAATTAGAATGAGTGAGTGATTTGAATACTTCTTCTAAATCTGCACCGACATCTTGAAGTTGTAAAATCGGATTGGAGGTTTGAACCGCCATATTAAAGACTGCTTTTTTAAGCAATAAATCTTCATGACCGTGGATTTGATAAACTTGATTGCCTTCTTCTACGACAGAGGTGATCTCTTCCAATTGACTGAAAATTCCTAATGAAATCGGTTTTTCAAATCTCACTTTAATACTACATGCTCCAGATAATTGTTGTGATAATCCTTGAACGGTATTGTCTGCAACAATTTTTCCTTTTTGTATAATCATCACTCGACTACAGACCGCTTGAACTTCTTGCATGATATGAGTAGAGAAAATGATTGTTTTGGTTTTACCCAATTCTTGAATCATTTTTCGGATTTCTCCCAACTGATTAGGATCTAAACCACTTGTAGGTTCGTCCAAAATCAATATTTTAGGATCGTGAATCAATGCTTGCGCAATGCCTACTCTTTGTTTGTAACCTTTAGAAAGTTGCCGGATAAGTTTGTTTTGCTCTAAGCCCAATCCCGTCATTTCGATGACCTGATTTATTGCTTGAGGAATATTTTGAAGCTGATATACGCCAGCAATAAAATGAAGATATTCTTTGACATACATTTCCTGATACAAAGGATTGTTTTCGGGTAAATAACCGATGAGTTTTCTTCCTTCGATAGGATTTTTCTGCATGTCAATACCATTCACAAAAATCTGACCTTCCGTCATTGGCAGAAATCCAGTGATCATTTTCATGGTGGTGGATTTGCCTGCACCATTAGGTCCCAAAAAACCAAGAATCTCACCTTCTTTGACTTCGAAAGAGATATTATCTACAGCTTTTTGCTCACCATATTCCTTTGTGACTTGCTGAATATTTACAGACATGATGCTAAATTAAACAAAAAGATAAGGATGGATAATAAAGATTGGAGAACAGAGAAATTGTTGTGGTTAATAATTGTTACACCGATTGAAGGTGAAAAGCTGACACAAAATTTTCGATGTGTTTTTTATGAAAAAAAAGAGATTTTTAGATAGTTTAGTTTTTCGGATTCATATTCTTAACCATCGGAATTACCATCGGAATACAAGTTGATTTTATAAGTCATAACTAATTGATAATTAATTAATTTTATTCTTTTTAATCATCGGAATGACCATCGGAATTAATAGGATAAAATGTTTTATCTTTGTTAGTATGAGGGATGATAACGCTCTGTACATGGATGTAGAATCTATGGAGCCAATGATGCCTGAAGATACTTCTGGTAAATTAGAAAAAATTGCTACCGAAATTATTCATAAAGCTGGACGACTGTCTGGAGCGTTGCATCCTATTACAAGTCATGCGATTGCAGAATTTCTTCGCCCAATGAATAGTTACTATTCTAACTTGATTGAAGGTCATGATACACACCCAATAGATATTGACAGAGCATTAAAAAATGACTTTTCAAAGGATAGTAAAATGCGAAATCTTCAATTAGAAGCTCGAGCACACATTATGCTGTTTGAAGAAATTCAAAATAATATGCATTCAAGTCCTTCTTTTATTGCTCTTTCTTCAGAATACATCAAAAACATACACAAGGGATTTTATGAACATCTACCTGATGAGTTTAAAGAGGTATTAGATAGGGATGGAAAAACTCGTCATGTAATTTCTGGAGAATTTAGAACGGATGAAGTAGAAGTAGGAAGACATATTGCTCCATATTCTGGCTCGTTGGACTCCATGATGAATCGATTTGAAAACTTTTACAATCCAGTAAATAACAACAACAAGAGTAAAATAAAACGCATTATACAAATTGCGGCTTCACATCATAGATTAGTTTGGATACATCCCTTTTTAGATGGAAATGGTAGAGTCGTAAGATTACTATCAGATGCATGTTTTATGTATGAAGACATAGATGCTGATGGATTATGGTCGATTTCTCGTGGTTTAGCTCGATTTAATACTGAATATAAAGCTCGATTGGCAAATGCAGATATGCGAAGGTTGGGTGATTATGATGGGCGAGGAAACCTGTCTAACAAAATGCTTATAGAGTTTTGCGAGTTCTTTTTAAAGATTGTGATTGACCAAATCGACTACATGTATTCTATATTGGATTTAGACCATATGCTTCAAAGAATAGAACGATTTACTGATTTGATGGTATCCAAAGATATTTTGCGAATAGAGGCTAAATTTATTCTTACTGATGTGTTTTTAAAAGGAAAAATCACAAAATCAGATGCCATGCGCATCACTAACTTATCAGATAAAACGCTCAAGAACTTGACAGATAAGTTAATTGAGCTAGAATTGCTTGAAGCTAAAAAAGAAGGCATTCAAATATATTATTATGTAAAATACCCTATGAAATTTTCACCTTATTTGTTTACAGGACTATATCCTAAGGACAAAGAATTACAAATGCTACAATAGATTAGCCTTCCTGATCTATCCTAAAACTGATAAAGTGAATCGTCCTATTGTCTTTTAGATGCAAGCCTTCGTAATAAGTTTGAATTCCAAAAAGTTCAGATTCTTGTTTGCCCATCGCATAGACATCCGCATAATCTTTCTCGACCTGTAAGTTCTGCTCTGCAATCACTTCTTTAGTGAAAGCATATAATTGTGGAGAATCTGTTTTGAGATTAACCAGTCCATTAGGTTTTAAAAACTTTCTATAAACCTCCAAAAACTTAGGAGAAGTCAATCTTTTCTTAGCTTGACCTTCTCTCAAAAAAGGATCTGGAAAAGTAATCCATATTTCATCTATTTCACCTGGCTCAAAATATTCGTCTAAATGATCGATTTGTACACGAATGAAAGCTACATTTTTCAGTTCTGCTTTGGTAGCAAGATTGGCTGCAGTATATAGACGATGTCCTTTGATATCTACTCCTAAGAAATTTTTATCAGGAAATACTTTTGCTAAACCACGAGCATAATCTCCTTTGCCACAAGCTAATTCTAAGACTAAAGGATGATCATTTTTAAAATGATTTTTTGACCAAGCTCCTTTATTTGAAGGATCTAGCTCAAAGATATTTTCCATCGTTGCTATTGCAGCAAACTTTTCTAATTTAGGTCTTCCCATTTTTAATAAAATCGTTGGCAAAGATAAACAAAGGAAATTGAGTTGGGGGCAAAGGATTTGAAGAAATACTGTTTGTGAAACCTAAGTTTATTTACTTTGGAATCAATGTATAATATCTGAAAATATTATTTGCTTCGTATAATCTTTGTTCTATTCGGTTCTAAAGCTCCCATTTCAAAATATTCAATTAAGAAATCTCCTGAGTCAAAAACCATTAATAAATCACAATTTTTATCTGAATCAATTGCTGTAAAGTATTGAGATTTAGTGGTTTCGTTATACACTGACATGGTCCAATTTTTTACTGTGAATGGTTGCATGAAAAAATCCTTTGTTCCTAATGAAGTGATTTTGATTTTCAGCTTTGTTCCTTGATGTAGATTTGCCGCTAAACTAAACTCTGCATCACCATAAATTAGTTCATTTAAATCAAGAATATTTTTACCATTTTCACCAAGTGAAGGATATTCAATGAGGGATGCTGTAATATCGAAAGTGCTATTTTCAATAAATGCATTGATATATTTTTCAAAGTCTGGCACTTCTGCATTTACTCCTAAATCCGAAAATCTCTTTTCTAAATTTTCTCTTATTGAATTTAAATTGAGATATACTGTATGATTAATCAATTCAGAACCAAGTGTCTTGTTATCTAATATGCCATCTTCTCTAATGTCTGTACTGATATTAGAAAGCAATTCTGTTAATTCTCCTTCTGAACGATAACCTTGTAAAATCAATGAGATCGCTAAAAGCTTTCCATTATCATCTCCTTTTTTAGCGATGTCCAAAGTTTCAGAAGTTGTTTCTGTAGCTTCATTGATACTAAATATTTTTATGATTTCTGATAGTGCTTGTTTTTTTGCATCCTGAAAATCAATTCCCTCAGATATTAAATACTCAATTCTTGCTTTTTCTAAATGCGTTAAAAGATTAATATTTACCGAGGATTTATTAGAAACGTCAGAAAGCGCATATAGAGTGATTTGAGATTTTGATTGCTCACCTGAAATTTCATTAAAATAAAACCCATCAGCTCTTAGACTTACATAATTTGATTTCAACTCAACATTCCCAAAATTAAAACTTCCTTTATTATCTACAACTTGGGTATTATATACTTTACCCGTTTGTGATAAATTTGTATTTAGTTCATTGATTGAAATGCTTGTTCCATTTATAAATGGTCCTTTTTGAACGTATCCGCTAATGTTTTCTTTTGTAAGTATGCTAGTAGATTGATTTTCTTTCTTACAGCTAAATAAGATGAAAACGGCAATAAGTAAAGTGACAAAATATTTATTCATAACTTTAGTTTTATAAAATCAAAAATTGACTTTAATATTAATCTTTGAAAATACTAACAAATAATCATACTAAGGCGGTATTGTTTTTACATTTTACTATTTAAGAATTACCCAAAAAACTTAAATAGCAATCTTTCTAAATAAAATTATCAGGCAAAAACTTAAATAGCAGAAGGATTTATTTAACTCTGAATAACTTTTAATGAATTTAAGGTTACCTAAAAATCATACTTCATATTGACTTCACAGCCTTCACTACAGTTTTTGCAGATGTCAATTTCTTTTCTGGAACGCACTAATTTAGTACGGAAATCATGATAGGCAGGACCTCGCCATATATCGCGGAAACTTGTATTTTTTAAGTCGCCGAGCTTGTATTTGGCGTCTTTATCGAAGCAGCATGGAACAATATTTCCATCCCAAGTCACTACACAAGAGTGCCAAAGTTTCCAACAGCTATTCTCTAAAACATTTTTAATCGCATAAGTGCCATCTTCTAGTTTTTTATACCTAGAATATTTTTCATTTACAGGAATCAATGGATTCCCATGCTCATAATCATAGACCTGAGCAGTTTTTAAAATCACTTCATCCACACCAATCTCTCTTGCTAAATCTTTAACATCTTCTACTTGATGCTCATTCGGTCTGACAACCAAAAATTGAAAAATAATATATGGTGTTGGGCTATTGAGTTTCTTTTTCCACTTGACAACATTCTTGGCGCCTTGTATGACTTTGTCTAATTTTCCGCCGACCCGATATTGTTTGTAGGTTTCTTGACTAGTGCCATCGATAGAAATTATCAGCCGATCTAAACCAGATTCAATCGTTTTTTTGGCCATCGAATCATTTAGATAATGCGCATTAGTAGAAGTAGCTGTATAGATTTTTTTAGAACGGGCATATTTCACCATTTCTAAAAACTCTTTATGTAAATATGGTTCGCCTTGAAAGTAAAAGGTCAAATAATTGACGTGTTTATACACTTGATCTATGATGGTACTAAACATCTCTGTTTCAAGCATTCCAGTAGGTCTAGTAAAAGATCGTAAACCACTTGGACACTCAGGACATCGGAGATTACAAGAAGTTGTAGGTTCTACCGAAATGGAGAAAGGCATTCCCCACTGAATCGGTTTTTTGGTGGCTTTTGATAGATGAAAAGATAGATAGACTTTTATCATATTCCATACTCTGCGCAGTGTTAAGGTGCGAAAGAAGTTGATTTGATTTTGCCTTTGTGCTTTCATCTAATGGTTTTAGACTACTACTGATTTAAAATGATCTAAGAAACGAACATCATTTTCAGATAAAATACGAATGTCTTTAATGCCATATTTCATGAGTGCTATTCTTTCTACTCCTACTCCAAATGCAAAACCTGTATATTTTTTAGAGTCTATATTGCAATTCTCTAAAACTTTAGGGTCGACCATTCCACAACCTAAGATTTCAACCCAACCTGTGTGTTTACATACATTACATCCATCTCCGTGACACAAAAAGCAACTGACATCAACTTCTGCAGATGGTTCTGTGAATGGAAAAAATGATGGACGAACTTTTATTTTGGTATCTGCACCGAAAAACTCAGCAGCAAAAAACTGTAAGGTTTGTAATAAATCTGCAAAAGATACATTTTCATCGATGTACAACCCTTCTACTTGGTGGAAGAAGCAGTGTGAACGAGCAGAAATTGTTTCGTTTCTAAATACTTTCCCTGGAGATAAAATGCGAATCGGTGGTTTTTGACGTCCCATCACTCTCACTTGGACGCTAGAAGTATGTGTACGAAGCACCATTGCCGGATCCATTGAAATGTAAAATGTATCCTGCATATCTCTTGCTGGATGATCTTCTGGCAGATTCAAAGCTGAGAAATTATGCCAATCATCTTCGATTTCACGATCTTCTTCTACTACAAAACCAATTCTTTTGAAGATTTCTATCATTTCTTCCATGACCAAACGGACTGGATGTCTAGAGCCTGTGTCAAAACTTTGTCCGGGACGTGTCAAATCCAGTTGAGCCGCTTGACTTTGCTCTTGTTGAGACTCGAATTGTTCTTTGAAACTTTGAAACTTTTCTTCTGCAGCTTGCTTGACAGCATTAACCCTTTGACCAAATTCTTTCTTTTGCTCATTAGGGACAGATTTGATTTCAGAAAACAAATCTTTCAGAATATTTTTACTTCCTAGAAATTTTATCCTGAATTGTTCTAAACTTTCTGCGGTCTTGATTTCTGCACTTTTCACATCTTCTAAAAGTGCTGCTGCTTTATCGAAAACTTCCATGGCTACAAAATTAGGAAACTAAATGAAAAAGCGTGTCCGCAATTTGTGTAGCGAAGTTATATTTTAAGATAGTTGCAAATTTATGACTGAATAAGAGTAAAAAACTTTGCTTCACTCTTTAAAATGTAGGATTTACAGTAAAGTTTGTTCGGCAAAAGGTTTTTGCTCTAAATAATCTGTAGTGTAATGCAAGCCTCTGCTTTCTTTTCTCAACATGGCACTGCGCACAATCAAATAACCTACCGTGATTAAATTTCTCAATTCACACAGTTGACGAGAAATCGTTGTAGTATTATACATGTCTTCTGTTTCTGTAAAAAGGATATACAATCTTTCTTGAGCTCTTTTTAAACGGATATTATTTCTAACAATTCCAACATAATTACTCATGATATCATTGAGTTCTCTTTTACTTTGAGTAATCATGACCATTTCTTTAGGCTGAGAAGTTCCTTCGGCATTCCATCCTGGGAACTCTTGATCTATATCTTCTATTTGATTAATTACAGTAGAGACATGTTCAAAAATTCTATGAGAAAACACAATTGCTTCCAAAAGTGAATTAGATGCTAAACGATTCGCGCCATGCAATCCTGTATTACTGCATTCTCCGCAAGCATATAAATTTTCAATAGAAGTCAATCCATGTTCATCAACTTCTATACCTCCACAAGCATAATGTTGTGCCGGAACTACTGGAATCATATCTTTAAATACATCAATCCCAATAGACAAACATTTCTCATAAATATTAGGAAAATGATGTTTGAAATTATCTTGATCCATATGACGACAATCGAGATACACACAATCTTCTCCATCTATCTTCATTTCATTATCTATCGCTCTCGCTACGATGTCTCTAGGTGCTAAAGATTCTCTCGGGTCATATTTACCCATGAAAGCTTCTCCCTTTTGATTGCGTAAAATTCCACCATCTCCTCTGACCGCTTCCGTAATCAAGAATGATGGGCTCACTCCCGGTTCATATAAAGCAGTTGGATGAAATTGAACGAATTCCATGTTACCAACTCTACCTTTAGCTCTATAAACCATGGCTACGCCGTCACCTGTTGCAATAATTGGATTGGTAGTGCTTCTATACACCTGCCCAAAACCTCCTGTAGCTAAAACAGTAGTTTTAGCAATAATCTTATCAATGTGATTGGTTTTCCTGTCTAAGACATACACTCCATAGCATCTAATATTCGTCGTCACGCGAGTAATCATCCTGCCTAAATGATGCTGAGTAATTAAATCTATCACAAAATGATGTGTGGTCATTTCGATATTTTGTCTAGCATGTACTGCTGTTAATAAAGCTCTTTCGATTTCGTAACCTGTGATGTCTTTATAATGTAATACGCGATTTTCAGAATGTCCGCCCTCTTTACCAAGTTTGTATTCTCCTTCTTTGTCCTTATCAAATTCAGTTCCCCATTCAATCAGTTCGTTGACTCTTTGACGACCTTCTTTAATTACAATATTTACTATCTCTTCATTACAGAGTCCATCTCCAGCAATCAAAGTATCTTGAATGTGTTTTTCAAAATTATCTTTATCAAAATCAGTTACAACGGCAATTCCTCCTTGCGCATACTTAGTATTGCTTTCATCTTCGTTTCCTTTGGTCAGAATTAAAATTTTCTTTTCTGGAAATCTATCAGACAATTTTAAAGCATAAGACAATCCCGCTATTCCTGATCCTATAATTAAGAAATCAACTACCATAAATGATGTATTGTAAGTATTTAACGAAATTATAAAAATTGTCTTTGAATCTATCTTATTGCAGAATTTATCGTCTACAATTCATTTATTTTAATAATTGCTAAAAAGATGTTGCTCTTATAAATATCCGAGTTGGCATAAAATCTAAAAAGGCTACCCAATTAGATAGCCTTTTTGAAAATATTTCTTTTAAAAATTTAAGAACCACAACCTTCACATTCGAATTGAGAATCTTCTGGTCTTTCTTTAAATCCTTGCGGCGTAGTAGTCATATCAAAGATTTCAGGTTGAGCAACGATGACAGGCGCAGTAGCCAAATTAAACGTATTCAACAATCCGGAATCTACTGCTTGTTGAGCCAATTTTGCTTTTTCTCTATCCACGGTAAATTTGATAGGGTCAGTCGCGGGCCTTGTTCTCAAATAGTACATACCTGTTTTTAAACCTTTCTCCCAAGCAAAGAAGTGCATAGCACTCAGCTTTTTGTAATTGACTTCTTCTAAATGGATATTCAAACTTTGACTTTGATCAATGAAAGCTCCACGATCTGCAGACATTTCAATAATAGATCTTTGTTTGATTTCCCAAACTGTCTTATATAAATCTTTAAGCTCTTGTGGCAATCCTAAAACACCTTGAATGGATCCATTGCTAGAAACGATGGCATTTTTCATGTCCTCGCTCCATAATCCTAAATCATTCAAGTCTTTGAGTAAATGTTTATTCACTACTACAAACTCACCACTTAAAACTCTTCTAGTATAAATATTAGAAGTATAAGGTTCAAAGCATTCATTATTTCCTAAAATCTGTGAGGTAGAAGCTGTAGGCATAGGTGCTAATAGCAAACTATTTCTCACGCCATATTGCTTAATTTCACTTTTTAGCGCGTCCCAATCCCAACGAGTAGATGGTTGAACATTCCACATATCATACTGAAGAATTCCTTGACTGATAGGTGACCCTTCATAAGTTTCGTATGGACCTAAAACTTTAGCAATATCTTTTGAAGCACATAAAGCTGCGTAGTAAATCGTCTCAAAAATGTTTTTATTCAATAATCTTGCTTCTTCACTTTCAAAAGGATGTCTTAACAATAAGAAAGCGTCTGCTAAGCCTTGTACTCCAATACCTATTGGACGATGTCTAAAATTACTTTTTTTGGCTTCAGGTACAGGATAGAAATTGATATCAATGATTTTATTAAGATTCTTAGTCACAATATATGTGATGTCATACAACTTTTGAAAATCGTAAGTTTTGTTCTCTACATCGACAAATTTACTCAAGTTAATAGAAGCTAAATTACATACAGCTACTTCATCAGGGCTGGTATATTCCATGATTTCTGTACATAAATTACTAGAGCGTATTGTACCTAAATTTTTCTGATTAGATTTATTATTAGCATGATCCTTATACAACATATAAGGCGTTCCTGTTTCTATTTGAGAGTCTAAAATTCTAAACCAAAGTTCTTGCGCTTTGACCGTCGCTTTAGCTTTTCCTGCTGATTCAAATTGATGATAAAGTTCTTCAAATTTATCTCCATAAGCATCGTACAATCCCGGGCATTCATCCGGACAGAAAAGAGACCATTCGGCGTTGTCTTTTACGCGCTTCATAAACAAGTCAGGAATCCACATTGCATAGAATAAATCCCTTGCTCTTTGTTCTTCTTTACCATTGTTTTTGCGCAAATCTAGAAACTCATAAATATCTGCATGCCATGGTTCTAAGTAAATAGCAAAAGCTCCCTTTCTTTTTCCTCCACCTTGATCTACATATCTAGCAGTATCATTGAAGACCTTTAGCATAGGTACTATTCCATTAGAAGTCCCATTTGTCCCTTTGATATATGAACCTGTAGCTCTGACATTATGAATGCTAAGACCGATACCACCTGCAGCTTGAGAGATTTCAGCACATTGTTTTAATGTCTCAAAAATACCAGTGATGCTATCATCTTTCATAGTTAAAAGAAAGCAAGAAGAGAGTTGTGGTTTTGGCGTACCTGCATTAAATAAAGTAGGCGTAGCATGCGTGAACCACTTTTCAGACATCAAATTATAGGTTTCTATAGCTGCATCAATATCATTATAATGAATTCCAACAGCCACTCTCATGATCATATGTTGAGGTCGTTCGGCAATTTTATTATTGAGCTTCATGAGATAAGATTTCTCTAAGGTTTTGAACCCAAAAAAATCATAATTATAATCTCTATGATGAATAACTGCTGCATCTAACCTTTCTCTATTGTCAATGATAATTTTATAAATATCATCAGCAATTAAGGGTGCTTTTTGATTGGTTTTAGGATCTACATAATTGTATAAATCTGTAACAACTCTAGAAAACACCTTCTTAGTATTCTTATGAAGATTGGACACCGCAATTCTTGCTGCTAAAATAGCATAATCAGGATGCACGACCGCCATTGAAGCGGAAGTCGTAGCTGCTAAATCATCTAACTTAGTTGTGGTTATGCCATCATATATTCCTTCAATTACTTTTTGAGCAATTTTGTGTGGTACAACATATCTTGAATTTAAGCCAAAGCACAACTGAGTAACTCTAGCTGTGACTTTATCAAAGTGTACCGGCTCTCTTCGGCCATCTCTTTTTACTACGTACATAGGACGTGGGTATAAATTATTCATTAAAAATCTACATCATCAGCATTTGAAGAAAACACTTGCTCTTCTCTAGCAACACCTACTCCAGGTCTAGTATATTCAGAAACTCTACGTTCAAAGAAATTTGTTTTCCCTTGTAGAGAAATCATGTCCATAAAAGAGAAAGGATTTTCTACATTATATACTTTATTATAACCTAAAGAATTCAATAAGTGATCCGCAACAAACTCAATATACTGTGTCATTAATTTTGAATTCATGCCAATCAAAGAGACTGGCAAAGCGTCTACAACAAATTCTTTTTCAACATCTACAGCATTACAGATGATTTCTTCTATTTCTTGCTGTGATAATTTATTGACCAACATAGAATACAATAAGCACGCAAAGTCCGTATGCATCCCTTCGTCTCTACTGATTAACTCATTGGACTGTGCTAATCCTGGCATTAAACCTCTACTTTTTAACCAAAAAATAGAACAGAAACTCCCGGAGAAAAATATTCCTTCTACTGCAGCAAATGCGACTAATCTATGGGCGAAAGAAGGAGCTTCTTCAATCCATTGCAATGCCCACTTAGCTTTCTTTTGTACACATGGAAGTGTGTCTATTGCATTAAACAAATCAGACTTTTCTTTAGGATCACTTATATAAGTGTCTATCAGCAAAGAATAAGTTTCCGCGTGAATGTTTTCCATCGCTACTTGAAAACCATAGAAACATCTCGCTTCTGGAATAGTAACGTCTTGCATAAAATTCACAACAAGATTTTCATTCACTATACCGTCACTTGCTGCAAAAAATGCCAACACATGTTTGATAAAATGTTGTTCGTTAGCAGATAAGTTTTTCCAATGCACCATATCTTGGGTCATATCGATTTCTTCTGCTACCCAAAAAGCTTGTACATGGGTTTTATACATATCCCATATAGCTTGGTATTCTATAGGAAATAAGACAAATCTATTATCTTTTTCAGTTAATATTGGCTCTGTTATTTGGCTCATATCAATCGAGAATTAAGTCTCCCAAAGGGAATTTTAAAATTTTAAATTATTCAGACAAGTATTGGCTCAAACCAATATCTGATTCAATTATTTCGAACTAATCTACACGATACTTTAATAAAAAGTAGTTTAGTTTTTCAACACCTTGTGTGTATTATTCGCATACTATCGATTTTGCAAGAGGTTTGAGTGAGCGATTTTTTTCGCACAATTATTATCGACAAAAGTGAATAAGATTTGTTTGAAAAACTTGGTTTTCTTAAATCTTACTCAGGACATTGAGAATCAATTACAATGGTGACTGGGCCATCATTTACTAATTGAATTTTCATATCTGCTCCGAATATTCCTGTTTGTATATTTTCGAATCCAGATGCTTTGAGTTTTTCAATAAATCGCTCATAAATAGGTATCGCTATACTTGGAGGAGCTGCTTGTAGATAACTAGGACGATTTCCTTTTTTGGTGCTTGCTAACAATGTAAACTGACTGATGAGTAGGATATTCCCTTCAATATCTTTTACAGATAAATTCATCTTGTCATTGTCATCAGAAAATATTCTCATTTGCGTAATCTTATGAATCATCCAATCCATATCTTTCTCAGAATCTTCAGCATGAATCCCTAATAAGACCAATAATCCTTTTTCGATAGCTCCTGTTAATACTCCATCTGCTATTACACTCGCTTCTGAAACTCTCTGAATGACTACTTTCATTTGAATAAAATAATTAATTTAATTTATGAGATTTAGAATTATTAAATTTACGGCTTAATTCGATGAAAAAAATTACACAAGTATTATACAGTGGTCTAGGTGGACATGGAAGCGTAGCCTTTTCCATTATGGAAGGAGATATTCACCGAAAATGTCAACATCAATTTGTTTTTTTTGGAGTTGAACCTGTCAAAGAAGAGTATATAGAAAAATGCGAGCAGGAAAAAGCTCATTTTGATGCAGTAATTATAAATGATATGCCAAAACATAAGGCGCTATATCATGCATTCAAAAGCATAAAAAACCAAAAGCCCGATACTGTTATATTGCATAGTATTACCTTGTTCCCAATAGTTCCTCTTCTTAGACTTCTTGGAATAAAAGTAATATCTGTAGACCATACGCCTAATACTACAAAATCTAAAACAGAATGGTTGGCAATAAAAATGCTAAAACGATTTTCTAACACTCAAGTATTTTTGACTAAAGAGCAGTACCAAGATACCCAAGAGAGATTAGGGGATGGATTTTTTAAAAAAGGAAATGCCGTAATTATTAATAATGGTATTGACACTAATAAATTCAAACCATCACAATCCTATCAATTGAGTTCTCCGATTCGATTAATGATGTTAGCTAGATTTTCTAAGACTAAGGATTTTCAATCTATTATTAGAGCGGTTAATATTTTGAAAAACACATCTCTTCCAGAATTTCATGTCTATTTTGCAGGAGATGGAGAAACCTTTGAGGAATGTAAAAACTTAGCTAAAGAGATTTCCGTAGATCATCAAATTACCTTTTTAGGCATGCAACCTGAAAATGTATTATTAGAATACTTACAACAAACACATCTTTATATTCATTCTTCTTTAAGCGAAACCATGAGTACTGCCATCATGCAAGCATTATCTTGTGGACTTCCATGTCTAGTTTCCGATATTCCAGGAAATAAAGCACTTATAAAAAATCAAAAGAACGGTTGGCTTTTTGAGACTCAACATCCCGAAGATTTAGCAGAAAAGATTCAATTGTTTCTACAACAACAACTATCTGCTCCAGAAATGTCAAATAATGCTAGAAGATATGCAGAAGATCATCTAAGCATGGTTAAGATGTTTGACAATTATTATAAATTCATTTGAAATAACAAAAAGTGCTGATAACAGTAATAGGAACAGGATATGTAGGATTAGTGACAGGAGTATGCTTAGCAGAAACTGGCAATCAAGTCATCTGTGTGGATATTGACCCTGAAAAAATAGATCTATTATCTAGAGGAATTCCAACGATATATGAGTCAGGTTTAGAGAAAATGTTGCAAAGTAACCTTGCTCAAAAAAGACTTTCTTTTACAACTGATATGGAAAGTGGAGTTAAAAAATCAGATATCATAATTTTAGCTTTACCTACACCTCCTACTGAAAATGGTTCGGCTGATTTATCTTATATTAAAAAAGCTGCTGAGCAGATAAGCCCTTATATCAATAGCTATAAAATTATTATTAATAAAAGTACTGTTCCTGTAGGCACAGCTGAAATGGTGAAAAACATCATTCAACCTAACACCAAGTTTGAAGTAGATGTAGTATCCAATCCAGAATTCCTTAGAGAAGGAATGGCTATTGAAGATTTTATGAAACCTGATCGTATTGTAATTGGAACTACTTCTCCGAAAGCAATAGAATTGATGAAAGAGTTATATGCTCCCTATATTCGACAAGGGAATCCTATCTACTTTATGGATGAGAAATCTGCAGAATTGACGAAATATGCTGCCAATGCATTTCTTGCGACAAAAATCACTTTCATGAATGAAGTAGCAAATCTTTGTGAAAAGGTGGGTGCTAACATTGATGACATTCGCCTTGGAATGGGCGCAGATGATAGAATAGGCAGAAGGTTCTTATTTGCTGGTATTGGATATGGAGGCAGTTGTTTTCCCAAAGATGTAAGAGCATTAAAACATATTGCTCAAGAAAACGAATATGAGTTTCAAATTTTAGAAGCAGTACATACTGTCAATGAAAATCAAAAATTGGCTTTATTACCTAAAATACTTGAACACTTTAATGGAAATATTCAAGGTAAAAAATTAGCTGTTTGGGGATTAGCATTCAAACCTAATACTGATGATATTAGAGACGCTCCCTCTTTATTATTGATAGAAAAGCTCATAGAGAAAGGTGCAAAAGTAATTGCTTACGACCCTGAAGCTATGGCTAATACTAAGAGAAAACTAGGTGAAAAAATTGAATACGCTGCAGACCCATATCTTGCTATTGAAAATGCTGATGCTCTAATTATTTCTACAGAATGGACTATCTTCAGAGCTCCAAATTTTGAAAAAATGATTGCTTTATTGAATGATCAGCTCATATTTGACGGTAGGAATTTATATGACTTAGATAAAATGAAGACACTAGGTTTTAAATACTACAGTATTGGAAGAGAAAGTATACTATGAAACAGAAAACCATATTAATTACAGGCGCTGCTGGATTCTTAGGATCCCATCTTTGCGATAGATTTATTCAAGAAGGGTTTCGTGTCATTGCTATGGACAATCTTTCTACAGGTACTCTTTCAAATATTGAACACTTATTCAATTCAGGACATTTTGAATTTCACGAATACGATGTCACAAAATTTGTACATATTTCTGGTTCTTTAGACTATATACTTCACTTCGCTTCTCCTGCAAGTCCAATAGATTATCTAAAAACTCCTATACAAACTCTAAAAGTGGGTGCTTTAGGTACTCATAATTTATTAGGTCTAGCGAAAGATAAAAAAGCAAGAATTTTAGTTGCTTCTACTTCTGAAGTATATGGGGATCCCGAAGTCCATCCACAAGTAGAAGAGTATTGGGGAAATGTAAATCCAATCGGGCCAAGAGGGGTTTATGATGAAGCTAAAAGATTTATGGAATCTATTACGATGGCTTACCATAATTATCATAATGTAGATACAAGAATTATCAGAATATTCAACACTTACGGTCCAAGAATGAGAGTCAATGACGGTAGAGCAATTCCTGCTTTTATGTCACAAGCTATCAGAAATGAAGATATTACACTATTCGGCACTGGTCTACAAACCAGATCTTTTAGTTATGTAGATGATCTGGCTGAAGGAGTTTATCGATTGCTGATGAGCGATTATCATCTCCCAGTAAATATTGGAAATCCGCAAGAAATAACGCTCTTACAATTAGCAAAGGAAATTATTGAATTAACTCAATCAAAAAGTAAAATTACCTATCATCCTCTTCCTATTGATGACCCTCAACAAAGATGTCCTGATATCTCAAAAGCCAAAGAACTTTTAGATTGGT
Organism: Chitinophagales bacterium; assembly: GCA_035515235.1. Lineage (GTDB taxonomy): Bacteria > Bacteroidota > Bacteroidia > Chitinophagales > JADIYW01 > JAMLHH01. Next base: position 19,276 of record DATJBS010000019.1, read on the forward strand.
CGCCCAAAGTTGAAAGAAGTTATGGATTGATGAAAACTCTAGAATATTTCAGAACAGTAGTCAAGTAATTAATTGCACATTTAACGTTCGCATTATCCTACTTTTTAGCGAGGTTTCTCTTTCGCAAAAAAGACAACTAACTAAGAATTTATTAGATGTAATTTTGAAAAGATGAATAGTTGATTCATCCTGAACCTCAACTAAGAAAATTGAGACAAACTAAGTTGCTCATTCGGACAACTTTCGTTATCTTTGTATTATATGAGTGAGATAAAACTAAGAACTGTAACCTTGTATAAAGACTACTTTTCTGACTTCTACAAAAAACTGAAGCAAGAAAGTTCAAGACAAGATTATATGGACTTTTAGAATAATCGAAACTCAAAATCAAATTCCGATCGACTATTTAAAACATATAGAAGGAGCAGATGGACTTTATGAAATCAGAGTCCAACAAGGCGGCGATATTTTTCGAATTTTCTGTTTCTTTGACGAAGATAAACTTGTTGTTTTGGCAAACGGCTTTCAGAAAAAAACTCAGAAGACACCAAAATCTGAAATTCAAAAGGCAATTAAAATTAAAAAAGAATATGAGCAAGATAAATAACATTAAGACTCTCGACCAATTTATTGACGAAGAATACGGAAATAAAGGTACTCTCAAACGAGACCAGTTTGAAAAAGGTTATGAAACATTTAAACTTGGTTTTCTTATTCAACAAGCACGACTTGAAAAGGGAATGACTCAAGAAGAACTTGCAATAAAATGTGGCACCAATAAAGGTTATATTTCAAAAATCGAGAACAATATTAAAGAAGTTCGCATTTCAACTCTCCAAAAAATAGTAGAACTCGGACTTGGAGGTCATCTTGAACTTTCAATAAAAATTTAATAACAAGTTTGTAAAAATTCTTAGCTAAACGAACTTAAATTTCTAATCATAAAATTGCCAGCTGACTCCTAATCGAAATGCTCTAGGAGCAACTGGACTATTTGGATGAGTATAATAACCTTTTGCAAATAGGCCATCAGTAATATTTTGAACAACTACAAAAACTCTTGTTCTTTTAACTTGTAGATTAAAAAACACATCTACCAAAGGATAAAATTTAATTTTTTGTGTATTCTGTAGATAGTAGCTCATGATAGCTGGATCGTAAGCATCCGCATAATGATTTCCAAAATAGGTCAAATCCAAACCTAATTGAGCATGCAATGGCTTCTTTTTAATATAAGAACCTCTGTAATACCATTGATGTTTTAAATAAAATTGAGGTTGATGGATGATGTCTTTATTGCTCACTAGCTGATAGTAAGCCGCATTTTTAAACACGAAATTTTTAAGATAAAAATTCTTCTCTGCGAAAATTTTGAAGACTTGAATGGACTTGGAGTATTGCTCAGGAGAAGCATTCTCTCCATAGTACCAATAATTTTTGATCATATAATAATCCAATCCTGTATTCAAATGCCATTTAGGCACGCCCAACTTGGCTCCTGTATGTACTGTAAATTGCTTTTTAAAATCATTTCTCCATTGGACATGATTCGTATACAATCTTTCCATTTTCATAGATGGGCTTTGCATATTAATCGATGCAAAAGGTGCAATATAAAAAACAGTATTAGGTTGAAATTTCAATTGAACTGAAGTCAAAAAATCTCCACTATACTTCGGTGCCAAATCAACTCTTGCATCAATTTTATAATCAAACTTACTAGAAGAAAAATCATTGTTTTTTAAGGTTCCAAAAAGCTGAAGACCGTGTCGGGTGTCTGACCAAGTATTTTGCTGGTATTTATTGATTAAATATCTTAAACCTCCACTCCAAGAATACTTAAAACTGTTTTTACTCAAACTATCATTAGGCGAAACCGAATAATTATGAAAATAGATTTCATTCGTTATCGTATTACTTTTTGTAAAATCTCTTGTGGTATCGTTTGAAATATAAAAGGTATTGTAAAAGGTACTACTGGAATCTTCATCATCCTTATATCGTATTTTATTTGAACTCACTTCAAAATGATGAGTTAATCCGTACTTCGGTTGGATACTTTTCTTTTGAGTAGTGTCTGTTGTGATTTGTGCAGGTCCGAAATAAAAGGTCTGAGTAAAAAATACATTATGTTGGTTGTACTTGTTTTCTGCGGTAGTTAAATTGACAGCAGCTGTAGATAAATCTTGAGCATAAGCAGGATTAGTAAAAATATCATCCACTTTCACTCCTCCATTTTCTTCAATTTTGGCTTGATTAAAAACATAAGCTGACAACCAATTATATCTATTAGATGGTGCTTTATACCATTGAGAAAATGAAAAATTATGAATTCCACTTTTTTGGTGATTATAAAATCCTTCTGATGCCGGTCTTTTATAATCTACTGCAAAATTCAAATAGGGTTTAATATTTTGAGAATGGGTAAATTCCACATAAGATTCCTCCTTCGCTCCGAATACATATTGCGCAGAAGTAAAGGGTGTCTTGGTGTTATAAAACCTTACACTATCAATGCTTAAAAAGTATTTCTGGACAGATTGATATCCATGCTGAAATCCAATTTGTAAAATTGGGTCGAATAATAAGGGTCGAGGAACGTTTCCTAAATTGGAGGAAATATATGGAACCTCCCAATTGTGAATGGGTTGATATCTGTGAAAGTCTTCTAATAGAGTGTCTATCTTTTTAAGATTCATATCACTCGTTGCATATTTCGTTTCATATCTGAGTACAGGATTAGGAAGCGTAATAACCGTTTGGGCATAGGAGCGCATTCCTAATAAGTTCAGTAATAAAAGCAACAGTAATTTTTTCACAGTTCAAAAATAGATATTATTTTAACGCTACAAATAGAAGTTATTTCAGCGGGTATAATCTTTTAAAATTAAAAAAGCTCCAGGCGAAACCTAGAGCTATAAATATTAGTCATCAAAGAATCAATTTCTACAATAATTCATTGAACTTTTTTGATTTATCTCACAGCAATTACAGAAATCTCGACGTTAACATTTCGAGGTAATTTAGAGACTTCTACTGTTTCCCTTGCTGGTGGATTTTCTCCAAAGAACTTACCATAAGCTTCATTCACTTTTGGGAAAGTGCCGATATCACTCAAGAATATGCTGCATTTTACTACATTAGAAAAGTCCATTTCTGCAGCTTCTAAAATAGCTTGAATGTTTTCCATGACTTGGATAGTTTCTTTTTCAATACTATTCGTAATCAATGCACCAGAAAATGGGTCTAAAGCGATTTGTCCTGAAACAAATAACATTCCATTGACGAAAACGGCTTGGCTGTATGGTCCTATTGGGTCTGGAGCACCATCTGTGTAAATTTGTCTTCTTGCCATTAATTTCTTTCTTCTTCTTTCTTATAAATATAATCTACGTACCACATTTCATTTCTGTAGATAATGTCTACCATTAGCTGCTTAGTGGTTTCGTCGTATTTTGAAAACAATTCATAACCTCTGTGTAATAAATCACGTCCAAGTTTTATTCCTTCAATATCTTCAGCAGGGTAAACATTCGGATGCTTTCTCATGGTATCCGCTACATTATCCAAAATATCAATCGTCTTTAATAACAAAGGAATATTGACCATAGCTCCGAAAAGAGATTTCACATCATTGATAAACTGAATGATATCACTTCTCTCTAATTGGTAGTAACACTGCTCATACTCTTCGTCAGAAATTGGTGGTTTAAAACCATTCTTGTTGGCAATCTCTGCCATGTTCTGTTCAAATTTTTTCGCGCCTACAAATGAATCCAAAGAAGCAAAACCTGCTTTGAAAGCTTGTAAGAAATGTCGGCCAAATTTAAATATTGCACCTGCCATATTTCCAAACAAACCCCACATTTTTTTGGGTTGTTTGATATAGTTAGATAGGTTTCCAAAAGCATATTCTAGCTTTTGTCTTTCTTTAAAATCAGGATAAATTGTTCCTAAGAAATAATCTTTGACATCATTGATTACTTCTGGCGTAATAGATGGAGGCAAATCAAATCTCTGCTTGATTTCATCATAATCATATCTTTTAGCCACCATCTCTCTGAACTTCTCGATGATATCGTGCTCTTCGGTCAAATTATTATTGGACATCGTTTAATATTAGAGACTTTTAGATTTAAATGTTCCAAGAAAGTATTCTCAGTTCAATTGTCTTAAGTCTGGAATTAATCAACTTTAATTTTTGCTCTTATTTTTGCTTCAATTTCATCTGAGAATTCAGGATTATCTAGTAAGAATTGCTTAGCAGTATCTCTACCTTGACCTAATTTTTGAGTCTCATAGCTGTACCAAGTTCCACTTTTTGTGAAAATATTTAAACCAGTACCCATGTCCACCAACTCTCCTACTTTAGAAATTCCTTTACCGTAGATGATATCAAATTCTACCATTTTGAATGGAGGAGCCATTTTGTTTTTAACGACCTTCACTCTTGTTTGGTTACCAATGATATTATTCTCTTTGTCTTTGATTTGACCTATTCTTCTAATATCTAAACGTACAGAAGCATAGAATTTCAATGCATTACCACCCGTAGTAGTTTCTGGACTACCAAACATCACTCCGATTTTATCTCTTAACTGATTGATAAAAATACAAGTACAGTTCGTTTTATTAATCGCACCAGTTAGTTTTCTCATGGCTTGAGACATTAAACGAGCTTGTAAACCCATTTTAGAATCTCCCATTTCACCTTCTAACTCTCCTCTAGGAACTAAAGCAGCTACAGAGTCAATCACTACGATATCAATTGCACCTGAACGGATTAAATGCTCAGCAATATCTAAAGCTTGCTCACCATCATCTGGCTGTGAGATAATTAAACTATCTACATCTACACCTAAATTCTTTGCGTAACTTTTATCAAATGCGTGTTCTGCATCAATGAAAGCTGCAATTCCACCTTTCTTTTGTGCTTCTGCGATAGCGTGAATGGCTAAAGTCGTTTTACCAGAAGATTCTGGACCATAGATTTCTATGATACGGCCTCTAGGTATTCCTCCGATGCCCAAAGCTAAGTCCAAACCAAGAGAACCTGTAGAAATAGTATCCATTTCCACTACAGCTGAGTCTCCTAATTTCATGACACTGCCTTTGCCATATAATTTATCCAGCTTGTCCATTGTAAGCTGGAGCGCTTTTAATTTTTCATCTTTATTTGCTGACATATTCGTTGTGTTGATTATTATATATTATTTATGAGTGGTTTTTTACGAAATTCCACAAAACTTAATTCTCTAATTGCAACCAAAGTTAATTAAAAGGCAACTAAATATTTGGATACTTTTAAGTTTGCGTATTTATTATTGTAATTTTGTAGTCCAATTTGAGAAAAATTTAAAATGAGGCATAGAATCACTAACTTATATATTTTCATGCATGCGGTAGGTGATTTGTTCATATTACTTATCAGCTTCTTGGTGGGCATATATTTTTCCATGGGGAATATATATCATTTATTAGATAGTAAATATCAGCAGCTCTACGTTTACCTCAATATCATTTACATTTTCTCTGCCAAAATGAGTGGCACTTTTGATATGTATAGAAATACAAGGTTTGTTACCGTATTCTCTATGCTCATCAAAATGTTTTTCTTCCAAATCGTCCTTTCTTTTTCTTATATAGTTGTATTTAAAGACCTTAACAATACTTTCAAAATTTCTAGAGAAGTGTTGCTCTACACTTATGGCACTTCCTTCGTACTAACCACACTATGGAGATTTAGTTTAATTAAAATTGTAAGATTTTATAGATCTAAAGGTTACAACAATAGAAAGGCTATTATTATTGGAGCTGGAGTCACAGGACAAGAGTTCAAAAGGATGCTGGATAACAAAATTGAGTATGGCTTACACTTTCTTGGGTTTTTCGATGATGAGCCAGAAAGGTTCCCAGATGTCCAACATCAAATTTTAGGCGGTGTAGAAGAAAGTAAACAGTTTGCAATTGATCATCAAGTAGACGAAATCTTTTGTGCATTACCCAATAAACAAGAAGAGAAAATTAGAGAATTGATTTCTTTTGCAGATGAGCAACTGATTAGATTAAAAATAGTCCCTGATTTTAGTCATTTCCTCACTAATCAATTTCATAAAATAGAAATAGATTATTACGGTACATATCCTGTAATGACACTCAGGAAAGAACCATTAGATAATGTCTTAAACAGAGTCATAAAACGCGTTTTCGATTTTGGCTTTTCTACTTTAGTCTTTGTCACTATTCTTTGGTGGCTAATTCCATTGATAGCATTGCTGATCAAATTAACTTCAAAAGGCCCTGTGTTTTTCGTTCAACAAAGAACGGGCATGAGGAATAAACCTTTTTTAGTGTATAAATTCAGAACGATGTTTGTCAACGATGATGCTGATAATGTTCAAGCAACTAAAAATGATTCTAGGATTACACCTATTGGAGCTTTATTAAGAAAAACCAATTTAGATGAAATCCCTCAATTTATTAATGTATTTTTAGGTCATATGTCAGTAATTGGACCGAGACCTCATATGCTAAAACATACTGAGGAATACTCCAAAATTATTGATAAATTTATGGTGCGTCATTTTATAAAACCTGGGATTACAGGATGGGCTCAAGTGAATGGATTCAGAGGCGAAACTAAAAACCCTAGAGAAATGGAGTTTAGAGTTAAAGCTGATATTTGGTACTTAGAAAACTGGAGCTTCTTTTTAGATATACGCATTGTTTTTTTGACCGTTTTTAATATGATTCGTGGAGAGGAAAAAGCTTATTAAAACTATATTTTTAGCCATCATTATACTGGGCACTTTTCCAGTAATGGCTCAGCAACAAAACCTATCTCTTAATAGAGAGTTGCGATTGAATTATGAAAAATATTTGTATAAAACTGATAAGAAACATCCTTTTCATACATCTGTCAAACCTTATTTACAGTCTGAAGTTTATCAATTTGTAGATCCCGATACGACTTATGGTCTTCAAAAATTAGACCCGACCACAGGTTTTAAAAAATTTATTAACGTTGTCGGATATGAAGATTGGGTGAGATTTGATGAAAATGGATTTGTCAAACCTACAGAAACACTCATCGTAGATGGAGACACCGTTATTGTAAACACCTCCAATCTAGGTTCCAAAAAGAGAAAATTTTATATAGCAATCAATCCTATTCTACGATTTGATGTAGGTAGAGGGAGCGATGACAATAAAAGTTCTTACAATCTAAGAGGCCTAGAAGTCATGGCGAATATAGGAGACAAAGTTTCTGTGTATTCTGCATTCTTAGAAAACCAAGCCGTATTTCCTGATTATGTTTCTGTCTTTGTAAGAGGGAATCGTGTAGCGCCTGGAGAAGGGAAAGTGAGAAACTTCAAGGATAAAGGTTTTGACTTTTCTAGAGCAATGGGAGCAATTACTTATACTCCTAACACTCATTTTAGTGTAGAATTAGGACATGGCAAGCATTTTATAGGAGATGGATATCGTTCTTTATTACTCAGTGATAATTCTTTTGTATTTCCTTATATCAAATTTACTACTCAATTCTGGAAGATTAAATATGTCAATATCTATTCAGAACTGATTAATAATGTACAAAATCAAACAGATTTTACTTTAGGTTTTCCTAGAAAATCTGCAAATTTTAATTATTTGAGTTTAGCTGCTACACCTTGGTTGTCTCTCGGAGTATTCGAAGGGATTATCTGGAGAAGTAGCACAGAAGATGGAAGACGTAAATTTGATGCAAACTTCTTAAATCCAATCATTGGTATCAGAGCGTTGCAAAAAGATTTAGATGCAAATAAAATATACGGATTCAACGCTAGTATTAACCTACCGAAGCACATTGTTTTATACGGTCAGATAATGATCAATCAATTCTCTTCTGAGCTGAGATCAATAGAAAATCGTTCTGGTTTACAATTGGGAGCAAAATATTATGATGTTTTTGGCGTGAAAAATTTAAATATTTTAGGAGAGTATAATATCGTTAGACCATATTCATACCAAAACACTTCTGATTCTGTTTTGCATTATTCTCACTACAATCAAGCTTTAGCTCATCCAATGGGAGCAGGTTTTGATGAAATAGTATTTTTAGCCAATTATAGATATAAAAGGTTTGTAGCTGAAATTAAAATTAATGCTGGTAGATCTTCGATTGATGGTCCAGGATTGAATGTAGGTACAGATATTACATTATCTACCAATGAAGCAGCATATCTCGACCAACCTGAAATAGGTCAAGGAATATTGGGCTATAAAGTAGCAAATGGTGAAGTGAGAATCGGCTATATATTGAATCCAAAAATCAATATGATGATAGAAGCTAAGCTTCAAGTCAGAAAATACAAGTTTGATAGTCCGGTTCCTGGATTAGACAATAACCTAAAATTGTTCAGTATTGGTTTAAATACTAGATTGTTTAACCATTATTATGATGTTCCTATTAATTTCTAATGATTAGAACTGATAATAAATTATTAAATTCGTAAAAATTTACTTAAATATTATAATGAAAAAGTATACCAATTTACTCATGTTGTTCTTCTTTGCTTCTACAATGCAAGTATTTGCTCAAGATGGTACAATAGAAACAACTGTTGAAAACACTGATGATTTTGTAGAATTCAAAAAAGACATTAATAAAGCGAAGGATCGTTTAGTAATGGATTTCTCTTATGATATGTTATTGAATCTTCCGGATAGTATTAAAACAAAAGGCTTTTCTAGAGGCTTTAATATTTACTTTACTTATGATATTGTTTTAGGTAAATCTAGATTCAGTGTCGCTCCTGGTATTGGAATCGGTAACAATAATTACTTCATGAAATATGCAGTTAGCTCAGACTCCTTAGGTACATATTTCAATAAAATTGATAGTGATGTTGCTGTCAAAAAATCTAAAATAGCTTTGTCATATATTGATATTCCTTTAGAATTAAGATTCAGATCTGCTCCTAATAAAAAAGGCTCTTCTTGGAAATTAGCTGCAGGATTTAAAGCTGGTTTGATGATTCAAAACAAGTGGAAATATAAAGGAGAAGCTATTACTAATAGAGGAGAATCAATCGCTAATAATAGTGAAAATGTAAAATTCAAAAACTTCGATATTGAAAACGTCAACAAATTCAGATATGGCGTAATGGTGAGAGGTGGATACGGTATCGTTAATCTATTTGCTTACTACTCTTTATCAGATGTATTCAATGATAAAGGTCCTAGAATGACTCCATTGTCCTTTGGTATTACTATCAATGGATTATAAAATAAACAACAACAACTTACTTTAAGGGCTTTTTAATAAAAGCCCTTTTTTATTGAGAAATGTTTAAGAAGTAGACATAAAGGTTGATTTCACAATAATTTAAGATACCAATGTACAATACCTTTCACTTTTATCTCGTAACTTTATATGTTACAGCATATTTAAAAGAAAAGGATTAACCATGAGCGATAAAGTTTATGTATTTGACACCACATTAAGGGACGGAGAGCAAGTTCCCGGATGCCAATTGAACACTGTTGAGAAGATAGAGGTTGCATTAGCACTAGAAGAACTGGGTGTTGATATCCTGGAAGCTGGTTTTCCTATTTCTAGCCCTGGAGATTTCAACTCTGTAGTAGAAATATCCAAAATCATCAAGAATCCAACGATTTGCGCTTTGACTCGTGCAGTTCAAAAAGATATTGAATGCGCTGCTGATGCGCTAAAGTTTGCACAACGTGCACGTATTCATACAGGTATTGGAAGCTCTGACATTCACATTCTCAATAAACTTAGAACTACAAGAGAAGATATTTTAGCAAAAGCAGCTTGGGCTACAAAATTTGCGAGAAATCTCGTCGATGATGTAGAGTTTTTCTGTGAAGACGCAGGTAGGGCAGATTTGTCTTTTTTAGCAAAAATGGTGGAAACAGTGATTGCTAACGGAGCTACGGTAGTGAATATTCCTGACACAACGGGATATTGCTTACCAGATCAATACTATGCGATCATTGACTATCTCATGAATAATGTTTCAAATATTGACAAAGCAATTCTTTCTTGTCATTGTCATAATGATTTAGGTATGGCTACCGCTAACTCTATCGCAGGATTGAGAGCTGGAGCTAGACAGGTAGAAGTCACAATGAATGGTATCGGTGAGCGCGCAGGTAATACTTCCTTAGAAGAAGTTGCTATGGTGATCCGTTCTCATAAAGAATCTTTGCAATTACATACTGATATCAATATCAAAAAAATATATCCTACTAGCAGATTAATCACGAGATTGATGAGAATGCCAGTACAGCCTAATAAGGCGATTGTAGGAAGAAATGCGTTTTCTCACTCTTCAGGAATCCATCAAGATGGAGTTTTGAAAAACAGAGAGACCTACGAAATTATTGATCCTCAAGATGTTGGAGTTCCAGAATCATTGATAGTATTGACTGCAAGAAGTGGAAGAGCTGCTCTTAAACATAGATTAGAGAAAATAGGTTTCCCAATGGATCAAGAATCATTGGATCTTATTTATACTAAGTTCTTAGACCTTGCTGATACTAGAAAAGAAATCTACGATGAAGATTTATTGGAATTGCTAGGACATAGCAGAGACAATAAAATCTATCAAATCGAATCTTTAGAAGTGAGCAGTCAAACTAATGAAGGGTCTGTTGCGCATGTTACTTTATGCAGAAATGAGCATTTCTTCACTTCAGAAGGAAAAGGTAACGGTCCAGTCGATGCAGTATTGAAAGCTATCGATAAAATAGTAGCACCTGATGTAAAACTCGAAGAGTATTTAGTACAAGCGATTACAGGCGGAAGTAATGATATCGGTAAAGTACATATACAGGTTTCTAACGAGGGCGTATTTTATTATGGCTTCGGATCAGATACCGATATTGTTTTAGCTTCTGCTAAAGCATATATCGACGCATTAAACAAACTCTAAAAAATTTATAGTTAGGAACCTGTGGCAAATCTTTCTTGGAGATGCTGCAGGTTTTTTTAAATGAAACCATTATGGGAAAAACATTATTCGAAAAAGTTTGGGAAAGTCATGTAGTTCAATCTATTCCAAATGGACCTCAAGTAGTTTATATAGATAAGCATTTTATACACGAAGTCACTACTCCTCAAGCTTTTAATGGTTTGAAGAAAAGAGGAATTCCAGTATTCAGAACACAAAACACAGTCGCTACTGTAGATCATAATATTCCAACGAAAAATCAGCACCTTCCAATTAAAGAAGCTTTATCTAGACACCAAGTAGATACATTGATTAGCAATTGTAAAGAGTTCGGTATCGAACTTTATGGTCTTGGGCATCCTTCACAAGGAATCGTGCATGTGATTGGTCCTGAACTAGGCATCACTCAGCCAGGAATGACCATCGTGTGTGGAGATAGCCATACTTCAACTCACGGAGCATTCGGAACGGTAGCATTTGGTATAGGAACTTCAGAAGTTGAACAAGTTTTAGCCACTCAATGCATCCTACAAACGAAGCCAAAGAAAATGCGCATCAATGTAGAAGGCGAATTGGGCAAAGGTGTTCTTTCAAAAGATATTATCCTTTATATCATTTCTAAAATTTCTGCAAGTGGTGGAACCGGATATTTCGTAGAATTTGCAGGATCTGCAATCAGAGATTTATCCATGGAAGCGAGAATGTCGATTTGCAATATGAGCATCGAAATGGGCGCAAGAGGTGGATTAATTTGTCCTGATGAAACTACTTTCGAATATATTAAAGGGAGAGAGTTTGCACCAAAAGGAGCAGCTTTTGACCAAGCAGTAGAAGAATGGAAGAAATTAAAAACTGACGACGATGCTGTTTTTGATTTAGAATATACTTTTGATGCCGCAGATATTGCTCCAATGATTACTTATGGAACAAATCCAGGAATGGGTATCAAAATAGATGAGTTAGTTCCCAACAAAGCAGATGCGGGATTAGAAAAATCTTTAGCATATATGGGTTTCGAAAAAGGAGAATCTTTAATTGGAAAGCCCGTGAACTATGTGTTTTTAGGAAGCTGCACCAACTCTAGAATAGAAGACTTAAGAATTTTTGCTGATGTAGTCAAAGGAAAACAAAAAGCAGAAAATGTCATCGCATGGATTGTCCCTGGTTCTAAACAAGTAGAAAAGCTTGCAAAAGAAGAAGGTTTAGATAAAATCTTAGAAGCGGCAGGATTTGAATTGAGAGAACCTGGCTGTTCTGCATGTCTAGGTATGAATGAAGACAAAATTCCTACTGGAGAATACTGTGTATCTACTTCTAACAGAAACTTTGAAGGCAGACAAGGTCCTGGATCAAGAACGCTTTTGGCAAGTCCTTTAACAGCAGCAGCAGTAGCACTTACAGGTAAAATCACAGACGTTAGAGAATTACTCTAAGTTTATTCAATCTCATTTTTAAAAGATAAAAAAGAACTATATGGAAAAATTTGTTCACTTAAGTACGACGGGAGTTCCTCTTCCGGTAGAAGATATCGATACAGACCAAATTATACCTGCTAGATTTTTGAAGGCAACGACAAGAGAAGGATTTGGAGATAATTTGTTCAGAGACTGGAGATATAATGCAGATAATACCCCAAAGGATTTTGTATTAAATGATGACACTTTTTCTGGAGAAATATTTGTTGTTGGAAGAAACTTTGGTTGTGGAAGCAGTAGAGAACACGCAGCTTGGTCTTTGCACGATTATGGCTTTAAAGTCGTAGTATCAAGTTTCTTTGGAGATATTTTCAAAAACAATGCTTTAAATAATGGACTTCTGCCTGTAATTGTAGAAGAAGAAATCCTTCAAAAGGTATTAAAAGCCATTCAAGAAAATCCTTCAACAGAATTAATTGTCAATTTAGAAACGCAAGAATTCGAAGTTCCTGATTTAGATATAAAAGTATCTTTTGAAATTAATCCTTACAAGAAGACTTGTTTGATTAATGGATATGACGATATCGATTTCCTTCTAAGTTTGAAAGAAGAAATCACAGCATATGAAAACAAAAAAGCGACTATATAGTCGCTTTTTTTATTGGTATAAGGTAAATTTATTTCACAATGATTCTTCCTGTAGATTGGGTGCGATCATCAATTCTCAATTGATAGATATACATTCCGGTAGTCAAATTATCTCTATTGAATCTTACTTCAACTTCTTTGATATTAGATAACTTCATGACTTCTTTTCCAACTACATTATAAAAAGTAATGCTCACTTTTGATTTATTTAAATCAATTGCATCATTAATACGGATAGTCGCTTCTGTAGTGATTGGATTTGGATAAATTTTTACATAATCCAACTCTCCCAATTTGGCATTGGATTGAGCGAATAGAGACGTTGAAAGACTCAACATCATTATTACGATTAGGCTATATGTAAATTTTTTCCACATTTTTACAATTTAAAGGTATTAATTCTAATCTAATACAACAAGATTATTTGTAGAATAATTTTAAAAACTGCTATTTCACTACTTATATCAATGTTATTAACCAATATTAGTGCCAATTTGATATAACAGAGTATACTAAAGATAAAATTTGAACGTTAGCCATGTCCAAAACTCAAAACACCAAGACAAAAACAAAAGCTATATTCTTAGACAGAGATGGAGTAATTAATCAAGAAGCGGGCTATGTCAAAAATTGGCAAGAGTTTAAATTACTTCCACGTGTCGTAGATGCTCTTCAAATTCTCCATCTTTCTGATTTTATTGTTATTGTGATTTCTAATCAATCTGGAATTGCCAAAGGCTTGTATCAATATGATGATGTCTTGAATATTCATCAAAATCTAAATCTTCTCTTATCTCCACAACAAGCTAAAATAGATGCTTTTTACTTCTGTCCTCATCATCCAGAAGGCATCAATGAATATGGTGTAGACTGCTCATGCAGAAAGCCCAAAAACGGCATGATACTTCAAGCAGCAAAAGATTGGAACATCGATTTACAATCCTCTTATTTTATTGGAGATTCTGAAAGAGATATTATAGCAGGAAAAAATTCTGGATGCACTACTTATAGAGTGAAGTCAGGACATGCTTTAGGCAAGCAAGATGTATCTTCTGATTTTCTAGTCAATGACTTATATGAAGCCGTTGAAAAAATATTGAATCTATCTTAAGCTTGAAGTAGATATTGACTTGTATTTCACAAAATAATGTAAGCCTATTGTAATGTTCAGCAGTACAAATGCCATGATTTGATGCAATACTCCCCAGCTTACCGGAACACTTCCCTTGCTATTGATAATCGTCAAAACACCTAAAGTCACTTGTATAAATACCACAACTATCATTAAGTGCCTGAAAGTATGAAAGATAGGTTGCGCCAATGTATTTCTAGATTTCCAATAAAAATATACTGCAAATATGGTCAGCCCGTAAGCAATCATTCTATGAATAAACTGTAGCGTGATATTGTTTTCTGGAATATGCTCAGAAAAAGGTTGATAAATTCCTACATGCTCAGGAATAAATGATCCATTCATTAAAGGCCAAGTCGTACAATTCAAAGCTGCTCTTGAGCCCGCTACTAATCCTCCAAAACTAATTTGAATCAACACTAACACCACGAAAATAGTAGTCAAATTTCTAATAGAAGTATCAAATCTTTTTCTTTCTTTAGGATAGGTGTCTTCTAAAAGTATTCTAAATAAATACATGAATATGGCACTCGCAACTAAAAGATGTAGCATCAATTTAACTGGATTGACAAATACCATATCATCTTTTAGTCCACTCGCCACCATGATCCAACCAACAAAACCAGCTAATCCTCCTAAGAATAATAAAACACTATATCTAAGGATTTGATTTCTTGCGATAGTACCTTTTAGAACAAAATATATCAGAGGTAATAAAAACACAAAGCCCATTGATCTAGCCCAAAGCCTGTGAAACCATTCCCAAAAGAAAATAAACTTAAATTCAGCCAAGCTCATTTGACTATTCACTAACTTATACTGACCAAACTGTTGATATTTAACAAAGACTTCCTGCCATTGATCTGCATTCATTGGAGGCAGTGTCCCCATGATGACATTCCATTCAGTAATAGATAAGCCCGATCCTGTTAATCTAGTGATGCCACCAATTAGAATTTGAACAAACACCATGACTAATCCTATGATGAGCCATATTCTAACGGATTTTGCAGCTTGTTGATTCGCCATTTTGTAAATAATTTTAAATAAAGACGTGCTTTACTTTTATAGTTCTGACCATTTATTCTTTAATACTATCCCAACCTAAAGTGATGAGGTCGTGATAATTATCGCCTTTTGTATGAAGTTTTACTCCTAGATTGATATCTAAAATTTGACCAATTATAGAAAAATCAGGATGATTTTCAACTTTAGAGGCATCTTCTGGACTTATCGTAAATAACAATTCATAATCCTCACCTCCACTTAGAGCACAGTTAATAGGATCTATATTAAAAGATAATGCTGTATTATAAGTTTCCTCTGCTATAGGCACTTGTTCTTCTTCTATGACACAACCCACTTGAGATTGATTGCAAAGGTGCATTACTTCAGAAGACAAACCATCAGAAATATCTATCATAGAAGTTGGAATCACTTTTAAATCCTCCAAAAGTCTAACGATATCCAATCTTGCTTCAGGTTTTAATTGTCTGCCTACTGTATAATTATGTCCACTTAAATCTGTCTTGACTTGTGGGCTTTCTAAGAATATTTTCTTCTCTCTTTCTAATAATTGAAGTCCTATGTAAGCTCCACCCAAATCTCCAGAGACCACTAATAAGTCTCCTTCTTTTGCTCCATTTCTATAGGCAATTTTTTCTAAAGGAGCTTCTCCGATAGCAGTAATACTGATGGTTAATCCTTTTGGAGATGCTGTAGTATCACCACCTACTAAATCTACTCTGTATTTTTCGCAAGCTGCTTTGATGCCTTCGTATAATTCATCTACCGCTTCTATTGAAAATCTATTCGACAAAGCTAAAGAAACTAATATTTGAGTAGGACGAGCATTCATTGCACAGATGTCAGAGATATTCACTGCTACTGCTTTGTATCCTAAATGTTTTAAAGGAGAATACATCAAATCAAAATGAATTCCTTCCACTAATAAATCAGTAGAAATCACTTGATGTTGTTGAGGGAGAAGGACTGCCGCATCATCCCCTATTCCTTTGATAGTAGAGGCATTATAATTTTCAAATCCATCTACAATTCTATCAATCAATTTGAATTCTCCTATAGAACTAATCGGAGTAAATGGTGGTTTTTGATCTGACATAAGGAATCGAACTTTTGACCACAAAGGTACTACTTTGTAATTGAAGTGCTGTTACAAACAAATAGAGGAATGAATTGTGTTAACTTTATTTCAGACAAAAATGAAATCTTAAAAAGATTCTATAAAAGATACCTCATCAATCTCTTTCAAAAATGAACTTTCAAGCGAATACAAAACAGGATTTAATGATACAGTTGGATGCTTTGACTGAGCAATATCAAAAGGTCATTGCAAACAATTCTATAGAAATATTGAATATCAGAATAGATAATAAGTGGAGCATTTTTCAAAATATTGACCATATTAATAAGTCCAATCGAATGACTGCAATAGGATTCAAAACTCCTAAAATGGCTCTAGGTGTATTATTCGGAAAGTCAAAGAATGGCTCTAGGTCTACTCAAGAAATTATTCAACTTTATAATGAACACTTAAAAAAAGGAGCAAAGTCTCCCTATATACTTACTGCGAAAGATTGGTTCAGCTCATCAAATACAGAACTTTTACAACAATACAATGAACAGATTTCCTCTTTGAAAAGTAGCATTCAAGATTGGTCAGAAGAAGATTTGAATCGATATTGCATAAAACATCCAATTTTAGGCAAAATTACAGGATTGGAAATGTGGAGTTTTACTGTTTATCATCAATTTCATCACATGAGAACCATCCAAAGAATTCTAGAAAATTCAGAAACTATGGGTAGAAAAACGAGCTAAAAAGTTATTTCTCAGACAAACAAAAATTTGAAACACACAGAAACATAGTTTTAATGGTTTGGTAAACCACTGAATTATTCAATATTTATTGCTTTCTCTTTATATATTTAAGGGACTTTCATCTCTGCGAAAAATTTATTTTCCTATTTAAAAGCTCTTCTTTCAAACATTGATGATAAACACTCTCCAACAAAACTCTACTCAATATTTTATGAACTTCAATTGCACTGGCGATTATTTCATACTTCAAACTATCTAAATTTTTTTTGTAACCATTGCCTATGTACCTATATGTTTAATAATCACATTAATATATATACTGCTTTTAGAATAAAATGGCAGAAAAAATGATTTGAATTATTAGATAACTGAAGGTTTACTGAGTTTCTTTTTTCAAAAGCGCTGCACTTTGTTTTTGTCCTTTGATTCCTAAATACAAAACTCCTAATAAAACTAAAAAAGTTCCTATCCCTTGTACTAAAGAAAACGATTCGTGCAGAATAAAATAGGACATCAATATAGTAGCTACAGGCCCAAAAGTTGAAATGATTGCAGCATTGGAAGACCCTATCAACGAAATGCCTTTAGTTAAAGCCAAAGTTGGAATAATAGTAGCAATCAATCCCATCAATGCTCCATACATATATACTTGCCAATCGTACCCTGTCAATTTAAATCCATAAATTATACCGAAATGCAATAATACAGCTATTGTAGAGATGAGCATCGACAAACAATTAAATGCAATTGTGCCCATTTGCTTAATTAAATCATCGCTATACACTAAGTAAAAAGCATAAGCTAATGCACTCATAAAAACATAAAACACTCCTAATCCAACTCCTTTGCCCGTCAACTCAAAATCTTGACTCATGCAAGCAATTAATATTCCAGTATAAGTAATGGCTACAGCTATCAATTGATTTTTAGTGATGACTCTTTTAAAAATAATCGCTCCCAATATCAATACTAAGGTGGGATATACGAAGACTATCAACCTTTCTAAATTAGCCTGAATATATTGTAAGCCTAAAAAGTCAAATAAGCTTGCGAGATAATATCCAACCAAACCTATACCTAATAATTTCCCCCATGGAGCACTTTTAATATGTTGGATTTTTAAAGCAGGAGAAAAAATTAACACACCCAAATAATAGGGTAAGGCAAATAGCATTCTAAACATCAGAGCGGTGATGCCATCAATTCCATGGAGAAGTGAAAGTTTTACAAATATTGCCTTTGTACTAAAACATGCAGCACCTATCAAAATCAATATCACTCCTTTAGCAAAGTCATTTTGAGAAGTCCAAGATTTCTTTGTAGAAGCTATATTCATACAACAAAGCTAAATGAATCTCCACTCATGTATACAGCTTTCACAAAAACATAACGGAAAGAAAGGGTAAAGTTCTTATTTGGATATACGTAATTTTATTTCAACCTTTTAATAGTACAACCTATTGACTTTGTAGCATTTGGGTCATTTGGAGTTTCTGTTAATAAATTTTGCAAGGCTACTCCCAAATACGGCTTCTTTACAGCATCAGCATCTTCAGAATTATCATCGATTGCTCCTTTATAGACCAAGATTCCATTTTTATCAAATAAGAAAACCTCCGGAGTTCTCGTCGCTCCAAAAGCATCTGCTAATTGGCTATTTTCGTCTACTACATAAAAAGTATTGTACTTATTGTTAGCAGCGTGTTCTCTCATTTTTTCTAAAGCATCGACATCTTTTCTTTGTGCTTCATTAGAATTCACTAAAACAAATCCCACATTATTCTCCAAAGTCCAATCTCCTATCGGTATATATCTGTCTTGCCATCCTAAAACAAATGGACAGGTATTACATGAAAAGATTACTAAAAGACCATTTTTCTTTTGGACACTATTCAGCGAAACAATTTCTCCAGAAACGTCTTCCATTTTGTATTCTGCCATTGGAATTTCTGCCCCGATAGCTAGAGATGATATGTTTTGAAGATTATTTTGAGCATTAACTACAAATAATGTTAAACTAAATAAAAAACTCATGACTACTTTTCCCATAAAATGCTATTTTGAAATCTATTGGCTGAATGACTCAATAAGATATATTGTTTTCTTGAAAGCCTCTATTTAAATAAACGAAATTAACATATGCCGGCATTAGAAAGGATTCTCACATCTGATATAATAAGTGAAATTTGGAAAAGTATTATCTATAGAATTAAAGATGGCAAAATCGTCCAACTCATGACACTTAAGCCCATTGAGGTCTATGACGAGACAATGCCCTATGAAATAGATGGTGCAAATTTGAAAGTAGACGTAAAAGCATACCTTGAAAATCTTTTACAAAAACCTATTCAAAGAGCTTTTGATTTTTTGTCTATGGATTTCAAAAACATGGATACAGAGTTTTTAAGTTACAAAATCAATGTTAAAGCAGATGTCTGTATGGATTATGAAAACTTAGGTATATATCTCAGTCATCAATTTTCAAATAAGCAATATTGGATTTTAGACGATAGAATTGGGTTATTATTTAGTGATTTTAAGTTGAGTAGAAAAAATAATCAACTAGAAGTTATCGTGCCCATGAGAATAGATGCAAAGTATAAAGCGTTGCATTATGATGGTCATGCGGATGTATTTGCGAGAGGAAATATTGTATACGACCCAGCGAGTACAATTATTAAAATTACAGATATCAGCTATGTTGCCACTTCGGACAAATTTATTCTGCGAATGGTGAATTTGATTTACTATAATGATATTATCGAAGCTCTTGAAGACTTCATGCAGTTTGATATTCGAGAGGAACTCAACGAGGGACTTGAATTATTGAGGACAGAAGTAAAAAAATACGATGAAGAAATTAAGTTAGTATCTGGAAGAGTAGATAGTTTAAGACTCAATCGTTTAGAATTATTACCTGAAGGAGGGAAAGGGTATTTAGAACTCAATGGGAAAATCAAATTATTGTCTTAGAACTTCCTTTAAAAGATTCTTTATACAAATTTTCATAGCATCTTGCACCACTGTTTCAAATCCTTTGTTGATTAAGGTTTCTGAAGCATCTTCTTGAAGAATGTTCCAGTAAGTAGTCTTAATAATATTATAAAGATTCAAATCTAAATCTCTTTCCACCGCTCGGTCTTGAAACTCATCGACAATCAATTTAAAAAGCCGAGTAGAGATAGATAGAAATGGCTCCATTCCTTTGCTTGCTTGGTACAAAGCATCTAAAAATATCAATGATTTTATTTTAGGAGCTTCAATATAAGTATACTCCAAGTACTCTTCTTTTTCAATTTTTCCTTCTATTAATGAGGCAAAAACTTCATTTTCATAAACTCCTAAGTCATTCGTAGGCAATTCTACATACAAATGTAATTTCGGATGATACAATTGGTAATAAAAGAGAGTTTGACCTAAAGTCTCCATATGAGTCGGTTCCATAAATGCTGACAATTGTCTAAAGTTTAAGGACGAAGCTACAAAATTAAAGTTTTTAGCACTTTAAATCTATTTAGATTAGAAAAGAATCCTTAGAAATAGATCATTTCGACGGAGGAGAAATCGCTTGAAGCATTTTATATAGAAACCCTTCACTTTGCTGCCGCTACACGCTGAATGATGTCTTTTTTAAATATGATGTGTAGGAGCAAAAGATGTCGTGGGCAGAAATCCACTTTGAGCAATTTTTAGTAATATCCATTCTGCTTCTTCTGGTGAAGTTCCTCTTCCAAATGTCACTTGCTTATCGGGATATTCCATAATCAAAATGCTTCTTTCGCGAATGACCCAAATTCCATTTTCACGTGCTTTATATTGCTCACGACCTACTCTTAATTGGGATATCTGTTGAAGAAAGTAATAACTTCTTCTATTATAAAACACTAAAGGCTTCTCTATCAGCATCTGATCTCGATTAATCAATATCCGCTCCCGACCAAAAAACATAAAGCTTAAAATGGTATATCCTAAAACTCCTAATCCAGACCAGATGAGAATAGAAAGAATTGACACTATTTTCAACCAAAAGCTAGAATCGGTGGAAAAAGTTTTTTCTATAATCAACCATAAAATGAAAGCCCAAGGAATCGCCATTAAGAATACCCAAGTCATCAGTTTCTTATTTTTTCTGACGGGCACCAATATTTGCAATTGATGATTTCGTAAATGAATGTGGATCCTATTAATACTCATGTGAAGAGAAGTGCTGCAAAATACTGTTTCCTTTAAACTTAATATAATCTCCTTTGTTCTTATTTTTATACTTATGATGACAAAGCTAAGAATTGTAATATCCCCGGCCAAAACATTGGATTGGACTTCTGACCTTCCTAAAAGAACATTTTCCACTCCTAACTTTACGGAGCATGCTGAAAAGCTAATTGAAGTTTTAAAAAATTATTCCAGTCAAGAAATTGGCCAACTGATGCATATTTCAACAAGTCTATCTCAACTCAATTTTGATAGATATCAAGAATGGTCATTGGATCATGACAAAAACACTCGACCTGCTATGTATGCTTTTGCCGGAGATGTTTATTCTGGACTAGATGCATACACTATGGAGAAAAAGGAAGTCGATTACGCTCAGAAGAGCTTAAGAATTCTTTCTGGATTGTACGGGATACTTAAACCTTTGGACAAAATCTATCCATATAGATTAGAAATGGGAACGAGTCTTCCTGTGGAAGACAAAAAGAATTTATATCAATTTTGGGGAAATACTGTTGTAGATCAAATCAATGAAGAGCTCACTGAAAAAGATTATTTAGTCAATTTAGCTTCTGAAGAATATTTCAAAGTCATTCCAGTCAAGCAATTAAAACCTCAACTGATTATTCCTGCTTTCTATGATTATAAAAATGGAAAGTATAAAGTCATTAGCTTTTATGCAAAAAAAGCTAGAGGTAGCATGGCGAGATATATCATCGATCATTCAATCCATAAAATCTCAGACATTAAAAATTTCGATATCGACGGATACTCTTTTAATGAATCTATGTCAAAAGGAAACACTTGGGTATTTACAAGAGGTTAAACTACTCTCGAACCATTGAGTGCAGAAAGATGTGGCTGAATTAAAATCACATTATTGTTTTCAGAATACACTCCTAAAACCAAGCATTCAGAAATAAAATTGGCGACTTGTTTAGGTGGAAAATTTACAACTGCTAAAATTTGCTGTCCGACTAAGTTTTCCATGGAGTATAAATCTGTAATTTGAGCAGAACTTTTTTTAATTCCAAGTTCTCCAAAATCAATCCATAATTGATAAGCAGGTTTACGAGCTTTAAGAAATTCTTTTGCTTCTATTACTGTTCCAACTCTAATATCTACTGCTTCAAATTGCTCCCAAGTCAACATTTTTTTGATAAAGATATCATCCTATTTAAATTTTAGGACTTTTCTAGCTATTCAAATTCTATTAGCAGATATGAAAATCTATAAATGTATATTTGCAGCTTCAATATGAAAGAAAAGTCTTCAAAAATAGGAATAGTCACTATTACCTTCAATAGTGGTCAATTGATTGTGCCCTTTTTAGAAAGTGTTTTGGCTCAGACTCACAAAGATTTTATTCTTTATATTATTGATAATATCTCCAAAGACAATACGATCGAATTAATAGAGCAATATTCTGACCCAAGAATTGTACTTATAAAGAATTCAGAAAATGTAGGCGTTGCAGCTGGTAATAATCAAGGGATGCATTTAGCCATGGATGCTGGATGTCCATATGTGATGTTACTCAATAATGATGTTGAGTTTGAAAGTACTTTATTCGAAAAATTATTGATTGCTGGCGAAGAGAAAGGCCACAGTTTAGTGACTTGCAAAATGATGTACGACAGCGAAAAGAACAGAATTTGGTACGCGGGATGTCATTGGGATACTAAAGGTGGATATATGGCGCCTCACATTGGTCAAAAGGAAATCGATAGAGGTCAATTTGATACTATTCAAGAAGTGGATTATGCACCTACTTGTTTAGTCATGATGAAAAGAGAAGTCATTGATGATATCGGCTATATGGACGAAAAGTATTTTGCCTACTTTGACGATACGGATTATTTCTATCGCATCACTCAACACGGTTTACACAAAATCTTGTACTATCCATTTGTCAAATTCTACCATAAAGTGGGCGGATTGACCCAATCTAAATCAGGAACTGCTACTCAATTTAAATTTGGTAATTTTCATATTCATTTGACTACTAGAAATAAGGTGTATTATCTAAAAAAGCAGAAAAGCTGGAATGCTAATTGGAACATTCTCTATTTCTTTTTCAGGATGAACTTAAGATTTTTCTTTAGTGGAAAATATCATGTTAATTTTGAGACATGGAAATTATTAAACAAAGCCTATTTTGAAGGTTTAAAAATGTAATGATGATGAAAAATATTTTAATACTATTCGTAGCGATAACTACTCTGACTATTGCTTGTAGAAAAGATTCTATTTGTACAGACAAAGGGAATTACAATGTGACGGATTTTGATTTACAAATTAATAGCACGAATAGAGGCTTATTCAAAAATGAAGGCACAAATACAGAAACGACTATTGGAAGTACGAGAAACCAATTCATGTTTATTCCTACAAAATCTTATCTCGCTGTAAATTCTAAAACCTCCACTGGATTTGAATTATTCTCTACTGCTTATGCAGATGATTGTATCGTATCTGATATTTCTTTGACAAGCTTTAATCCTGCTAAAACTGAGCTAACAATTGATAGAGATATTGACCTTTCTATTTTTGGATTAGAAAGCAATATCATTCCTGCTGGCTATAATTTATTGGCGGTGCAATCTTTAAGAGCTGAACTTTTGAAAGATATTCCATCAAATGTCGACTTACATGCAGGCATTGAAATCCCCATTTCTGTTTCAAAAGATTTTTTAATTCCGTTTAATACTCAGACACTTAAGTTCACTTTAAAGCTAATTACGACCACAGGAGACGAGATGAAGTCGACAGTTGATGTTGTGGTTGATGTTAAGGTATAAAGTTTTGTTAATCCTCTTTTTTTAAAATTCTGATGCTGTTCTTTGTGTTCTAATCACGCACAAATAACTACGAATGAATAGATTCTTAAAATTAACTTTCATCTTTATAGTGCTTACTTCCTTTCAACCTTCAGAAAGTGAAACACCACTATCAGAACCAATTGCATCAATTTCCACGCCAATAGCTCCATCAATCCCTTCTCCTCATTTACAAGGCGAAGTTTACTTACGTGCTTTATTTGCACAATTTCCATCTAATACATTTAGCTGGGAGGCTTTTAAATATGCTATGTTAGGAAAACAATCTTTGGAGAAAAATGTAAGCTTTCCAAAAGCAAATATTTTAACTATCATTGATTTTTCTAAACCTTCTACAGAAGAGAGATTATATGTAGTCGATTTGGATGAGTTCAAAATCTTGACACATTCTTTAGTCGCTCATGGTCAAAACACCGGCGACAATTGGGCTAAAAACTTCTCTAATACTAATAATTCCCATCAATCTAGTTTGGGCTTTTTCAAAACTGCTGAAACTTATTATGGCTCAAAAGGCTTTTCTATGCGCTTAGATGGCTTAGAGAAAAACTTTAATTCTCAAGCTAGACCAAGAGCTATAGTTGTACATGCTGCTGATTATGTCAGTGAAAGCTTCGCTAAAAATCACGGTAGATTAGGTAGAAGTCATGGATGTCCAGCTTTACCGAAGGAGTTAAACCAAAAAATCATTCAACAAATTCAAGGTGGAAGTTTGTTATTCATCTACGCTCCTGTCGATCAATATATTCAAACTTCTAAAGTCATCAACTCTTCCGATATCAATGCATTTATTGAACCATCTAACGAAGAGCCTACAGCTATCGCTAAGGGGTAGATTGAAGAGATAAACTATCTTTCGGTAATTCTATCGCTTGAGGTTTAGCTTTTATGCTTGGAAGTTCTTTCTTAGCTTGGTTGACATTTGCCTTTTGATTGTACTTCCCATAAAATAATACTGCAGCTAATTTTTCTTGTCTATTATATAAATCCGGATAGAAAACTGCTTGAGTTGTACTTTTTGCTGCGCTTGTATAATATTGAATGTAAATCGGCATTTTGTTTTTCAAACTGATATTATTCGTTTTTCTAGTATCAATAATACAGTTGATAGAGTCCAAACTCAACTCCATCCCATCTCTTTTAAGTAAGTTTTGTCCTAATTCTAAAGGATTTTGAACTCGAATACACCCATGACTATATGCTCTTACAGAGTTTGAAAAAAGATTCCTACTAGGCGTATCGTGCAAGTATACCGAATGATTATTTTTAAATAAAAACTTGATATTTCCTAAAGCATTACTTGGTCCCGGAGGTTGTACGACTCTTATACTTCCAGAATTCCATCTGACTGCTCCTGGACTTACTTTGTTTCCATTTTGGAAAATATTATACTTACTCAGGTAACCCGAGCTTTTATGTCTTAGTTCTCCTCTGATAATTGATTGAGGTACCGTCCAATCTGGATTAATTACTACTAAATAAATTTCACTGATAATATCAGGCGTTGAACTACCCGGTTTGCCTACAATCACCCGATGCTTCTCGATGACTTCATTATTTTTAATCCAATACAATTCAAATGCTGGAACATTTACGAATAAGTATTCTTCTGGAAATTGATATTTCTGACCTCTCCATTTATCTAAATTAATAGCAATCCGCTTATACTTCTCTTCATTATCTAAAAGCAAAAGAGTTCTAGTATTAGGCCCAGGTATTCCATCTGCTTCTAATCCATGATCTAGTTGGAACTGTTTTAATGTAGAAATATATTTTTGATGATTCACTTCAGAGGTATCTAATCTTCCATGATATTTAAGTGCTTCAATTACCTTGTTTGCACAAGCGACTGAGTCTGATTTATGATCTGGAATTGAAAATCCTTTTGGTAGTTTATTTTTAGATGTAGAAAGTTGAACTAATACAGATTGTAAGTTTTTATACTGAAAATCTTGAGGTTGGAGCTCTTCTAAAGTTGTTTTTATTCTATTCTTTTTTAAAGATTTCAATAAAGTTTGAACATAAAAATCTATCTGATTTCCAAAGTCTTTATTAAGCATTTGATCCTGATAGATAGCACCTTCATGTAAATGCAATGCGAATAATAGCCATGCATTAGTCAGGCTTAATTCGATATCTGCTAGAGTTTCAAGGTTTTCATTCTTCTTAAGAAGAAGTTGGACAGCGCTAGAAATATTTTCAGCACCATAATAGTTTTTCAATAAACCATATTGCTCTGTCTTTGTCAAGACTTTCAAAAGCTCTTCTCCGTTCTTATTGAGTCCATTTTCATTGACCCAAAGAGGTTCAAATTCATTTTGGTGATAAACTTCTATAATTGGAACAGTTGCAAATAAATTAGGCTCTACTTCTGTAGTGATATTTGATGCACTATCTTTTTGCGCTTTATCTATTTTCAATTTGAGCCAATCTTGAATGGTAGAAGTTTTTAATTCGACTGAAGATTCAGTAGCACTTGAGTGTTCAATCAGCTCAGGTAGATATGAATGTGTTGATTTATTTTTGCAGGACGTCGCAATGAGACAGATACTAATGATAAAGTATAGAATGAATTTGTTCATTATTATAAATAGAAGAATAAAGATACTTATAGAAAAATGATTTTCTTTTTCTCAGTTATAGAAAATCATTCAGTATTAATTAATAAAATAGATTGAGGGCGGTATTTAAAAATTCTAACCTCTAATAATAAAGAGTAAGAATACAATTAAGTTGTATAAGAATTTTAAGAGGTGTACTTCTCTATCAAGCTTTTCATTTGCTCGTTGATAGCCAAAGCTTCTTCTCTAGCTTTTTCTGCAAAATCTTTGCCCTTAGAAGCATAAATAATTCCTCGGGTAGAATTGACTAATAAGCCAATATCTTTATTGAGACCATATTGAGAAAGTTTTTCTAAATCTCCACCTTGAGCTCCTACACCTGGAACTAATAAAAAATGATTAGGACAGAAAGATCGGATATGCTCAAAGTCTTGTTCGTTAGTCGCTCCTACTACAAACATCATGTTCTCCTCTGTACCCCATTGCATTGCTGTCTTCATGACTACCTCATACAACGGAGTTCCGTCTATCATTTGTCTTTGAAAATCTTGATTTCCTTTATTAGAAGTCAAGCCAAGAACAATTCCCCATTTTTCTTTAAACTGTAAAAAAGGTTCAACAGAATCTTGTCCCATATATGGTGCTATGGTGATGGAGTCAAAATTCATTTGCTCTAAAAATGCTTGAGCATACATGGTAGCAGTATTTCCAATATCTCCACGTTTTGCATCAGCAATTGTAAAACATTCCTCAGGAATCAACTTTCGCGTTTCGTCTAATGTTTTTAAACCATCTAAACCCAACGCTTCAAAGAACGCTACATTAGGTTTATACGCTACACAAATGTCAGAAGTAGCTTCAATAATTTGTTGATTGAATACCAAAACAGGGTTATCATACTGATGTAAATGTTGAGGTATCTTTTGAATATCAGGATCTAACCCCACACATAAATAGGAGGATTTTTTCCTGATGTTTTCAATGAGCGCTTTTCTATTCACTAGTCTATTTTATACAGCGACGACTCTTTTTATTTCAGGGACTGCACTCATTACAGTGCCTTCTACACCACCTTTTAGTGTAGAATCCTTCATTTGACAAGTATCACAATTACCAGTCATTTTTACTTGTAATTCAAAATCACTCGTCAAGTCAACCACCTCAATATCTCCGCCATCCGCCTCTAAAAAGGGACGGATAGTTTCCAATGCTCTATTGACTCTTTCTATTAAAATTTTCTTTTCAGATGCTTCCATTTAATTTATATTTTCAGATAAAGATCTTTCTTCTACGTCTGCATTAACCATCACTATATTTCTTGCAACATTGCTAGCGATGCTCTCAAATGCGTTAGAGGAAACTGTATTTTCTTCTAATACAGCTGGAATTCCCATATCTCCACCTTCTCTAATCTCTTGAACTAATGGGACTTCTCCTATAAAAGGAACATTATACTCTTCAGCAAGTTTTCTTCCACCATTTTGACCAAAGATATAATATTTGTTGTCAGGTAATTCAGGAGGAGTAAAATAAGCCATATTTTCAACTATACCCAATATAGGAATTTTTACACTGTCTAAGTTAAAAAAGGCAATCCCCTTTCTAGCATCAGCTAGCGCTACTTCTTGAGGAGTAGTCACGATTACAGCTCCAGTTACCGGTACTATTTGTGCAAGAGTCAATTGTACGTCACCTGTTCCAGGAGGCATATCTATCACGATATAATCCAATTCTCCCCAAAGTACATCCGTTATAAATTGTCTCAATGCAGAAGTCACCATAGGACCTCTCCAAACGACGGCTTGTTTCTCATCTACCAAAAATCCAATAGACATGACTTTCAGCCCTTTGTATTGCAATGGAACGATTTTGTGCTTATCGCCAACCATTTCTAATCCAGGCTTTAAGCCTTTTAAACCTAACATTGTAGGAATTGAAGGTCCATGAATATCTGCATCTATTAATCCCACTCTCGCTCCACTTCTCATCAAAGCCATAGCAAGATTTACAGAAACTGTAGATTTCCCTACCCCACCTTTCCCTGAAGCGACAGCTATAATGTTTTTAACTCCAGGTAAAATATCTGTTCTGAAATCTCTTAGAGTCGTTACTCTTGAAGTGAATTCAAGATGTACTACAGCCATGTCACTCACCATATTTTTTATAGCTTCTCTAGAATCATTTTCTAACTGATCTTTAAGAGGGCATGCTGGAGTTGTTAATTCTATTGTAAAGTAAATATCAAGGCCTTTAATCTTGACATCTTTAATCATATTGAGGCTTACTAAATCTTTTTTGAAATCAGGATCTATTACTGTTCCCAGCGCTTTTAATACCATCTCTTCTGTAACCTGCATATCTTTATTTATTTTAAAGTTCACTGTTTACAAAACTAAGGTTTTAAATAAATTGTTTTTAGTTATGCGTCAACTTTAAAGCTCAAAGTCAAATCGTTAATACTAAATTAAGAATGCAACAGAAAATCTTTACTTTTTCAGACTATCCTTTACCCAATCAGTAAATTGTAAATTCAACCAACTATTTAAAGTGTACCATACCATCATATAAATAGTTACAATTATGGAAGCAATTAATGTGATTTTAAACCAATCTTGAAAGTTGATATAGTAAATATTATTAACGACCAATAAAGCAACCAATAGCCTAAAATACTCTGCATATTTTACCCAGCTCTTTTGCTCTAATATTGCACCACAAATAGTAATAGATAATAACAAAGTGATAAAACCAGATATTCTTTTTAAAGTATTGAATTCGTTGAAATAATATATAAATCCCACTGTCCCGAAAACAATCAGAACAAATTGAATCAATACATAAGTACTTAATCCACTAGAAACGGGAGTTGCATTATACTTCAATACATTTTCATCTACTTCTGGTATTGACATCATCCCACCTAAATACTCTGGTCTCCATCCCGGTTTTTTGAAAATCAAAACAGCTTTATCTTTCCATTTCATCGATTTCGAAGCTTTCCATAAATCAGAGAAATAAATCAAATTAGACCAAAGTGGATTCCATGTGCTGATTGGTTTAGTCACTCCATAACTTGGATGCTTAACTTCTTCTGCATAAGTACCAAATATTCTATCCCAAATAATGAGCGTCGCTCCATGATTTTTATCAATATATTCTGGATTGACAGCGTGATGAACCCGATGATGAGAAGGCGTATTGAAAATATATTCAAACCATTTCGGCATTCGTATAATCACTTCCGTATGAATCCAAAATTGATATAATCCACTGATTGCAGCATTGATAAAGAAAATTTCCACTGGCATTCCCATAAACGGAACTGGTAAAAATATAACAAAGGCTAGAATTGCATGTAACCAAGATTGCCTTAGTGCTACGGATAAATTATATTCCTCACTCTGATGATGTACAGAATGAGCCGCCCAAAATAAATTCACTTCATGTCCCCATCTGTGCGCCCAATAAAAAAAGAAATCATATAATATAAAACAAGCTACCCAAGTCCAAATATTATTGGGAAGTTTTATTGGAGCAATACTATAAAAGAAATTATATGCTCCTATTAGAATAAAGCCCAAAAACAATCTTGTAAGTAAATGTCCAACTCCAATATTGAGATTGGTGATAGTATCATTTAACCTAAAAAGATGAGATAATTTCTTCCTTTTAAGATATAAGTATTCTACTAAAACGAAAATTAAAAAAATGGGGATTAGGCTGACAGTCAATAAATTTTCCATAGTAAAAAGATTTCATTGCAATATAAAATGAATCTTTAAAATAATTTAGATTTTTAACCAAAAACAACTACTTATTTATTGGTATGTAGAAAATGAAAACAGATTTTATTTTATTAAACTTCTTTGCCTCAAACTTTCGTATAATAAAACAGCAGCTGTATTAGATACATTCAAGGAATCATTTTTTCCGAGCATGGGCAAGATAATATTTTGCTGAGATATCTCTTCCCAAATTGGATGGACTCCACTTGCTTCCGTTCCTAAAACAAAAGCTGTCGGCACTCTAAAATCTACTTCAGTATAAACAACAGACGCTTTCAAAGAGGCCGTATAAATATTGATTTTGTTAGCATTTAACCAATCAATTGCAACTTCTCGAGAAGCTACAGCAATTGGCACACTAAAAACACAACCTACACTCGACCGAATGACATTGGAGTTATAAATATCAGTCGCAGTGTCACAACAAATCACCGCATCTATTGCAGTAGCATCTGCTGTTCTGATAATAGCCCCCAAATTGCCTGGCTTTTCTACAGCATCTAAAACCAATACAGTAGGCGTTTTACTTAATTTTAAATTTGAAAGCGAATACACTTTTGATTCAGCAACAGCAATAGCTTTTGTTGTCAAGCCACGATAAGATAATTTGTCAAAAGCATCTTTAGCAACTTCTACGTTTTCTGGACGATTTGAAGACCAAGTTTTGTCGATTTCTTCTTTAGAAATTGCTCCTTCACGTACATATAATTGACGGATCATATAACCTGCTTCAACCGCCATCAAAATTTCTTTCCATCCATCTATCACAAAAAGCCCTGTTGATCTACGTTCTTTGGATTTCTCCATCAGAACACGCAATTCTTTTAGTCTTGGATTTTGTAAACTACTGATAGCAAATGACATGAAAAAGTAAGTTAGAGTCTAAAAATACAAGGTATTTTTGCAATCTTGTCATTAGATTTCACTGAAAGTATTATAAAAAGATGAAAGTTGAAAGATGTAGTTGGTGTGTCGGTTCAGAAATTTATGAAAAATACCACGACCAAGAATGGGGTGTGCCGGTTTACGACGATAAAATTTTATTTGAATTTTTAATTTTAGAAGGTGCTCAAGCAGGCTTAAGTTGGATCACCGTATTGAAGAAAAGAGAAGGTTATCGTCAAGCTTTTGCTGATTTTGATTACAAGGTCATTGCAGAATTTCCTGAAGAGAAAATAGAAGAATTGATGCAATTTGATGGGATTATTAGAAACAGATTGAAGATAAAATCTACAATTACCAATGCTCAAAAATTCATGGAAGTACAAAAGGAGTTGGGTTCTTTCTCTAATTATTTATGGAAGTTTGTAGATGGCAAACCACTTCAAAATCACTTCTTCAACTTATCAGAAGTTCCTGCCAAAACGGAATTATCTGATACGATTAGTAAAGATTTAAAGAAAAGAGGATTTAAATTTATAGGTAGCACAATTATTTACGCATATATGCAAGCCATCGGAATGGTGAATGATCATGTGAAAGATTGTTTTAGATATCATGAATTGAAAGGCTTATGAAGTCTCCGTCCAGCATCCAAATGGTTGATCTACAACGTCAGTATCAAAGACTTTCAAAAGAAATCGACGTGAAAATTCAAGATTGCCTTCAAGCTGCACAGTTTATTCAAGGTCAAGAAGTTAGAGATTTTGAAAAGAATTTAGGTCAATATCTTTCGTCCAAACATGTAATTTCTTGCGGTAACGGTACTGATGCTTTAATGTTAGCTTGTATGGCTTTGGGCCTTCAACGGGGAGATAAAGTAATCGTTCCTGCCTTTACATATATCGCAAGTGTTGAGATTCTAAAGATTTTAGGATTGGAACCTGTTTACTGTGATGTCAATTTGGAGCATTTTATGTTGGACATTGATCAATTGAATAAAATAGATTCTACAGATTGCAAAGCCATCATTGTAGTACATCTTTATGGACAATCTGCCGAAATGGAAGAGATCATGAATTGGGCAAACGCAAGAAATCTTTATGTAATTGAAGACAATGCTCAAGCAATTGGCGCAACATGTGAAATCAATGGACAATCAACTTTTGCTGGAACGATAGGACATATTGGAACGACATCATTTTTCCCATCAAAAAACCTAGGGGCATTTGGTGATGGAGGAGCAATTTTTACTCCGAACGAGAAATTAGCTCAACAACTAAAAATGATGGCCAATCATGGTCAATCTAAAAAATATATTCACGAAGTAGTAGGAGTCAATTCGAGATTAGATACCATTCAAGCGGGCATCTTAAATGTCAAATTAAAACATTTGGATGAATTCACCGCTTCCAGAAGAAAGGTGGCAGAACGTTATGATCAAGCTTTTTCCAATCAAACAGCAATAAAAACTCCTTTTAGAATTTCTAGCAGTACTCATGTTTTTCATCAATATACCATTCAATTAAAAGACGAAAAAACAAGAAATAATCTTCAAGAATATCTAAAAAGTCAGCATATTCCTTCTGTGGTATATTATCCGATACCTGTTTATCATCAGAAGCCATATTTTCAAGAAATCTTTTTACCGAATACAGAAGTCCTTTGTCAAACAGTTTTATCTCTACCGATACATACTGAAATGACACAATTGAAGATTGACTATATTTGTGAAAAAGTAAATCATTTTTTTGATGTCTGAGCTACAATATTTTATTCATGAAACGGCTATCGTAGATGATGGTGCACAAATTGGAAAAGCTACCAAAATCTGGCATTTTTCTCATGTGATGAATACCGCCATTATTGGAGAAAAATGTGTGATCGGTCAAAATGTATTTATTGGAAATCAAGTCAAATTAGGAAACCAAGTCAAAGTTCAAAATAATGTTTCTCTTTATGAAGGAGTAGAATGTGAGGACGATGTTTTTTTAGGGCCTTCTTGTGTTTTTACTAATATTGTCAATCCAAGAGCTTTTATTGAACGGAAAGAACAATTCAAAAAAACGCTCATCAAAAAAGGAACAAGTATCGGTGCTAATGCGACTATTATCTGTGGAAATACCATCGGAGAATATGCGATGATTGGAGCGGGAAGTGTAGTTACTAAAAATGTAAAAGCTTTTTCTTTAGTAGTAGGCAATCCTGCGAGACATTTATATTGGATTAGCAAACATGGACATCGATTGGATTTTGACGAATTAGGTATAGCTATTTGTCCAGAAAGTAAATGGTCATATCAGTTATTAAATAATAAAGTCACTTTTTTAGAACCTTTAGCATAATATAAGAAAGCATAGATAGTTTTAGTTTTCTAACTTCACACTTAACAGATGTTATTAGAATCTAACCGCATAGAATTTAAAGAAAAACTCAATGACGATATTGAAAAAGAAGTTGTTGCATTCTTAAATTATATTGGTGGTGGAATCATTTACCTAGGCATAAATAAAAAAGGAGAAGTTACAGGCATAGATGAAGCGGATGCTGTTCAATTAAAAATCAAGGACAGATTAAAAAATAATATTACACCATCTTGCTTGGGCTTATTTGATATCGTTTTAGAGACAATAAATAACTTGCCTATTATAAAATTAATAGTTGCCAGCGGACAAGAACGACCATATTATGTAAAAAAGTATGGAATGTCAGAAAAAGGAGTTTTTATTCGTAAAGGAAGTGCTTCCGAGCCGATGTCGACTTCAATGATTGAGTCTTTATTTACTAAACGTACGAGTCATTCCATTGGAAAAATCAGATCTAATAAACAAGATTTAAGATTTGAACAATTAAGAATTTATTACGATACAGCAGGTAAAACACTTAATGAGCAATTTGCTAAAAATTTAGAATTACTCAATGAGGATGAGCAATATAACTATGCTGCTTATCTTATGTCTTATAATAATACCGTTTCAGTAAAAGTTGCAAAATATGCAGGTGTCAATAGAGTTGATTTAGTAGAAAATGAAGAGTTTGGTTTTTGCTCTATTATAAAAGCAACAAAACAAGTTTTAGATAAAATTGAATTGGAAAATAATACCTTCACTAAAATCACATCTAAAGAACGTCAGGAAAAAAGAAAGTGGAATGCACTTGCATTAAGAGAAGCAATAATCAACGCATTCGTTCATAATGACTATACTTATGAATTAGCACCCAAATTTGAATTTTTTGCAAATAGATTTGAGATCACTTCTTATGGAGGATTACCAGAAGGATTGACTATCAATGAGTTTTTTGATGGAGTTTCGATTCCCAGAAGCAAAGAAATTATGCGTATTTATAGAGATATGGACTTAGTTGAACAGTTAGGTTCAGGTATTCCAAGAATTTTACAATTTTACAATAAAGATTGTTTTTATTTCTCTGAAAACTATACCAGAATGAGTTTTGCGATGAATGAAAATTTGAAAATCTCTGAGCAAGTTACCGAGCAAGTTACCGAGCAAGTTACCGAGCAAGTTAAATCCCTCATTAATGTTTTAGACGGAGAAATGAGCAGACAAGAAATTCAACTCAAAATAGGACTATCTCATAGAGAAAATTTTCGATCTAATTATCTTATGCCGGCTTTAGAGCTTGATATAATTGTGATGACAATTCCAGAAAAACTTAACAGTAAAAACCAAAAATATAAATTGTCTGTTTTGGGTCATTCTTTAAAAAATGAATTTAATCCCTAAATATCAATATATGAAAAGATTTGCCATCATAGGAGTAGCGGGATATGTAGCGCCGAGACACCTCAAAGCCATCCAAGAGACTGGAAATGTGCTCGTAGCTGCAATGGACAAAAGTGATTCTGTTGGAATTTTAGATCAATATTTCCCAGAAACAGCATTTTTTACAGAATTTGAAAGATTCGAAAGATATTTAGCGAAACTTAAAAACGAAGGTCAAGGGATAGATTATTTGGTAGTTTGTACCCCTAATTATTTACACGATTCTCATGTAAGATTTGGATTGAGATTAGGAGCAGATGTGATTTGCGAAAAACCATTGGTCTTAAATCCTCATAATGTAAGAGCAATAGAAGAAGAAGAAAAAGCAACTGGGAAAAAAGTTTTTACCATTTTGCAACTTCGATTACAACCAGCTTTAATTCAACTCAAAGAACAGTTAGAATCTCAAAATAATCATCATCACGTTCAATTAAAATATATTACACCAAGAGGTAAATGGTATCAATACAGTTGGAAAGGAGATGTAGAAAAATCTGGAGGATTAGCGACTAATATTGGAATACATTTTTTTGATTTATTGATTTGGCTATTTGGAGAAATGAAGGATTTGAAAGTCAATCATTCAGAAACCGAAAGAATTGCAGGAATCTTAGAATTAGAAAATGCATCTGTGAATTGGTCTTTAAGCATTCAAGCGGAAGATTTACCCGATTTTTCCATGAAAAGCTATCGCAGTTTAGAAATTGATGGAAATATAATTGAATTCGATAATGGATTCCAAGATTTACACACTAAAAGCTATGAAGAGATTTTAGGAGGTAGAGGTTTTGGTGTAGAAGAAGTAAAGTCTTCCATTACAATCGTTAGTAAATTGCGAGCATCTTGAATGTATAAAATAAGGAAACTATTCTATCCAAATAATTTGACTAGTCATTAATTTATTTAAACATTTGACTTAAAGAAAGAGATATCTATATTTGTACTACTAAATTTAAATAATGCAAGAAAATAGTTTAAATGGAAAATCTGTTCTTATAACTGGAGGAACAGGATCATTCGGGAAATGCTTTACAAAAACTATACTTGAAAGATGGCCAAATGTTAAACGATTAGTTATCTACTCTAGAGATGAGCAGAAACAGTTTCATATGGCCCAAGAATTTCCTACATCAAAATATCCAATGATTAGATATTTCATTGGTGATGTTCGTGATTTTGACAGATTGAAAACAGCTTTAAATGGAATAGATACTGTCATTCATACAGCTGCCATGAAACATGTTCATATTGCTGAGTATAATCCTAATGAGTGTATTAAAACTAATATACATGGTGCTGAAAATTTAATTCGCGCATCATTAGAAATGAATGTACAAAATGTAGTAGCTCTATCCACAGACAAAGCAGCTGCTCCTATAAATTTATATGGAGCTACAAAATTAGCTTCTGATAAACTTTTTATTGCTGCAAATAATATAAAAGGAAGTCAAGACATTAAGTTTTCTGTAGTTCGCTATGGTAATGTTATGGGATCTAATGGTTCTGTTATGCCTTTTTTCTTAGAAAAAAGAAAAACAGGAACTTTGCCTATTACCGATCCTACAATGACTAGGTTTAATATCAGCTTAGAAGATGGAGTGGACATGGTTTTATACGCTTTATTTAATGCGTGGGGTGGAGAATTATATGTTCCTAAAATTCCGTCATATAAAGTCACTGAATTAGCTGAAGCAATCGGACCTGAGTGTGAAAAACCAGTAATCGGTATTAGGCCAGGTGAAAAAATTCACGAAGAAATGATTACTTCTTCTGACTCCTTTAATACTTATGATATTGGTAAATACTATTCTATTCTTCCTCAAGTTCCAGGTTGGTCAGTAGATAAATATGTTAAACACTTCAATGCAGTCAAAGTTCCTCAAGGTTTTTGTTATAGCTCTGGAGCTAATACAGAATGGTTAGACGTAGAGGCTTTACGTAAGTTAATCGTTGAATTTGTTGATCCAACATTCACTGTTTAGTATATGAAAGCAATACCATACGGTCGTCAAAATATTACGGAAGATGACATTTCTGCGGTAGTAGAAGCATTACAGTCAGATTATTTGACTCAAGGTCCTAGGATTACAGAATTCGAAAAGAATTTTTCTAATTATATCGGATCAGAATATTCTGTAGCTGTATCTAACGGAACAGCTGCTTTACATTTAGCAGTGATGGCATTAGGCTTAAAGCCTGGAAAAAAAGTGATTACTACTCCTATCACTTTTGCTGCTTCTGCTAACTGCGTGAGATATTGTGAAGGAGAAGTTGTCTTTGCAGATATTGATCCTGAGACGTATTTGATTGATCTAAAAAGCATTGAAAAGATACTTTCAAAATCAAACCCTGGGGAATTCGCTGGCATTATCCCTGTTGATTTCGCTGGCAGATCTATTAATTTAGAAGAATTAAGAGCGATAGCAGATAAATATAATCTCTGGATTATTGAAGATGCTTGTCATTCTCCTGGTGGTTATTTTATAGACAAAAACGGAGAAAAGCAACACTGTGGTAATGGGAAGTTTGCGGATCTTGCTGCATTTTCTTTTCACCCTGTGAAGCATATTGCAGCTGGAGAAGGTGGACTTATTTCTACGAATAATCAAAGTCTCTACAATAAATTGATGCAGTTGAGAACACATGGAATTGTTAAAGATAATTCTAGCTATATCAATTCTCCATCATTTGCATGTGGACAGTCGTCCGAAGAATATCCTGGATGGTATATGGAAATGCAAGAGCTTGGCTATAATTACAGAATCACTGATTTTCAAGCGGCATTAGGAAATAGCCAATTAAAAAGAGCTGATGAAGGTATTGTAAAAAGAAGAGAAATTGCTCAAATTTATCAACAAGCTTTTGAAGGCAAATCTTATATTAAAGGTCAGTCTGGAGTAGTAGAAGGTCATGCGTATCACTTATATGTAATCGAAGTAGAGGACAGATTAGAATTGTATAATTACCTCCGCACAAATCAGATTTACGCTCAGATTCATTATATACCTTGTCACCTCATGCCTTATTATAAAAATTTGGGCTGGAAAGAAGGCGATATGCCTCATGCTGAAAGTTATTACAAAAGATGTATCAGCTTACCTATGTATCCAACATTATCTGATGAAGAGCAACAGTATGTGATTGAAAATATAAAAAATTTTTATGAATAATAAAGTTGAAAATTATAATTTGCAAATTTTTTTAGAGGGTGAAAACATAAATTTATGTATTCCAACTTCTGAATTTGCGCTAAAATCAACATGGTATAATTGGTTTAATGATTTTAGAACTACAAGATTTCTTCGGCAAGGAGTATTTCCTAATACTCCAGAAAAGCAATTGGATTTTTATAACCAAATTATGGCATCAACCGACAGATTATCTTTAATTATAAGTAATAAAGAACAATATATAGGAACCATTTCCTTGTCCTTTATTAATCTAGTAAGAAGAACAACTGACATTGCAATGCTAATAGGTGAAAAATCTCAATTACCCAATGCAGATTTGTATGCATTAGAAGCAATGGCTTTGATGACGGAGTTTGCCTTCGAGAAAATGGGCATAGAAAGAATAAGTGCTGGCCAGCATGAAAAACTTAGGAAGTGGCAATATAGGTTGGAAACTATAGGCTATAGAGTGGATGGAATTATTAAGAATGGGTTTATTAAAGGAAGTGAAGTTGCTAATACAGTAAAAATATCTATCGTCAAAGAAGACTATTTACTAATATTAGAAAATAGGAAGAGTTTATGGGATTCTAGTAAAGAAATGAAGCGACGAGTAGAGAGTATTCCTTCAGAAATGTTTATTGACAAATTAAGACTGTTTTTTGAAACAGAAGGAGATAAATATTATAAGTCTATATTTAAATCATAAAGAGTTATATGATTGATAAATTAATTTTAGGAACGGTACAGTTTGGTGTTGATTATGGAATTAATAACTCCATAGGAAAGCCATCTCTAAATCAGACTTATGATATTCTCAGTAAAGCAAAAGAAAAAGGTATCAATACCTTAGACACGGCAGATGCTTATGGGAATGCAACAGAGGTTATAGGCGGTTACTTAAAAGAACATCCTAATTCCTTTTCGATTAATACAAAGTTTAATCATTTGAATACTCCTTTAAGAGATCAAGTTATTAAATCCCTTGAGCAATTAAATTGTACCGTTATAGAAAATTTTTTTTTTCATAACTTCAATTTATATAAAACATATCCAAATACTATAGATGAATTATCTAGATTAAAAGAAGAGAAACTCATCAAAAATATTGGAATATCAGTATATGAAAACTCCGAGTTTGAAGAAGCAATAAATAATGATATTATAGATGTCATACAACTTCCTTATAATCTTTTAGATAATTCTAATCAAAGAGGAGAATTGATGGCACTTGCCAAAAAAAAGAATAAATCTTTACAAATTCGTTCTGTCTTTTTGCAAGGACTATTTTTTATGAATCTCGAAAATATAAATGGTAAACTATCAAAACTAAATCCCTACCTCTTAAAATTACATGAGATATCGAAGAGATTTAAAATTCCTATGGAGCATTTAGCACTTCAATATGCAACTCAACAAAACCTTATAGATAATGTTATTATTGGAATCGATAGTGAAGACCAGCTCAACAATAATATACTTGCATTAAACACCATTTTGTCGGAAGAGGTTATAGAGGAAATCAATAAAATTAATGTTAGAGAAGTGGAATTATTATATCCTAAAAACTGGAAATAAATGAATATAATTGCAATTACTCAAGCAAGAATTGGTTCAACTAGATTACCTGCAAAAATTTTAAAAGAAATAAACGGAAAATCTTTACTAGACTATCATTTGCAAAGAATAAAAAAATCAAAACTTATTTCGAATACTATTGTAGCAACTACTGACGAAGAAGAATCTGACATAATTGTTGAAATTGCCAATAGAAATCAAGCCCTTTCATACAAAGGCTCCTTAAACAATGTGTTAGAGAGATTTTATAAAGCAGCAGAATCTCAAAACCCAGATTACATCGTTCGACTAACCTCTGACTGTCCATTAATAGATGCAAAAGTTATAGATGAAGCATTGGAAATCATAATCAATAATGATTATGATTACGTTGCCACAGGTTTAATACCTAGTTATCCTGATGGTATTTCTATCGAAGTCTTCTCTTTTTCTGCTTTACAAAAAGCATATTTCGAAGCCGAACTTCAATCTGAAAGAGAACATGTTACTCCTTATATATGGAAAAACTCCACAACTAAGGGAGGAAGCTTGTTTAAATCATTTAATCTAAAGAATACTATAGATTATTCAAGATATAGATTAACTGTAGATACAATCGAAGACTTCCAGTTAATTGAATTATTAATAAATGAAGTTGGAGCAGATAATGACTGGATGGATTACATTAATTATTTAGAGAAAAATTCATCTGCCTTCGAAATTAATAATAAGTACCTGCGTAATGAAGGGTATACACAATCACTAAATAACGAAAAAAACATAAATCATGGGTAAAGGTCAAGAATTGTACATAAAAGCCAAAAAATTGATTCCTGGCGGTACGCAGTTACTATCAAAAAGACCAGAAATGTTTTTGCCTGACCAATGGCCAGCTTACTATAAAAAATCTTTAGGATGTGAGGTTTGGGATTTGGACGACAAAAAATACATTGACATGAGCTATATGGGAGTTGGTGCTTGTACGATAGGATATGCGGATGAGGATGTTAATGCTGCTGTAGAAAATGTTGTAAAAAACGGCAATATGTGTACATTGAATGCTCCTGAAGAAGTGGAATTAGCTGAATTATTAATTCAACTTCATCCTTGGGCAGATATGGTAAGATATACCCGCTCTGGTGGCGAAGCTATGGCAGTTGCTGTAAGAATCGCCAGAGCTGCGACAAAAAAAGATATTGTTTTATTTAGTGGATATCACGGTTGGCATGACTGGTATCTCTCTGCAAATATTACAGATGAGAAAGCTTTAGATGGTAAATTAATTTCCGGACTTGCTCCATCTGGAATACCTAGAGATCTAAAAAACACTGCATTCCCTTTTTATTACAACAATAAGCAACAATTTCTTGACTTGATTAACACTCACGGAGATAAAATAGGAGCAGTCGTCGCCGAAACGATTAGGAATATTCAACCTGAGCCAGGCTTTTTTGAATTATTAATTGAAGAAACCAAAAAGAGGAATATCCCTTTGATTTTCGATGAAGTTTCAAGTGGTTTCAGAACAAATACTGGAGGAGCCCACATGTTGATGGATATAGAACCTGATATAGCGGTTTTTGCAAAAGGGATGAGTAATGGTTATGCAATGGGTGCTGTTATAGGAAAAGAGTGGGTGATGGATGCTGCTCAGAATTCATTCATAAGTAGTACATACTGGACTGAGAGAATTGGACCGGCCGCAGCAATTGCTTCTATAAAGAAAATGCTTAAATATAATGTTCAAGAGCACATGATTAAAGTAGGGAAAATGGTTTTAGACGGATGGAATCAACTTTCTGAAAAACATGGACTGAACATACATACAAATTCTTTTTATCCACTTGGTCACTTTGATTTCCCCGAGAATAATATTGAGCTAAAAACTCTTTACACGCAAGAAATGCTCAAAAAAGGATTTTTAGCAACAAATGCATTTTATGCTAGTTATTCTCATAAAGAAGAGCACGTAATTGCTTATTTAGAAGCCACAGACGAAGTTTTT
This sequence comes from Chitinophagales bacterium, assembly GCA_035515235.1. Classification (GTDB taxonomy): domain Bacteria; phylum Bacteroidota; class Bacteroidia; order Chitinophagales; family JADIYW01; genus JAMLHH01. The sequence continues at coordinate 61,064 of DATJBS010000019.1, forward strand.
GCTACCATAGCTAAAGCAATATCAGAAGGAAATATAGAGAAATATTTAGAAGGACCAGTTTGCCAAACTGGATTTAAGAGACTTACATAATTAAATACTAAATATTTCCACCGAATTTACAACAGTCAAATATAATCAGATCCCCAATTGGAAAATTCTATTCAAGAAGATATTCTAAAGCTTCATATTGAAAAAGCTATCTTATTTCGGGTTGATGCAGGAAAAACATCTGGTTATGGGCATTTAAACCGCTGTATAAGTTTGGCAGAATTATTTAGTAAGAAGAGACATAGGGTTTTCTTTTTAATTAAAAGCGATGATAGGGATTCTGTTATTTCCACTTTGAAAAATTATAATTTCATTGGGGAGAATTATTTATTTTTAGAGAATAATATCAGCAAAACCGAAGATGTAAATCTATTGGCAGAATACTATAATTCTGTATATGACTTTTTGGTTTTGGATCACTATGCTCATGATTTTGAATATCAAGTAACATTAAAAAATGCTGCCGTAAGATGGGCTCAATTTGACTATAAATGCACCGACACTATATTGTCAGATTTAGTAATTAATACTAACCCATCAGCCACGGCTCTTAATTACATAAATTTATCCAACACAAATACTAAATTGTGTTTAGGTGCTGAATTTGCAATCATAAATGAGAACATAAGACTTACTGTTCCTGAACAGATAGAAAACCATGTTTTAATTTCTTTCGGAGCTGGAACATATCCAGTCGAAATTATTAATCTCATTAATGAGATTATAAAGCAACCTGGATTTATATATCACATTGTTTCTAAAGATCCTAAACTCGAAAACCTAATTGATTTCAAAAGCAACATTAATTTATATTTGAACATAGACGATGTTTCTAATATTTATAGAATATGCGAAATTGGTTTTGTTGCTGGAGGAATTACAGCATATGAACTTGCTTATCTTAACATCCCATTGATTATAATTCCATTTGCAGACAACCAAATTGTAAATGCAGCTGCTTTTGAAGAAATAGGCTTAGCTTTAAGTTTTTTAAGTCCAGAAATATTTTCTAAATATTTGAATAACTCTAGTCTCAAAAAAATCAAAATAGAATTGTCAAAAATTAAAAAATCCATTACAATAGATGGTAGAGGCTGCGAAAGAATTGTTAACGAATGTATTGAACTCATTTGTAAATAAAAGATCATGAATATTATAATAGTTGGTGGCAAAGGAAATGGAACTGTGGTATTAGCTACAATTATAGACATGATACAAAATCACAATGCAATCTATAATTTCATTGGATTTGTAAATAATAACTTCTATAATATAAAAGAAATTGAAGGTCATCCCGTAATTGGTGATTTTTCAGATTTAGAAAAAATATGTTTAGAAAAGGATGCCTTTTTTGTTAATGCTATTACTTCTGTTAAAACGATTAAAGATATAGACAAAAAATATCGAAGTGTTTTTCATGAATATGAATCAAGACTAGCTTCCATAATACATCCAGATACTTTTTTGGGATATCATGCCAAAATTGGGAAAGGAGCATTTATTGGTCCTCAAAACTATATTGGACAAAATGTTATAATTGATGAACTGGTATTCATTCACTCTCATTGTTATATAGCAAGAGATGCAATTATTGGAGCTTTCTCTTACCTCGCTCCAAAAGTTTATATTGGTGCAGAATCCATTGTAGGCAAAAAAGTTTATTGCGGAATAAACTCACTAATTAAAGAAAGACTAACTATAGATGACTACAGCATCATAGGCATGGGAGCAATTATCTTGGACAATACAGAGAAAAACAGCTTGTATTACGGTTCAAAGGCTACCAAAAGAAATTAATAGTATTTAAAAGTACATATGAAAAAAGATAAGGTATTTATAATCGCTGAACTTTCAGCCAATCACAATAATGATTTCGACTTAGCTGTAAGAACCATTGAAGCAATGGCTAAAGCAGGTGCAGATGCAGTAAAAGTACAGACTTACAAACCCCAAAGTCTTACACTAGATCTAGATACAGGATTTTTTGCTCCTAGAACTGAAGGAGCTTGGAAAGGTTATACCTCTTGGAATTTGTACACAGAGGCCTCTATGCCATATGAATGGCAACCTAAACTGAAAAAACTAACAGAAGATCTGGGTTTAATATTTTTCTCATCTCCTTTTGACTTAGAAGGAGTAGATTTTTTGGAAAGTATTAATGTGCCAATGTATAAAATTGCATCATTAGAGATTACGGATATTCCTCTAATAGAATACACTGCATCCAAAGGAAAGCCGATGATTATTTCTACTGGAGTAGCTGAATTTGAAGATATTCAGTTGGCAATAGAAGCTTGTCAAAGAGTTGGTAACAATGATATCACTTTATTAAAGTGTACATCACAATACCCAGCCACAATCGAGCAGGCTAATATATTAACCATGCCAGATATAAGAAATAAATTTGGTGTCAAAGTTGGTTTATCAGATCATACTATGGGGCACTTAGTCCCAATTGTCGCAGTATCATTAGGAGCGACAGTCGTAGAGAAGCATTTTATTTTAGATCGAAATTTAGGAGGACCGGACTCATTTTTTTCAATGGAGCCAAATGAGTTTAAAGAAATGGTTGACTCTATCCGACAAACTGAAAAAGCTTTGGGAGAAATAAATTATAATGTGGCTGATTCTGATAAAAATAGACGAAGATCTCTTTTTGTCTCAGAAGATATCAAAACCGGCGAAGCTTTTACTCATGCAAATATTCGATCTATAAGACCAGGAAATGGCTTACACCCTAAACACTTAAATGAAATTTTAGGAAAAACAGCAAAAAATGATCTAAAAAAAGGGGATGCGCTTTCATTAGATATGATTAATTAATGATTTCAACAAAGAAACCCATTATCCTTACCAACTTTGGGTATCAAAGAAAAAATTGGATCGAGCCTTTAGAGGCTATTAAAGATCAATATGATATAGTATATCTTCATTTTAATGATAAGAATGATGAGTATGAGAAATATACAGATTCTGAGGTATTATATTATTCTGATTTTAAAAATGCACAAGAGTTAATAGATAAAGTACAACCCTCTATATATATTACAATGGGGTTGAATAGTTATCAAACCTACGCCATAAGATATATATGCAAGAGAAAAAAGATTCCTTTTGTTTATATGGATCATGGTCTATATGGTAAGCAAGAAGATTACAATAAAAAAAGTAATGTTAAAATTGAGAAACATCACATTTCTCCCATTAAAAACAAAGACTCTATTAGATCGACTAATTATACTTTTGCCCTTTTTACATTCTTAAGAGCATTTGCTTTAGTAAAACTTAGTCTTATTTTTGTACAGATTATCTATGGAAAAGTTACAGGGAAAAATCCATTTTCAACTTCTATCCATAAATATTTAGTTAGACCCGATAAATTTATAAGTTATTCTAAAGAAAATTTTAGGATAAACCAATCCTTATTTTCTCCAAAAGGTGAAGATGTTTTTTTTGTTGGTAATTTCGAGTATGACAAATTCAGAGTAGCATCAAATACGTCTTTGGAGCAATATGTTCTATTTATTGATAGTCCTTTGTCAGATAATCCTTCTAACAGATATTCTTTTGATACGGATACTCATTTAAAAATTTATAAAAAAGCAAATGAATTCGCTATCAACAATCATTTAAAACTTAAGATAAAACTTCATCCGTATAATTATTTCAGCAAATGGTTAATTAAGGATGAAAACATAGAGTATATAAGAAATGTTGATATTAATACTCTTATTAAACAATCTGAATATTGTATTAGTTTTTACAGCACTTTACTTGTTCCTGCTATTTATTTTAAACCTACAATTGTTCTGAAGGTTAAAGAACATTCTTTTATAGATTTTATTGAAAAAGAAAATTTAAGCACTATATATACGATTGAAGAGTTTATTCAATCAAAGATTTCATTACCGCAGAAGAAGGCAGATATTAGTGAAGATTTTAAATCTCTTTATTTTAATCTTGATGACCAAACTAGTGAAGAAAGAATAAAAAATGCTATCGGGAAAATAATTGGTTTATAAGTACCACCGGTTTAATTCCCAATACAGAAAAAATTCTTTTTATAAGCCAAATTGTAAGAATAGTAAATATTGGCAATAGTAATAGATATTTATATCTTTTATAATGTTGAATGTCAGGTAAATAACATAATCTCATATAAATCAAAAATATAAAGGAAATAATACTTTCAGTTCTTAATAAGAATAATGACTTTTGTTTTGATTGTAGTTTAATATAAATAAGTTGGTAATACATCAAAATCTTTTGAATCGATTTTAAACTATTACTTTTATACATGCACAGTAAATACGTAACGTAGGAGCTAAAGCTATAAATAATATTATCGATACCCAAAAAGTAGTAATTTTTATCAATGGCATTGTTTTAGTTTTTACAGCACTTTATTAATTCCTTCCTTAATTTTTTTTTCTACATCATTAATAAAAATAAGCGAGCATTCTTTTATTGATTTTTTAAAAGAAAAAGAATTGTGTAATATTTACGATTTCAAAGACATAGAAAACTCTCAGATAGAGTTCAAGTCAGTTTTAGCAAAGGGAAATATTCAATTTCGAGAAAAATTTTTTAATCAAAATGAAAAGTCAAGCATCGTAAGACTTAAAGATGCTCTAAAAGACATCATCGCTTTATATTCAAAATCATTGTTGTCCGAGATAAATTAAAAATAAGTTTTTAGACTATCAAAAGTAGCCTAAACATTGACTTTTTATTTTTAATTATCAGTTTTTTCAAAAACAAGCTAATCAAACAAAGTTAGTTGATTTCTGGGTTTAGC
>DATJBS010000020.1:0-30502 GCA_035515235.1 Chitinophagales bacterium
TCAGCTGTCCGAAAACACACTTTGTAGAAAAATAGTTACTTTTAGTCATCGTTCTAATGTTTTGTAGTAATTACAAAAGTACGATATTTTTGAGTAGCCTTAATCGGCTACTCTTTTTATTCCGGACAACAATGATTTTAAAACAATAAAACATGAAGAGAAGTATTTTAATTTTTACAACGACATTTTTAATTTTAGGATTCTCCTCTTGTAAAAAAGATGAGAACAAAATTAATGAGAAATCAAACTGCAGTATTACTAGTGTGACGTTTGACCAAGAAGATAATTATGAACTAACTTATGATGGTGATTTACTTATTAAATTTACAGAAGTTGATGGAGATGATGAGGATAAGTTGTATTACAACAGTGACAATTTGCTAACTCTTAGAAATTATTATACCAATGATAAACTAACCAATGTCGATACTTTCAGTTATGATGCATCTAAAAGATTGACTTCAGTAACTTGGTATAGCATTAACAATTCAAACAAGAGAGTTTTTGAAGAAAAAACTAGCTTTGAATACAACAGCTCCAATCAAATAATTTCTTTTAAAGATTCCATTAATGATGATGGTTATAAACAAGTAGACATTCATGAAATTTCGTATCAAAATAATAGAAGATCAAAAGAAACATTTATAAGGTATACAAATAATGAAATCAGAGAGAAACAAGTGATCAGTTATTCTTATACAAATATCGCAAATTCTCTTTATGACAAATCGGGTCAATCCTATTTAGTCATCAACAGTCATCCATTATATATTGCCGATTTCGAAAATACTGATTTATTGATTTCTCAACTCGATATTAAAGATTTTGATGAAACTAATACTCAAACTAATGAATATTCTATCAAGTTTGACTATACATTTGAAAATGGAAATGTCAAAACCGTAAGTATGGATAAAGAAGAATTTATTAAATTCAATTATAAATGCGAATAATATTTAATTAGAGGATAGTTTTCATAGGATTTGGTTGATTCAAATCCTATGTAAAATTTAGACTTGAATTATTCACTTTTCACAAAAGTATTGGTAGATGTGATTCCATCTCCAACGAAAACAGTCATGTACATTCCTGCAGATAATTGACTGATGTCCAAGTTTTTTTGATGTCCACTAAAGTTTAAAGTCTGATACACTTTCCCATCCATTCCTGCTATCATCATTTGACCTTTTAAGAACTCTGAAGATTCTAATGTAATGTATTGAGCTGAAGGATTTGGGTAAAGCTTAAAGATATCTTTTTGAGTGAATGTGTGATTTTTGATGGGTGTGGCCAGTTTGGTATTGACGCTCCATAAACTCATTTGATTGGTCAAACTATCTTTAAATAGAAATACTACATCCTTATTGATATAAGAATAGCTGAATTTAGAAGATCCATTATATACTACATTGAATGAATCTACAGGAGTTAAGTTTTCATTTTCATAAACGAAATAATCCAAGAAGCTCAGCTCTTGATAGCCTATATCATTATTGATAAAACCCGATGCGAATAATCCTATTTGATCTTTATTATTTTGGGTGATTTGAAATTCTGATAAATAGACATACTTTTTTGTTGAATAATTTCTATTGATTGAAATAGGTTGTTCTGATTCTATAAAATTTAATTTATCCTTCTCAACAGAAATCATATTTACGTAAAGTTGTGTGGTATTGTCTTTACCGCTTAGAATACTATAGATATAAGGCACATATTCTTTCTCCTTCCATTTTATATGAAGAGAATTATTGAAAAGTGGAATTGGATAATACTTTTTATCTTTCCCTGTTTTCAAAGTCAGCATATCATAAGATTCATCGTAGTTGTGCAACGCATCAAATTGTCCAATAGAAGTCATCTCTTTATTTTCCAATTTGTAAACTGTTGAGTTATTCTTACGATTCAAATCTCCTAGCCAATACAATCCCTGATTCATAGAAAATAATCTTGAATGTTCTTTATTTCCAGAACCATCTTCTTCCAAAAGAATTTTATACTCTAATTGAGTGCTGGCTTTTGTCCCATTCGTTTTCCATACTCTTGCATTGCCCACTTTGTCCAAGAGCTTATATGAAAAATAAATTAATTGGTACTTTATATCTGAGTAGACAACATATACCTCATCATTATCAACTAAATATTGAGAAGGAAATGTAATGACATTATCCACTTCATCTAAAGTATCTTTTACGTTTTCTATAAGAGTATCTAGTTCATAAGTTGCAGCATCAAATACGTATAATTTTGAAGGATCTGACACATACATTTTATCTTTATGAACAAAAGGATAAAGTCCAAAAATATTAAAATAGTAATTATTTTTACTCAAATCCATTGACCATACTTTAGATACTTCCTCCTCGGAGAATGTGTACAGATTAAATTGATTGGAACAATCTGTATGTCCTACGAGAAACGAATAATTTTCAGTTTTTAAAAATGACATGATAGGAAAGCAATCGCTCACTTTTACTACTTTTTGCTCCAAAGAAGTTAAGTCTGTCACTAATAAAAACTCTTTATTGCTTCCAGCCTCACTATTCATTTCATTGATAATAGTAAATACTTTATTTTCTTTGATATAAAAAAGACTCGAGCCATTATTTTGCATATTTAAGTCCAAATTCATAGGACCATTAGAATATTGCCAACCACTACTGTCTTTATATATCAGTGAAATCGACTGGTTATTTTCAATATCGTACAGCCAAGCTTCATGATAGGCTTTATCTCCAATATTCTTTTCTACTATAAGACCTATGAATTGACTATCTATTTCCTCGACATAGAAGAAATCATTTTTATCTTTAAATCCTAAGTCTTGGGGAGTAATAAGTATTGTAGGATTTAATGCTTGTGCATTTATAGAGAAAGAAATCAAAAAAAGAGTCAGAAAACACAGTAACTTATTCATGCTTTTTTAATTAAAATGATGATTAAGGCTCTATCTAATACTTTGTATTTAAATACTATCAGATTTAGAATTCTCTTTGTACGTATTCAAAAATGTAGAGCTTACTAGTAATTTACTCAAAAACTTCTATGTATTCAAATTTTTATCCATAATTAAAATCTAGATACCCATAATTGAAATCATGGGCAAAAATTGAAATTCTTATACTCACGATTGAAATCATGGACAAAAAAAAGGAGCCACAAAGGCTCCCGTATGATATTGAAGGTTATTTGAAGAAATCAAAAAAACCGTGACTTCCTTTTTTCTCCTTGACTGAACCTGGACTAAAATTCGGAGATTCTCTCAATTGTTCTAATAAAACCTCTTCTTCTGGACTTAAGTCTGTAGGAGTGTAAACTTGAACTTCTACAATTTGGTCACCTCTTCCATATCCATTGATATTAGGAAGACCTTTGCCTTGAAGTCTAAATAATTTACCACTTTGAGTTCCTTTCGGTACTTTTATTTTTGCTTTCCCAGTAATGGTAGGCACTTCTACTGCAGTACCTAAAGCTGCATCAGCAATATTCAAATATAATTCGTGTATGACATCTGTACCATCTCTTTTCAAATCAGGATGTGGCACTTCTTCTATAGTCAATAATAAATCTCCAGGATATCCACCTCTTACTCCAGCGTTTCCTTTGCCGTTCATAGACAATTGTATGCCTTCTGTCACCCCTGCAGGAATATCGATTGAAATCACTTCTTCACCATACATACGACCTTCGCCTCTACATTTGGTACATTTAGAAGTGATGATTTTACCTTCGCCTTCACATGTAGGACAAGTTTGAGTTGTTGCCATTTGACCCAAGAAAGTATTGGTAACTTTTCTAACCGATCCTTGACCTTGACAAGTAGTACAAGTCTGATAGCTTCCACTATCTTTTGCACCCGAACCATTACAAGAATCGCAATTGACGTGTTTTTTGACTTTGATTTTTTTCTGAGCGCCGTTTGCAATCTCTTCTAAACTCAATTTGACTTTCACACGAATATTACTTCCACGCTGACCTCTTCCTCTTTCTTGTCTTCTACCTCCACCGCCAAAAAATCCTTCAAAAGGACTTCCTTGGCCAAAGATATCTCCAAATTGAGAGAAGATATCATCCATATTCATGTTGCCGCCGCCACCATATCCGCCAGCTCCACTCATTCCTGCATGACCGAATCTATCGTATTGTGCTCTTTTTTGCTCGTTGCTCAATACATCATAAGCTTCGGCAGCTTCTTTAAATTTGTCTTCAGCTTCTTTATTATCAGGATTTTTATCTGGGTGATATTGCATCGCCAGTTTCCTATAAGACTTTTTCAATTCTACTTCAGTGACAGTTTTTGTGACACCTAATACTTCGTAATAATCTCTTTTTGACATAATTATTTACTTACAACTACTTTAGGGAAACGAATAATTCTATCATTCAACAGATATCCTTTTTCTGTAACATCAAATATTTTTCCTTTCAAATCTTTTGATGGTGCAGGAAATTCAGCTACAGCTTCGTGCTTATCTGCATCGAAAATTTCACCATGAACTTCCATTTCTTTCAATCCTTTTGCAGCTAAATTTTTAACTAATTTATCTTTTATCAAGGCAAAACCTTCTTTGACTGCTTCTACATCGGACGCTTCGCTTACAGCTTTTTCTGCTCTATCCAAGTCGTCTAATACAGGAATCAAATCATTTAAAATATCTTGACCTGCAGTTAGACGTGTTTCTATCTTCTCTTTGGCCATTCGTTTTCTATAATTGTCAAACTCAGCCACTAAGCGAATGTATTTATCATTTACTTCTGTCAATGTATCTTGTAATTTTTGAAACGGATCTATTTCTGACTCTTTGTCAGCATTCTCTGTTGCAGTATCCTGATTCTCAATATCGCCTTCCGTGTTTAAAGGGTTATTTTGATCCTTCTCTAAATCTTGATTTATATCGTCCTGATGGGTCATGTGAATAAATTTTAACAATTAATCATTTCAAATGCCTTGCCAATAGATTTTTATAGACAAATTGACATATTTTGAATGTTTAATTGGACATTCTTTCATTCAAATACTGCTGAATAACATCTAAGCCAGGATTCATCATGATAATATTACCTTCTGGATCAATTAAGAAAAGAGTTGGAATAAATTGAACACCATAAGCATAATCTGCAGCTCTCTTATCTGCATTCAGATTGGCTGCGTGATTTGGCCAGGTTAATTGGTCCGTTGCAATCGCATTCACCCAAGAAGATTTGTTTTTATCTAAAGAATAACTGAAAATTTCAAACCCTACTTTGCCATCGTCAAACTTTTTATCCTTATAGTTTTGATACATCGATACGATATAAGGATTCTTTCTTCTACATGGTCCACACCAAGCTGCCCAAAAATCTAGCAATACATAATTGCCTTTAAGATTGGATAATCTAATGGTGTCTCCTTGTGGAGAAGGAAATGCTATTTCTGGAGCTGGATGTCCAAGTCTAATTCCTTTAGTGTTCTGAGCTTGAGTCGTTCCCCAAATGCTCATCAACAATAATATACCTATTGTCAAAAATTTATTCATTAGACTATTTTAAATTAATATCTACCATTAATTACTTAAAAAAGAAGAGCACCTTCAGGGGAAGTTTTGAGTTTTGGTTTTTTCTTTTTCTTCAATTCAAAGTTATACTCTAGCTCAAAAGTGTTGATATTCTCAGGATTTTTACGATTATACTCCAACTGATAATAATACCCAATACTGAAAGAATGTCTCTTTTTGAATTCATAATCTAAAGACGTGCCAAACCTATTGCGATAGAAATAAGATTGACTTTCCTTAAGTTTTAAAAACACTTCTATAGATGCTGAAACACTGAGTTTTTTTGAAAAATTATACTTCGTTCTGAATTTATTCCTCCATACCCAAGATGGGTCTTCCATTCTCCAATAATCTCTATCGATATAGTTAGAATTGAAATTAAATAAGGATTTCCATTGAAATTGAAGTTTTTTATTGACCGTGCTTTTCTTAGCAGAAACTCCTGCTTTAAAACGATGTGAGTCTTTATTATACCCAGTCATAAATCGATAAGAAGCATCAATCTCCAACCATTTTAATACAGAATATCCAAGTCCTAATTCGAAATTACTTCTTTGAAATGTAGTGACATTCTCATTGATATCTAAACGGTAACTTGCGCTAATATCTAATACTTTGAGTGGCTTATAAGTGATCCCTACTTGACTTCTCAGACGAGTATCAGGATGCTCTGCTGATACATTATTGATCAATAAACCACCAATAATGATGCATATAAAAAGATGATATTTCAGGAATCTATTCATTATATTTAATCATCGCTACCTTCTGACAGCATTGTATTTTCATTTTCATTAGCATAGTAGAATAACACGATATTAGCTGTATCTCTCAAGAAGTTGATGTTTCTGATTTCTACTTTATGAATTGGAAGCCCTGTTCTAAATTTTAAATCTGCCATCATCTCCTCTCTTCTCTCCGGCACGATCAAATCTATTCTTTCATACACGACTTCTTTCATGTTTTCATGTGTCAAATTCATGAATTTATCTAACACAAGTGTAAATCCGATGATGAGTATATTGCACACAATAATAATAGCAAACCAAGGTCCCGGAACCGCTAAGGCGTTAATTATACCAATAGATAAAGAAGCAAAGAGATAACCCATTTCTTTAATGGGGACAGTTACTGTTCGGTATCTGATAAAGCTAAATATGGCAAATAGTCCAAAAGCAAAACCCATTTGAATAGTCGCTGTACTCAATAATGCACAAATCAAGAAGATGAGCAAATTGAATAAAGCGAATGTGAAAAGAAAATCTTTATTCTTATGAGTATTGTAGTAAATAAACCTCACTAATATTAGAGAAGATAATACGTTGATGATTAGTCTAATGACTAATTCTATGAGGTTAGCATTTCCGATACTTTCGGTTGTAATATTTTCTAACATAAACTAAGGAATAATTAATTTGTATGAATTTGGTATTGACGAATTTTCAAAAGTTGTGGTTTAAATTGGTTTTGCTTTCTGTGCAAATTTAAAAGCGATACGCCAATAGTATATTTGCTAAAACTACTCGGGTAAATCCTCATTTTCTTAAGAGTCTGTACTATAAGATTGGTTACATCATATCTAGGTTGTTTCAATTCTAAAACTACTATTTCTGGCAATGATATTTTTTTACCATTACCGATAAATGTAATATTAGTATCGATAGTAATTCTTTCTTCTAGATTATGACTCGTTAAAGTCATTCTGTTAAAAGCATTGGACATTTTAATTTCTAGAGGTCGATTTCTCAATCTTTTGTAATCAATCATGTCGTAATGCTCTTTGCTAAGTTGCTGATGCATTTGATCGATACGCACTCTTGTCTTGTCTGTATGCTCACCTGGAAGTTTTCTTTTGATCTCATAGAATTTCAAATCTGAATTGGTATACTCTCTTTGTCTAACTTTTATTCTATTCAGAAAACCATTGTGATGATCTGTATAAAATTGAAAGTCTGAAGTATCAAAATAATTGGTGCTATATGCAAAAACTCTTATTTTATCGATTTCAAGAATTTTGTGACTGACTTTAATTAAGTCCATCAACTGCATTAACTGTTCTAGATTCAATACATATTTAGTATCTATTCTTTTGTAGAGCGCAACAGAGTCTAGCTCTTTTAAAGAAACAGTATCCCAATCGGAAGTATATGTATTCAAGTCTATCATCTATACTTATATATTCACTTCGAAAGCAGGCAATTCAATTTTAGCTTTTTTATCACTTAGTGTGACACTTTGAATGATAGGCTCTATTCCATTTGGACATTTAGAACAATCTGAATATACCCATACTTCGTAATCTCCCTTTCTCAACTGTTCGAAAATATAAGATCCGTCATAAGTAGTTCTAATTCTTTTTAATTCTACGCTACTATCTTTAGCTTTGATATATACATCTATATCTCCAGCATAACCTTCTGATAGTAGTACTCCAGAACTATTGTAATCAAAAGCATAAACTTTTCCGCTTATACTTGCTAAACCACCAAAGCCTTCTTCTTTTTTACAGGAGATAAAAACAAAGAAGATGGATAGGATTAAAAATATGTTTCTAAATTTCATATAATTCTAAAATTTGAGCTTTGGACAAATATAAATAATTAAAATTCTGAACTTAAATTTATCTTAACAAATAAACTATCCTGCTCTTTTACAATCGATTAACTTTACAAATTATCCTTGAATTAAAATATTATCACAATACATGTATTCAAAAGAAAACAAGCATCAAAAAACCATCTCCTTCGAGGTGACTAAAAATGATTATTTACAGCATTTACTTTATTCAGCTTCAAAGACTCCTTCAGTAATTCAAAAAAGAAGAAGACATAAAATCATTTTACCGATCATATATTTGGGCGTTGCAGTTTTTGGAATTTTTCAAGGCAACTTGCTTCTGATTCTTTCGATGGTTGCAATGGCTGCACTTTGGTTTTGGTGGTTTCCATCATGGGAAAGAAAACAGTATATCCAACAGTACAATAAGTATTTAGACCAGAATCATGTAGATGAAATTGGCAAGAAAGTCAAATTAGAATTTAATTCTCAAGAAATCATACAGACGGAGAAAAACCAAACCTTTCATATTTCTTATGAACAGATTAGAGGCTGGTTTGAAACTAAGATGGCAGTATATATAGGCTTACAAGATGGTTATACGATCATTATTCCTAAAAATGATGCTGCAGAAATAGAAGAAATAAAATCGATTGTTTACAATAATGAGTTCAAAATACCTATCCAAGAGCAATTAGACTTGGAATGGGAATGGAAATAAAGCTGATTGATTTAATTTAAAAAGACTCATTGAAAACGAAGTAGAAGCCAAAAGTTTTTTGCCAAACTCCTGTATCAATTCTCGCTAACTCTAGCATCAAGCTGGTGATATTCTTAAAATTAAATCCATTACCATTTCATCATCCATCTCTATACCTTTAAAGCAAAAACGATAATGCCTACATCACTTTTTCCATAGACTTTAAACGACCTCTCACCAATTTAAAAATGGATTTCCTAATCGATATTTGAGCTTTATGCAAGTCATCGATAGTAAGCTATTAAATATTTTCTCTCTTTATACTTTTTTTAGTAAAAAGTATGCAAAAAATCGCGCTGGATTTCTCGGCGACCCACTTTCCGTTTAAAGGCTACATCTTCAAAACTCCTCTTTCTTCTGTGCTATTGCCAGAAGAAATCGTCAAACAGTTGAAGATATTACGCCTTTTTCACAGAGTGGGTGCCCGCCTGTAAAATCTATGCGCAGAGAGTCGTACATCTTATGCTATCGATATCGAGCGAAATACTTTTTCACCAACTTATCATCCAACTTCAACAAGCTATTAGATTAGCTCTGTGACCGCAATTCAAAAAGACTTCATTCCGAATGACAGAAGTGTAGAATTTAAAAAGCCTCATTGAAAACGAAGTAGAAGCCAAAAGTTTTTTGCCAAACTCCTGCATCTACTCTTAGCACAATATTCTTATCAGCAAATGGTTTGAATCTCACACCTCCACCTATAGAATAAGAGTAGTCTTTGACTTTAAAATAATCCATGAACTCATCACCCGTGATTCCACTGCCGAAGAATCCTGATATGATAAATCTGCTGATAGGTACTCTTAATTCTCCTTGGATATTAAATAAAAACTTATCTCTAGAAGTCCCTGCGGTATAACCTCTAAGTAGCTTATCGCCTCCTAGTTTAGGCATTAAATAAAATGGAATATTGCCTAAAGACATTTGAGATAAAACTTGTGTAGCTAAAATCACTTTTCTTTTAATATTAAGAAAAGACTTATACTCTGCTTGAATACTTGCAAATTGATATTTACTTCCTAGAAAATTCGGATATCCTATTCCAGATACTCCTAAATAATTCCCTTTATATGGAAAATACACATCATCCCTATTATCAAATGCTGCCTTAAATCCTAAACCTTGAACAAAACCACCTTCTTTACCTGCAACATTTGTAATGTCAAATAATTTATTCTCTTCAGGTTTTACCGTATTTAAATAATCTAAATGATAAATCGGTCCTAGATAAAAGTTCTTTTTTAATTTATTTTGATAAATCGTATATAATCTAAATCCTTTTGTATAAACTAATTCTTTATTGTCAAAATCTAATTTATTTCCAATTCCAAAGAATGGTTGCTTTTGAACTTTATAGTTCATTTCATAATCTATGTGATGTTTATCCCCTTTGTGATATAAACTTCCAAAAATCTCTGCATTCATTTGCTTATCAATAGAGAAAGTCACCCATGGAATAATATAAGAGTCCGAAGTATTGGTATCTTTTTTTATGACAAAGCTGACTACTCCACCAACTCCTAACATTAAATTCGTCTCAGGAGTATATGAAATCAAAGGAAAAGCTAAATAAGTAACTGGCTTGGTTTGATTAAATATTTTTTTGAAAAAAGATTTCTTCTCAGGTATTGAATCTACTACTACTTCTTCTGTAATTACTTCGGATCTCGTAGTATCAATTTCTATAAAGTCTTGCGCTATAACTGTGGAATAAACAAATAGAATGGAAATGAGTAAAATAATATGGTAGGGTTTCAAACAATCGGATTTAGAATTTATCAGAACTATCTTTCAAAATCGAATGTAAGATTTTTTTAGCTCTATGTATCTGCACTTTGACAGTACCTAGAGGTAAATTTAATTCGGTGGCAATTTCATCGTAAGAATACTCTTCAAAAAATCTCAATCTAATGACTTTTTCGAAATCTACGTCCAAGTGTCGTACGACATGTTGAACAATTTCCATTCTTTGATCTTTAATAAATTTATCTTCTGGATTTAAGGTATAAGCAACAACTTTATTATCTAATACAACCTCTCCAGGTTCGAAATCTCCACCCATAGAAATACCTACTGTATCTATTCTCTTTTTTCTTAGAAAATCAATTGCTGAATTTGACGCTATTTTAAATAACCAAGTTGAAAAACCATGAGTAGGCTCGTATCTGTGAAGATTTTTAAATGCTTTAGTGAAAGTCACATAAGTCAAATCTTCAACGTCCTCAGCATTTTTAACTATTTTAAGAATCAAAAAATATACTGCTCGCCTATATCTTTCGAGCAACTCTGCATAAGCTTTTTGATCATTATCTATCGCCAATGAAATCAATTCTAAATCTGTAGCTTTTGTTTTCATTACCAATTAATTTTTTGTTTGTTTTTGGAGTGAATTCCTTGTATTACAATTGTTACAATATACGCAATATCGAAGAAGAAAACTTCGTGCCATTTTAAATGAGTAGAGAATTTATTCTTAACAGAATTCATAAATAAATTAAAAATGAATAAATAACATATTAAAGCATAGATATACGCCCATTGAAAAGAATTAGTTACAATTAACAACATAAAAAACACGTAAACTGTCCACTTTGTTATAATAAAGCCTCCTAATAGTAACTGTTGCCACCACTGATAATGACTGCCTGTAGAATAATGTCTAATCTTTTGATTCCACCAATTTTTAAAGTTCTGTGGCGCTTCACTATACATAAAAGTGTCCTTATTCATGCACACTGCTACTTGAGTATGCTTGGTAGCACTTTGAACAAATAAATCATCATCGCCAGAAATAATATCTTGATGACTTTCCATTCCACCTACTTTATTGTATAACTTTTTGGTATAAGCTAGATTTCTACCTACACCCATATAGGGCATTCCCCAAAGTGCATAATTGATATATTGTATCATGGTCAAAGTAGTTTCATAACTGACCATTTTACTCAAAAATGTTCCTGTCGAATAATAAGGCGCAATTCCTAGAACCATTTCAGTTTCGACATCTAAATATTGGACCATATTAGAAATCCAATTTTCACTTACTACTTCACAATCCGCATCGGTCAATAAAAGATATGGATGACTCGCCTGTTGTATTCCCAGGTTCAATGCATATTTTTTACCCAAATGTTTTTTTTCTTCAGGAAGAATCGTAATAATCTTTAGAATAGGATATTGGATTTGCAAATCTGTCAAAACTTGAGCTGTTGCATCTGTAGAACCATCATTGACTACAAGCACTTCAAAATCCGAATATTGCTGATTGAATATTGCTGGTAAATATCTTTTAAGATTTTCTGCTTCATTATACGCGCAGATAATAACAGAAACCGGTAAATGAGGATTATTATCTATTTTTGTCTTCTGTCTAGAAAAATGAATTCTCATAAACAGAATACCATAGTAAAATACCTGTATAGATACAGCCGTATAAAATATGTATTCGAAGATTTTGTCCATTCAAGTTTTCTAAGATAATTAAAAGTATCAGAGGCCAATGCATTTTAAAATACAAAACTTAGATAAAAATAGTCAAGCTCGAGCTGGCGAAATTACTACCGATCATGGAGTAATACAAACCCCTATTTTTATGCCCGTAGGAACAGCCGGCACCGTAAAAGCTGTCCACTTTAATGAGCTTCATGATGATATCAATGCTCAAATCATCTTAGGAAATACTTATCACTTGTATTTAAGACCTGGATTGGATATTCTGCGCAAAGCAGGTGGACTTCATAAATTTAATACTTGGGATAAACCTATCTTAACCGATAGTGGTGGCTACCAAGTTTATTCATTAAGTGGTACTAGAAAAATCAAAGAAGAAGGTGCTATTTTCAAATCTCATATTGATGGTAGCAAACACTTGTTTACCCCTGAATATGTCATGGACATCCAAAGAATTATTGGCGGTGACTTCATCATGGCATTTGATGAGTGCACTCCTTATCCTTGTGATTATCATTATGCGAGACGCTCGATGGAAATGACACATAGATGGCTAAAGAGATGTATTGACCGATTTGATTCTACAGAACCATTATATGGATATCATCAAACTCTTATGCCTATCGTTCAAGGAAGCACTTATTCTGATTTGAGAAAAAGGTCTGCAGAGTTCATTGCTTCTTGCGATCGACCTGCAAACGCTATTGGTGGGCTTTCTGTAGGCGAACCTCATGATGAGATGTATGCAATGACAGAAGAAGTCTGTGCTATTCTCCCAAAAGAAAAACCTAGATACTTAATGGGTGTCGGCACTCCTGCAAATATTTTAGAAACTATAGCTTTAGGTATAGACATGTTTGACTGTGTGATGCCTACTCGTAATGCGAGAAATGGTCAATTATTTACTGCAGAAGGAGTTATCAATATTAAAAATGCAAAATGGAAAGAAGATTTCAGTCCAATAGATATCAACTGCCCGGCACCAACGAGTCAAGCTCATACTAAAGCTTACTTAAGACACTTATTCATTTGTGGTGAACTTTTGGCCTATCAAATTGCTAGTTTACACAATCTGGCATTTTATTTATGGTTAGTCGGTGAAGCAAGAAAGCATATTATAGAAGGAGATTTCACTGCGTGGAAAAATCAAATGGTGCCTAAATTGAGCCAAAGATTATAAATGAAATTATTAGACAGATATATTATCCAAAAATATCTGGGGACATTTGTATTCATGCTGTCTCTGTTGACTGCTATTGCTATTGTAATAGATATTACAGAGAAAATTGATGATTTTATTGTATCTAAATTAAGTGTTTGGACAATTATAAGCACTTATTATATCCATTTTATACCATGGATAGTAATGATGCTCGCTCCTATTTTTGTATTTATTTCTGTTGTTTATTTTACTTCCAAGCTCACAAGCGATTCTGAAGTGATTGCTATTTTAGCTGGAAGAGTGAGTTTTTATAGATTACTTTTCCCTTATTTACTTTCCGCAGGAATGCTTGCAGGATTGTTTTATATGATGAACCATTATTGGCTTCCTAATTCTAATAAAAAGCTTTTTGAATTCACCAATGAACACACTTCTAGCAGTGTTGAGACATCTAAAGACAATGTCCATTTTCAATTTAAAAAAGACACTTTAGTTTATGTTCAATCTTGGAATGATGTAGATAAATCTGGATATAAATTTTCTGTCGAAGTTTTTGAAGGCAGAATGATGATTTATAAACTCAATGCAGATAGAGTGCTTTGGGATACAATTCAAAATAACTGGAAAATAGAGAATTATATAGAGCGGACAGTCATCAATGAGCAAGAGGATGACATCAAAGATGAAGTGGAGGGCAATTTTGATTGGGGCTTTAGACCTATGGATTTTTTAGTACAAATCAACATTAAAGAATCTATGACAACTCCTGAGCTCGAAAAATTCATTGCCGAACAAAATGCTAAAGGCGCTGAAAATTTACAGTTTTACGAAATAGAAAAATACAAAAGAACAGCTGTCCCAATCAGTACAATTATTTTGACCATCATTGCTTTTGCTATGACGACCAAAAAGAGACGAAACGGTATGGGGATTTATATCGTAGCAGGATTAGCTATCAGCGGTATTTATATCATGATTCAGCAATTCTCTGCGGTGTTTTCTACTAAAGGAAACCTAGAACCTATTTGGGGTGCATGGATACCCAATATCTTTTTTGCAGTAATCGCTCTATTTTTAATCTGGAGATCTCCGAAATAAGTTGATTTCTCAAGTTTTGTCTAATAATTGTAAAAATTATTGGGTGAATTAATATAATATGTAATTGAATTTTATATTTTTAGCATCACCATTTATAGGTAGATAATTCTAGATGAAAATGTCTCTTGTAAATGATCACTATAAAATTGAAATATAGCATGTCTACTAATCCTTATATTATCACTCCCAATGAAGTAGGAAGCACTCAGTCGAGCGAGCTTATCCGATATATTCAAAAGTATATCGATACTCTTCAACATCAATTGCTGGTATCTGGTGCAATTTTATTTAGAGGATTTGATGTTCCTGAATCTTCTGTTTTTGAGTCAATTGCTAAAAATGTAGACAGCGATTTGAAGAATGATTATTTAGGTACTTCTCCCAGAAATATTGTAAAAGGTACGGACTACGTATTTTCAGCAAGTGAGTTGCCTCCTCACTATCCTATTATGCAACATTGTGAAATGAGCTTTTTGCCTACTGCACCGAGAAGATTAATGTTTTATTGCCATATCCAACCCGAAATAGGTGGAGAAACTCCTATTTGTGATTTCAGAGAAGTAGCGAAAAATATGAATCCAAAAATTAAATCAGAGTTTGAAAAGAAAGGAATTAAAGTCATTAGAAACTACTGCGCTCCAGGTCATGAAAAAAGCAATTCTTTCCAATTGAAACCTTGGGTAGACATGTTTCAAACAAAAGACAAATCTGTCGTAGAAAGAAAATGTGCTGAAAATAATATCACAGTAGAATGGTTGGAAAATGATGCCTTAAGGTTAATCAGTACACATACTGCTTTCAAAAATCATCCTGATTCAGGAGTCGAAGCTTGGTTCAATCATTTACAAGTATTTCATGCCTCTGCTGCTGCAATGGAATATGCCAAAATTGCACAAAGACAAAAGTCTTGGGATGCTTGGAAAGTCAATCTCTATTTACAAGCTATCACTTTCATCAAAAAATTTACAGAAAAACCTATTGATAGAGCGATGCATGTTTGCTATGCAGATGGTTCAGAAATTCCTGAATCTCATATCCAACATGTACAAGATTTAATTTGGGACAATATGTATTTTTTGAAATGGCAAAAAGGCGATGTCATCGTCATTGATAATTTCTCGACATCTCACGGCCGTATGCCTTATAAAGGACCTAGGGAAATACAGGTTTCTTGGACTTCGTAATGAAATATTTACCCCTTATTGTAAAGTCAAGACATCAATTCTAAAAGTTGATTTTTCAGAAAATAGAAATACCTCGCTGGTGCGAGCGTCTCGCTCGTATCACTCAAGACTTTCTTCTATATTATATTACTTATAGTAAAAATCAAGCAATGTCAATTTCTAAAACTGACTGGTCCTCTAAGGCATAATTTCCTCCACCGCTGGAGCGAGCGTCTCGCTCGTATCACTTCATTTTCTTCTCCCCCTCGCTGGTGCGAGCGTCTCGCTCGTATCACATCATTTTCCACTCATTTATTTTTTATTTAAATCTAATAAAGATAAACTGCAATGGGTTTGATTATTATAGAATCATGAGCGAGATGCTTAGTGAGTCAATTGAAACATGCTCTCGCTTTTAGTATTTTAAACTTTTTAAAAAACACGAGCGGGACGCTCGCGCTAGCTGGTGGAGGTTGAGTCAATTGAAATATACAGCTTTTAGAATTATATACTTTTTTAAGAAACACGAGCGGGACGCTCGCGCTAGCTGGGGATTGGCTCCGTCCCGCTGGTGCGAGCGTCGCTCGTATCACTCAAGACTTTCTTCTATATTATATTGCTTATAATAAAAATCAAGCAATGTCAATTTCTAAAACTGACTGATCCTCTAAGGCATAATTTCTAGCACTACTATATTTCCAATCAGTACATTCCAAAACAAAACCAGCTAGAACTGGATTATCGTGAATGTATTTAAGTTTCTGCTCGAAAACATTTAAACTCCAAATTCCTATAGGATGATTATCTTGTTGCCAAAACTGATAGTTTTGGACA
This sequence comes from Chitinophagales bacterium, assembly GCA_035515235.1. Classification (GTDB taxonomy): domain Bacteria; phylum Bacteroidota; class Bacteroidia; order Chitinophagales; family JADIYW01; genus JAMLHH01. Next base: position 16,558 of record DATJBS010000020.1, read on the forward strand.
TTGCTTCGGATGCTTCCCGCTTTTTTAAACATCTCTAACATCCACTCTTTTCTACTTTCTTGAGGATTTTCAGTAATTGCTTGCAGGAGCTTTTTTGAAGTGAATCCTTTAAAATCTCTCATTAATCCCGAAGGGTTTTCATTAACAGAGCGGAAAATTAAATGAATATGACTCGGCATTATACAATATGCGAATAGAATCATTCCTTTGTTTTTTCTACAATAATCTAATGAATTGATTATTATTTGAAAATATTCTAACCTTGTGAATACGTCTATCCAATTTACAGTAGCAAATGATACAAAATAAGCACCCTTATTATCTAAGAATTTATATTTTCTACTCATTTATTTTTTACTTAAATTTAATAAAGATAAACGGTAATGGGTTTGATTATTATAGAATCATGAGCTAGATGCTTAGTGAGTCAATTGAAATATACCCTCGCTTTTAGTATTTTAAACTTTTTTTAAGAAACACGAGCGGAACGCTCGCGCTTGCTGGGGGCTGTTGAGTCAATTGAAATATACAGCTTTTAGAAAAAAAACTTTTTTAAGAAACACGAGCGGGACGCTCGCGCTAGCTGGGGTAGAATCACGAGTGAGATGATTGGTGAGTCAATTGAAATATACTCTCGCTTTTAGTATTTTAAACTTTTCAAGAAACACGAGCGGGACGCTCGCGCTAGCTGGGGGTTGTTGAGTCAATTGAAATATACAGCTTTTAGAATTATAAACTTTTTTAAGAAACACGAGCGGGACGCTCGCGCTAGCTGGGTATTTTAGACGTATAAAAATTCAAAATATTACTACCAACAAAAAAAAAGAGCAAACCATATGATTTGCTCCTTCATTTAAAGAATATGAGGGTGATTTTAAAATAAATCGTTTTTAATAATATTATCTAAGCATCTTTCTGCAATTGCAGCAATTGTCAAAGAAGGATTTGCTGCACAGGTAGATCCAGGAATCATAGATCCATCTATACAGTATAAGTTTTTGTATCCTTTTAGTCTTCCGAATTTATCAGAAGATTCTCCTCTGACTACTCCACCTAATGGATGATATGTAAAGTCTTTAGAATAACCGTCATTCGGAAAAACAGAGGTCATGACTTGTCCACCATTCGCATCTAAAATTCTTCCCATGAAGTTTTTAGTAGCTTCTAGACCTTGAGATAATCCGTTAGGATCCCAATCCAAAGAAACTCCTTCTGTGCCATTTCTACTATCCATTTTAAACTGCCCTCTGTATTCATTGACCGTTACGCCCAAAATTCCTAAGACTCCAGTTTCAAAACCGATAGGAATAGGAGCTTGTTCTGCTAAGAATACTCCGTGAGGATTATCTGGTTGATAATATCCTGACACAGGAACTATACATTGCTTAGAGCCGACATTTTGGTCAAACTTACCTCGGATAGCCATGATATTACCATTCGTACCGACGTTTTCACCAATTCTCTCTAGATTCGGTAATCCATTTTCATCGATAGATCTTAATAAAATACCGTTAGACCCTACCACGCCTGCACATACAAAGACATAGTTGCTTCTGATAACATGAGATTTGACAACTTTGCCTTCTTCGTTTATTCTTTCTACTAACACTTCATATCTACCATCTTTAAGCTCTTCGATATGATGAACTTTTGACATGGTTTGAACAGTTAATTTTCCTGTACCCATAGCAGCAGGAATATAATTTCTATCGACACTATATTTAGCACCAGAATTTACTCCATAAAGCAAATCCCCATCTGTTAAACATTTTTTTATTTTACCTTGAATTTCATCTCTGATACTATCAAAATCAACACCGCCCGGAATAAAGAACTTCTCCATTCCAGCTTTTTCACAATGCTCAAAACCTACTCGAGCAAATCTATAATATTCAGAATTTAAAATATCTTCAGGTACAGTTTTAATAGGAATGACAGAGCGTACTTTAGGATACCAAAATTGCTCCATCTCTGCATATGAAATATCAGGAAACTCATTATCCCATAATAAATCATTGGCTTGAGGAAGCATACACCCATACACTACAGAACCTCCACCGAGACATGTCCCACGATAAATTTTCATATTATCATAGTCCACTCTATCTAGTACGCCTAATCCCTTTTTGGCAATAGGTAAAGATGGTCCAAAAGGCAAAACAGTTTTATTTCTTAACCAATTTGCTCTACCATCAGGTTTAAGTGTGGGACAAAATGGATTTTGAGTATCTGTCACTTCGTAGTGCTTACCCATTTCCAACATAGTCACTTTCATGCCGGCTTCAGTCACCCTTAATGCAGCAGCAGAACCACCGAATCCTGAACCTATTACTACTACTTCTGTATCTTCTCCGTACTCTGGAACTTTAGGATTATCCGGATCATCATCTATAGTACTATCTTTTTTACAGGAGGTCAAACCAAATGTAGATGCACCATAAAAGGCCGCAGTAGCCATAGCACTAAGACCTATGAATTTTCTTCTATTAAAATCATTTACTACTTTCTGTGATACTCTAAACATTATAAACAAATTATAATGTTAAGATAAGGGAATCATTTTTTTAAATAAGGGTAAACAATTAGTCTTTTCCCATTATTTGACATTAATCAAATAGAAAATCGAGCGATCCAAGCTCTACTGTTTTGTTCAAACTATGTGACTTCCCATTTGGATCTTTATAGTCTATTGCCACATAATATCCCATATAGTATAATATAAAATCATTTTGAACAATCATATTCTGTTTCTCAAAACTTGCAATTGTTTTCTTCCAATCCGTATTATATTTTCCAAACCATTCGAGCAACTCATTATGCTCAGAAGAGCCTACAAGAATTTCCGTAGAGGTTTTTTCTCCAAGCATAACTCTATCTGATTTATAGATAATATTAATAGTAAATGGCTGATCTTTTGCAACAATAGAATCAAAATTTACGGTCTCAGAACAAGATACCAAAAAGACGAAAAGCAGAAGAAAAGGAAACTTTAAAATGAATGATTTATGAAAATGCATCTTGAATGAATGTTAATAGGACAAAACCGTTTATATCTTTGCTAAATATAGAAAGAATCATCTTTAAAATTCATTTCAAAAATGGTGGAAAAATATAAATATCCAAAAGTATTGACGATTGCTGGATCAGATTCAGGTGGAGCTGCGGGGATCCAAGCGGATATCAAGACGATTTCAGCTTTGGGATGTTATGGCATGACCGTTATCACTGCATTGACTGCTCAAAATACTTTAGGAGTTCAAGGAGTACTGAGCATCAGTCCCGAATTCGTTGTGCAACAATTAGATAGTGTTTTTTCTGACATAAAACCAGATGCTATCAAAATAGGAATGATATTTTCTTCTGAATTAGCAGTAGCAGTTTCTAATTATTTAAAAGATTATAAAGAAATTCCTATCGTATTTGATCCTGTTATGGTTGCTACAAGTGGTGATATATTAATTGAAGCGGAAACTATACAGACCATTACAAAAGAATTATTTCCCATGGCTAGCATCATCACTCCTAACATGGATGAAGGGGCAATATTAGCTCATATGCCTGTTCACCAAGTCGCTGACATGAAGATCGCTGCTAAAAAGATTATGGATTTAGGTTGTCAAAATGTCATCGTAAAAGGTGGACATTTAAAAGATTCTGAATTGACTAGTGTTTTGTTGGATTCAAAATACAATATCACTGAATTTCAACATCAGAAAATTGATACAAAAAACATCAATGGAGCAGGTTGTACATTTTCTTCTGCTATTGCTTCTTATTTAGCACTCGGAAATTCTTTATACGAATCTGTAGAATTAGCACAAGAATATATTTACCAAGCCATTCTTCAAAGTCAAAATACTCAAACAGGTCAAGGGAATGGACCATTAAATCACTTTTTTAATCCTAGTAAAATGATTAAAAGGAATCTTTAAAATATCAATTTCTAAAATGTCCACAATTTATATCATAAGACATGGTCAAGCATCTTTCGGTGCTCAAAACTATGACCAACTCTCTCCTCTCGGTTATGAGCAAGCTTCTTTTTTAGGGAATCATATTCAACAGTTGAACTTAGAAATCCAAGATGTAGTAATCGGTGAAATGAAAAGACATGCCCAAACGGCAGAATACAGTCTTTCAAAAATTCCTTTCTCAAATGTTCCGATAATTGATGGAGGATGGAATGAATACGACCATATGGAAATTCTCTCGAGATATCGTCCTGAATATGCTGATATAGAATTTATTAAAAACGAAATCATACAGCTCCCCGATCCTATGATTGCCTTTCAGAGAATATTTGAAGATTCAATGATGAGATGGGCTTCTGGAAATTACAATTCAGAATATAAAGAATCTTGGGAGGAAATGAAAGAACGTACTTCTGAGGGATTGAATAAAATTAAAGAAAGATTAGAGCCCAACAAAGCTATTTTAGTATATACATCAGCAGGAGCAATCAGTGCGCTACTATCAAAATTATTGAATCTAAATGTAAAAGAAGCTTTTCAATTACAGTGGAAAATTCCCAACTGTTCTATCAGTTCTGTAAAAATTGAAGATAATAGTATCGTGGTAAAAGGTCTCCATGAATCTCATTTTTTTGAGTTACAGCCGCATCTTTTGACGTATAGGTAAATGAATTATTCTGAGCTTTTTAGAAATGGATTACTTAGTTTTTTTCTATACTCTAAAGGCAAAAGACCAGTATTTCTTACAAAAATTATTCTAAAAGATTTCAAATCATCATAACCAACTTGATGTGTAATTTCCTCAATAGACAAAGTACCATTGATCAATAAAAACTTTGCGTGAGCGATTCTAATATTTTGCAAATATTCTAAAGGTGTCATTTTTACCAACTGCAAAAACTTTCTATTAAAATGTCTCCTACTGTCAGAATATTCTTCCAGAACTTCATCTAAGCATCGAATGGTGGAGTATTGTCCATGAATTTTTTCTAATACCAAATCTATTTGATGATCTCCGCTTTCATACACCCATTGAAAATCGTAGAAGTATTTTATTTCTGGTGGTAATAATGGAACTAAGTATTTTTTCGAGAGATATAATATGGTAGAGTAATCTATATATTCATGTATCAACTGAAATAGAGTATAGAATATCTGATTATTCCCTTCACTTAAAACTATTTGATTGATTTTTTGAAATGGCGCAATAGTTCCCTTTTGTACAGAAGTAAAAAACTGAAAAAACTCTTCCTCCACTCCTATGCTAGTTATTTTTTGCTCGTCTAATAAGCCTGCATAAGCCAATAAAACATTTGCATTTGCAAAAGCATAAATAATTGCTTGTTCCTCGTGCTGATCTAATATCCAATCTTTAAAAACTTTATTCTTGTCTAAAATATCTGAAATATCATTAGAATCCATGGGTGGAATAAAGACTAGTTCATAAGCCTTTTCAGTCAAAGTATTGGTCACAGGAAAATTAAAGAAGGCATTGCTGTTCTCATTGATTTGACCTTGAGTCTGAACGATTTCTACTTCAAATTGAAAATTAAGACCTTGTTGATAGCAATATTGATTGGTGGATTTTAAAATATCTAGTAGTATAGCAATCTGATACAAATTGTATTCAAAAGGTAATAAAACCCCTACTGCCACAGTCCGAATCGTAACTTCACTCATATCTTATTGTAAAAATAGAAATGTTTTTAAGACTATAAGATATTAGAGCTTAATCCAAACAGAATCATTTAACTACGCTCCCAATTTATTCAGAGAATTAAAAATTGTTTGCAAATCTGTTAGCACTTGATAATCTTTGGCGTATAAGTAATTTTGTCGTTCTACAAATGCTGGACTTACGCTTTCAGTCTTTACAAATAAATTATCCAATGGATCTAATACTCCTGAAGGCAAATCTGGTGTTTTAAATTTTGGATGATTATTTTGGTATAAAGTACTATAGCTCACCCAAGTTTTTTGACCCAAGAAAACTGAAAGAATATTTTTTAAAAAACCTGATTTATTTTTCTGAATCCAAATAAGGATTGGGGAAAATAATAAAAACAAAATTGCCAATAAGACATCTGTAAATCGTTTTAATCTTCTTAAATAAAGCTGATTAATTCTAAATCCTACATCATAAGTCAATAAATCTCCCGAAGTGTCTTTGGAGTGACTTCCAATAATTGCATCACTATCGTCCGCTACAATTTTAAAATTGACCTCTTGGTTAATAGAAGCGATTTGTGTAATCATTTCCATAGAAGAAATATCTTTTGAGCAAAAAATCATTTCATCTACATCTTCAATATTTAGGATTTCATTGATATTTTCAATTGTTCCCAAACACAGCGTATTTCCTACATCTTGATGATCTGGAGATATAAATCCTTTGTAATTTCTTTTGATACTGATATCATTTAAAAGATGGATGACTCTTTTACTCTCCTCATAAGAACCAACAATAACCAACTTCTGAAAACTATATAGCAATTGTTTGACTGTTCCATTTCCCCAAGCAATTAACAATCTCGCTACTGACATGATGATAAAGGAAAGTATAAAAGTAAAAAGTATAATTCCTCTAGATGATCTCCACGCATTGGGAAAAAATCCATACAATGCTCCGATGATTATTGTACCTGAAATCATCCCTAAAAGCAAATGAAAGAGCTTAGTAGACTTTTCATAAACTCCTGATAAATAATTGACTAGAATCCAAATGCTGACGTAAATCGGTAAGTTTATTTTAAAATGCAATTCAGAAAAATGCAACTCGTCCGTTCTTCTAATCCAATGTTCCCAAATCCATGACATCCCAATAAAAGTAATTGCCAAAATAAGAATGTCTAAAATTTGAAGACCTATAGAAGCTGTTAATCTATTGACTAATGCTAAACCTGCTCTAAAATAAATAGCGATTTGCAACAAGAAAATATACCAAGATCCACCTTTATTTTGTAAATGTTTTCGTGCAAAAATTATCATCGCTTGATAAAAAACTCTTACATAGTTTAGACTTCCCTTCTTGGTACTTTCTCCTTTAAAATGAATAATTGGAGCATTCGGGAAATAGTAGTTTTTATATCCTGCTTTTTGAATTCTATAAGACAAATCGATATCCTCGCCATACATGAAATAATCTTCGTCTAAAAGCCCTACTTGATCCAAGACATTTTTTCTTAAAAGCATAAAAGCTCCTGATAAAACATCTACTTCGTGAATTTCATTATCATCTAAATATCCTAAATGATATTCTCCATAGGTTTTAGATTTAGGAAATAGCTTAGAGAGACCTGACATTTTATAGAAAGCTACTTTCGGCGAAGGAAACCCTCTTTTTGACTCTGGTAGAAATTGACCTTGCCCATCATACATTTTTACTCCTAAAGCTCCTGCTTCAGGATGAGCTTCCATAAAATTGACCACTTGTTGCAAAGTGTCTTCTCTGATAATCGTATCAGGATTCAATAAGAGAACATACTGTGCTGTGCTTTTTCTAATCGCTAAATTATTGCCTTTTGAAAAACCTAAGTTGTCAGGACTTGCTATCAATTTGACTTGTGGAAAAATCTGTTCGACCATTTCTGCCGAACCGTCCACAGAAGCGTTATCTACTACAAACACATCATAATCAAAATTAACTTCGGACTTATAAATTGAATTTAAAGCCTGATGAAGAAAATACTTCACATTATAATTGACTATGACGACGGATAATTTCATGAATTTTGACCGGAGATATAATTTTCATAAGGCCGTCTACTCTGAAGAGATCGGGCTAAAGTGACTTCATCTACATATTCTAATTCTCCTCCAAATGCCACACCTCTAGCCAAAGTAGTCACTGTAATAGGAAAGCTAGATAATTGACGGGAAAGATAAAACAAAGTTGTATCACCATCGATTGTAGGGTTTAACGCCATGATGACTTCTTGAATTTCACCGGATTGAACTTTATCTAAAAGCTTTTGAATATTCAATTTTTCTGGACCAATACCATCCAAGGGGGCAATCAATCCACCAAGAATATGATATACTCCACGATATTGCTGAGTGTTTTCAATAGCGAGAATATCTCTAAAATTTTCAACTACACAAACGGTATCGTGCTTGCGTGAAATATCATTACAAATATTGCAAATGTCGTGATCAGAAACATTGCCACATTGCTGACAATATTTTATTTCTGTACGCAGTTTATAAATGGATTCGGAAATACTTTTAGCCAATTCTTCCTCTTCTTGCAACAAATGCACTACTAATCTTAAAGCCGTTTTCTTACCTATACCTGGCAGACTGGCAAACGCCTGCACTCCTTTCTCTATCAGCTTGGACGGAAATTCCATATTTGCAAAGGTAATGATTTGATTCTGAGTGAAAATATAAAAAACTCAACAAATCTTAATTCATTTCATTATAAATCAGATTCCAACTGACAAGTTTTCTTCGAACGATTACATTTAGCTACCTCATTCTATAATTATGAGTTAAAAGTCTCCAAAAACTATAAAATTTGATTCTACTTCGACGATAGAATTCATATCTTTCGAATTCATGAAAAGAGTATTTTTTTTACTAGTAGTTTTATTGAGCTTCGCTTGTAAGGAAGAAATTGTACACGAAGATTTAGTGCTGGATAATAAAAGTTTATTCCATCTATTTGATACCTCTTGCGAGAGTTGGTTGGAGAAAAAATTCCCTTGTGAATCAGATAGCTGTTTTAGTAGTTCGGCAGTAGAGATTGTAGCTATGGATACTTCGGATACTCTTCAATATCAAATTTATGCATGGTCATGGATTGAGCATTTTGTCCAAAATAACAACAAAGATTATAGAGGAAATAACCATTTACTCATTACAAGATTTACAATGAATCCAACTACGAGAGCAAAAAAAATCTCGAATGTATTTATTGCTGACTCTGAAATTCCAATCGAACAACAATTGGTGGAGAATGGATTTCCTGAAAAAATTATAGAAGAATACTTTATAGGTCAATCTGAAAATATCATTACCATTAGATTACAAGCTCTGACCAAAAAAGCGATGGACAAATACGCTTTATACAAAGAGCACATTTATACGCCTGACTCCAATATTGTGATTGATAGCTTGCCGATTATAGATAGTATAACTTTAAATTAATATCCTGAACAGCGAGTCAGAATGACATAGTATTATTACATTGGTGTTAAATAGTTGAAATTAAGAATGTTGTAAAATTTATCGGCATTGTCATCCTGAAATAAGACTTGCAATGAGCATGTCGAACTGGAAAGCGGAATGAAGGATTTCTAAGTTACAATGTTCTTCAGAGATTCTTCACTTCGACAAGCTCAGTGACCACACTTCGTCAGAATGACATTGCACTATTGCATTTGTGTTAATGTATCCAAATTAAATATTCCAACACAATAGTAAAACAAAAAAAGCCAACTCATTTCTGAATTGGCTCTTTATGATTTGATTTAATTTATGCTGGATATTCGTGTGGCAGATCAACATTGACTGCTTCTTGCCAAGGCAATCCGAATTTACCAATTTGTGACATGAACGGATCTGGATCCATTTCTTCACAGTTATAAACTCCTGGCTGCATCCATACTTCTTCCATCATTAACTTAGCTCCTAACATCGCAGGCACGCCTGTAGTGTATGACACTCCTTGAGCTTTAGCATCTTGGTAAGCATCTTGATGTAGACAGTTATTCCAGATATAGTAAGTTTTATCCTTACCGTCTTTAATTCCTTTGATATGAATACCGATAGAAGTTTCTCCGGTATAATTTTCACCCAAACTGCCTGGTTCTGGAAGTAAAGCTTTCAAAAATTCTAATGGAATAATATCTTGCCCTTGGAATTTGATCGGTTTAATACCTGTCATTCCTACATTCTGTAATACTTGAAGATGTGTAATATATTGTTGACCGAAAGTCATCCAAAATCTTGCACGCTTTATGGTAGGGAAATTTTTCACTAAAGATTCTAACTCTTCGTGGTACAATAGATAAGATTCTTTAGGACCGATATTCGGGTAACTGATTGGTTTGTGAATAGACATTGGTTCGATTTCTACCCATTCGCCATTTTCCCAATATTTACCATTTTGAGTAATTTCTCTGATATTGATTTCAGGATTAAAATTAGTTGCAAATGCTTGACCGTGATCTCCTGCATTACAATCTACGATATCGATATAATGTATTTCATCAAAATGATGTTTTGCTGCATAAGCGACATAGATTTGAGTTTGACCTGGATCAAAACCACAACCTAAAAGTGCCATGATACCTTTCTCTTTAAATCTTTCTTGATATGCCCATTGCCAGCTATATTCGAATTTCGCTACGTCTTTTGGTTCGTAATTAGCAGTATCTAAATAGTGCACACCTGTCTCTAAACAAGCGTCCATAATAGGCAAATCTTGATAAGGCAATGCCACGTTGATGACTAATTTTGGCTGAAAACTTCTAATCAAATCTGCTACTTGTTTTGCATCATCTGCATCCACTTGAGCTGTTTTGATATTAGCTCCCGGAATATCATTTGCTATAGCATCACATTTAGAAAGTGTTCGGCTTGCAAGCATAATTTCAGAAAAAATTTCCGGTAGAGCTGCGCACTTACGCACTACCACATTTCCGACACCACCTGCACCAATAATGAGTACTTTTCCCATTCCTTAATTTTAAATTTTTATAAAAACGTAAAACAAAAATACATGATTTTTTTGTCTACTGCCCAATAGAATTACATGAGTATGTATTTAAAAACAATCAGTCTATATTATTACAAATCCCGTACTATAATGTTTGATTGGAATCAATAATGAAAATATTTACTGTCAAAATAGATAACAAAGTTTGTTTCTAACTATTCTTGACATTCTATGCAGACTCCTTGCACTAGAAGTTGAGATGAATGGATAATGTATTCATTCAAACCAGGAATAGTGGGAATAGCGATATCATGAAAGCATTGCACTTTAGAACATTTATCACATTTGAAATGAACGTGATTATCATAATGTTGATGTTCGTTACAGTCGTGTTGACATAATGCGAACCTAGCTATACCTGAATCATCTGGAACTTTATGCAACAAACCTTTTTCTAAAAAACTATTTAATGTTCTATAAATAGTCACTCTATCAAATTCATTGGAGAATTGCAATTCAATATCAGAATGCGACAATGCTGTATCGCTTTGAGCGAAGCAATCCAAAATAGACATTCTTACTTTTGTGATGCGTAATGAATGTTTTTTTAATAGAGTTTCAATCATTTTATATTTATTTTCAGCTCTTACTTGCAACAGTGTTGCAAATTTAATAACTTTGCTCCTGAATAAAAAATCAATGGATCAGCCTGCAAAAATTCACACTCACAATATAGGGAAGATAAGTACAGCTTTGACTATACTATGTTCCATACATTGTATTGCGACTCCCGTTTTGGCTTTGTTTTTACCTTTTTTTAATACTCATCAATCTGATTGGATTGAGTTAGCGATGATTATTTTCATCATTGTATTAGGTGGCACATCTGTTTATCATGGCTTTAAGAGTCATCATCACAAACCTTTACCTTCTATCCTATTTGTAAGTGGTCTTGCTATTCTAATTATAGGCTTCTTATTGCATGGTGATGAATTTCAAAGGATTCACACTATCCTCACAGTAGTTGGAAGCTCACTAAGTGCTGTTGGTCAAATTTACAATTTGAAGTTGAGTCATTTTTCACATAAATAGTTAAAGTCAATTTTGTCCAGAAACAAGTTCAGGATGAGTAGTTTTTCTAAATGTCTTTAAAAAATTTATAACCACATAGAAGCGAATTTTACTTTTTACTCTAAGTAAATAAACCATCAGAAAAGAATTATTTTTTATCTTTTTAGTCAAAAACATTCTCACATTATCCAGCAATTACCTTATTGCAATTTTTTCAAACAAGGGTAGTATATTTGCGTTATTAGATTAATAACGACTATCAATCATCTTTTTATGATAAGTTTGGTAAAAATATTAGCTATACTTATTCGATGCTTTATTCAAACTGTTAATTTTAAAAACATTGTTGTACTATGAAAACTCAAGATATATTCATTGCACATCCACAAACAAGTGAACAGGTTACTGCTTTAAAAGCTTTTATGAAAGCTCTTAAAATCAAATTTGAGATTTCTAAGAACGAAAATTACAACCCTGATTTCATTGCTAAAATCGAAGCAAGCAGAGAACAAGCGAAAAATGGTCAAGTGACACGTGTAAAAAAAGAAGATCTAAAAGAATTTTTAGGTCTATAATGAGCTATCATTTAGATTTTACTCATAGAGCTAATAACGATATTGCATCGCTCAAAAAATCAGGTAATAAAGCAGTATTAACTAAATTACTAGATCTTTTGGAAGAATTAACCGAACATCCTTTTACCGGTACAGGGAAACCAGAAGCTCTTAGACATTCCCTCGCTGGACTGTGGTCTCGCAGGATTAATCTTGAACATAGACTTATTTATCAAGTGTATGAGGATATCGTAGTCATACTTTCTGCTAAAGGTCATTATGAATAAATCATAAAAACTACGCGAAAGGATTCGTTTGGGAACTTGAGGTCTTCATGAAATTTGACCTAAAATTAAAAGTTGTAATATTCCCAAAAATAAAATAGCTAATAATAAAAATTAAACCACTATGGACTATAAGTCCATAGATTTAACAATCAGACTAAAAGTCTGCTAGTTTGTCAATCTTCAATGATGAAATTACTGGAGTCGTTACTGTTTGGATTTCGATGATGTTCCAAGTAATCATTAACCATCTTATCTGTAATATTACCTGTACTCCAACAGCCAAATCCAATTGCCCAAAAATGTCGACCCCAATATCTTTTCTTCAATTCTGGAAATTCCATCTGAAGTTTTCTTGATGATCGGCCTTTCAAAAGCTTTACTATTGAACTGATATCTTGAGAGGGGCGATATTCAATATGCATATGAACATGGTCTTTTGACACAACTCCTTTTAGTATTTGAACATCTTCAGCTTCACAAATTTGAATCAGAAGACTTCTGCACCTTATCTTTATATCTCCCTCCAACACAGCATAACGATACTTTGTTGACCATACTATATGAACAGTTAAATTTGATACGGAATGACCATTTGATCGTTGATAATCCATCAAACAAAGATATTGTTTTTAGAAGCTGAAAGCGAAATGCACTAAAAGTGCATAGTTTTAACTATTTCTGAGACCAATAAAATCCCTTTTCATACTTAAACTTCTTCATATACATATCTTTAACATGAACACTTTCTTTTTGAAGTAAATCAGGATCAAAATAATATAATACAAACGATAATGGAAAGTCATTTAAATTATCAATACTATCTGTCTTTTCAAATTTCCAAAAAATATATTTATCAAATATTCCTTTAATGTTTTTATTTTTCTTTAGTAACAAAATATCAACTCTGCTCCAAAATTGTTTATAAACGCAGAAAAACGATCCAAATAGCATCACAGTTGATATGAAGTTCAAAAAACTATCCATAAAAATTATTTATATTCTTTTACTTTAAAAGACTTTTTTCACTTACAGTATGTCTATTAAGACTAAACTCCAATATTTTTCTCAATCATTCTTACTCTAATATATTAAAAAACACCTTAAAATATAAGGATAAGTAATCTTTCTTGGAATTAGCAAAACATTTTGATATGAGCGTGATGACAATACAACTTGCTGAAATATACTCGCATCAGCTGGAAAGGAAAACCCCTGCTAGCGCGAGTGCAACGTCGTTAGTTAAGTTCATTTGTCATCCCCTGCTAGCGCGAGCGTCTCGCTCGTGTTTCTTAAGAGTCTATTTCAATTGACATAACAACCATCTCTCTCGTGATTTTATAATAATCAAACCTATTACAGTTTATCTTGATTAAATTTAAATAAAAAATAAATGAGTAGAAA
>DATJBS010000021.1:0-11703 GCA_035515235.1 Chitinophagales bacterium
AGCCGAAGGAAAGAATAAAAGAAGCGTTTTAAATGCTGTTAGGAATAAAATTATTCACAGAGTTTTCGCTTGTGTAAACCAAAATAGACCTTATGAAAAATATTATCAAAATATACTTGCTTAAGTCATAGAAATCGAAGCGACGAAACGAAATTTCATTAAATAATAGTCAAATCTCCTCCCAATACAAGATAATCAATACCTAATACTAGATACTAAAGAAAAAAATGGAAAACTCTCAAGTTATACAATCAACAAAAAAATGGATTAAAGACGTAGTCATTGGACTCAACTTTTGTCCTTTTGCAAATAAGGAATATAAAAACGATACCATTCGCTACCAAGTATCTCCAACAAAAGATATAAGTGAAGCGATGATGCAGTTATTTGAAGAATGTGTCTTTCTAGACATGAACGAAGAAACTTCTACTACGCTACTCATATTTAGCGAAGGCTTTCAAGATTTTGATGAATATCTATTTTTAGTGGATTTGTGTGAAAAATTACTCCACAAACAAAAATATGAAGGCGTATATCAGATTGCTACTTTCCATCCTGAATATGTTTTTGAGGGAGAAGACCCACTCGACCCTGCTAATTTTACCAATCGTTCTATTTATCCGATGTTACATCTTTTGAGAGAAGATCAATTGGAAGAGGCTATCGACAATTATCCTGACACAGAAAGTATCCCAGAAAAAAATATTGAGTTAGCTCGTAAATTAGGAATTGAAAAATTACAAGCTTTAAGGGCGGCTTGTCATAATTTTTAAGACTTTATTGGACTAAAACCATATTTGCCTCTATAAAGCTGGCTGCATTAAGATTTCCATACACTATATTAACTCATCCCTTTCAATGAGTTTCTCTTATTAATGCTTTGAAATTTTTAAATAAGTTAATTACTGCAAATTTTTAACTAAAATCTTGATTTGTTGTCTATACAATAAATGCTAAAGCTATTTTTGTTTTTGAGGGTAGTATTTACAAAGAGAAATATTATCCTTCGAAACATATTTTGATCTAAATCATTACTTATAAAATATCCAAAAGTGAAATACTGGAAACCCCTCCTTTTTATTATCCTCCTCATTGGAGTTTTAGTGGTTGTGAAGATTTTTGTTTTCCCATCTCCGAATGCAAAAATGAAAGCTCCTGCCGGCCCTCCACCGCCAACTAATGCAACAGGTTATATTTCAAAATATCAAGCATTAGACAATCAAGTATATGCAACCGGCTCTCTGATTGCAAACGAAATCATAGATATTTCATCAGAAGTAGCTGGAAAAATCGTTTATCTTAATATTCCTGAAGGACAAATTATCAATAAAGGGCAACTCATCGCTCGTGTGAATGATGCAGACTTACAAGCACAACTTAAAAAATTGCAAGTACAACTCAGTATTTCAAAAAGTAAAGAAGATAGAGCAAAAAAATTGTTAGATATTAATGGATTAAGCGTAGAAGAGTATGAAGACGCACTGAACAGTCACAATATTTTAAAAGCTGAAATTGAATACACGAAAGCACTTTTAGCAAAAACAGAAATCAAAGCTCCTTTTACAGGAAAACTAGGTTTTAAAATGGTCAGCGACGGAAGTTTCGTCAATACCTCTACAGTGATTTCTACATTACAACAAATTAATCCTATAAAAATAGAATTTTCAATACCTGAGAAATATACTCAAGAAGTGAAAGTGGGCAATACTATTTCTTTCCAAGTTGATGGACTTAATGAAACTTTTACTGCTAAAGTTTATGCCTTACAACCTAATATTGATATCAATTCTAGAAGTGTAGTCATGCGAGCAAAGGCAAATAATACTTCAAGTATATTAAAGCCTGGAGCTTTTGCAAGAATTAATCTATCCTTAGGAGTAGATGAACAAGCCATCATGGTGCCTACGCAAGCAATTATTCCTGTACTAAAAGGTCAAGAAATACTGATTGCAAAAAATGGTATAGTCAAAGTTCAGCCTGTTACTCTTGGTTTTAGAGGAGACAAGAAAGTTCAAGTTGTAGAAGGTCTAAATGTGGGAGATACTATCCTCACTACTGCTTTAATGTCTTTAAGAGATGGTAGCCCAGTCATTGTAAATAAAATCGTAGAATAAACTAGAAAAATGAGTGTAGCATCTTTTAGTTTAAAACGTCCAGTAGCAGCTATTGTCATGTCCATCATGATTATGCTCTTTGGCTACTTAGGCATGAAAAATTTGGGAGTTAGAGAATTCCCTTCGATAGATCCACCGATTATCACTGTTAGAACTTCTTATGTAGGAGCTAATGCAGATGTCATAGAATCTCAAATCACAGAACCATTAGAGAAATTAATTAATGGAATTGCTGGAATTCGTAACATTTCCTCTTCGAGTAATCAAGGTTCGAGTGTCATTACTGTAGAGTTTGATTTAGGTGTGGATTTGGAAGCAGCAGCCAATGATGTAAGAGATAAAGTTTCACAAGCTGTAAGACAACTTCCTGATGATATCGACGGTCAACCGGTAGTGTCAAAAGCAGATGCAAATTCAGACGCGATTATTTCAATGACTGTGAAGTCTGATTCCAGAACGCACCTAGAAGTCAGTGATTATGCTGAAAATATTATAGGAGAAAGATTACAAACGATTCCCGGAGTAAGTTCTCTTCAAATTTGGGGACAGAAGAAGTATGCCATGCGACTTTGGATAGATCCAACAAGATTGGCTTCTTTAGGATTGACAACATTGGATGTCAATACTGCTCTTCAAAAAGAAAACTTAGAGCTTCCATCTGGTAAAGTTCAAGGAAATGCCACTGAGCTTGTCGTGAAAACTGTAGGGAGATTGACCACTCCTGAAGAATTTAATGATCTCATTATTTCTACTCAAGGTGATCGAATTATCCGACTTAAAGATGTTGGGTACGCTCAACTAGGAGCAGAAAATGAAGAAAGCATTCTTCGTGAATCGGGGACGCCAATGATTGCATTAGCCATAGTACCATTACCTGGAGCGAATTATGTAGAAATATCCGACGAGTTTTATAAGAGAATGGAAGAAATCAGAAAAGATCTTCCTGAAGATTTAGAACTCAATATCGCTTTGGACAATACCACTTTCATTAAAAAATCGATATTCGAAGTAAAAGAAACGCTTTTTATAGCTATCGGATTGGTGATCATTATTATCTATTTGTTTTTTAGAAACTGGCTGATGGCGTTGCGTCCATTAGTAGATATTCCTGTGTCATTATTGGGTGCATTTTTCATCATGTATATCATGGATTATTCTATCAATGTCTTGTCCTTACTAGCGATAGTTTTGGCTACAGGATTAGTGGTTGATGATGGGATTGTGGTCACAGAAAATATCTATAAGAAGATTGAAAAAGGCATGAAACCCATGCAGGCGGCCATATTGGGTACAGACGAGATTTTCTTTGCGGTCATTTCTACATCAATAACTCTGGCAGCAGTATTCCTTCCTGTTATTTTTATGGAAGGATTTGTAGGTAAATTATTTCAAGAATTTGGAGTGGTGATTGCCGGTGCAGTTTTAATTTCAGCATTTGTATCCTTGACTTTAACTCCTGTTTTGAATGCCAAAATGGTTAGAAAGAATGAAAAACATAGCTGGTTTTATAAAAAAACAGAGCCATTCTATCAAGCAATGGAAAACGGTTATGAGGACTATTTGAAAGGATTTTTAAAAATTAGATGGGCAACAAGTTTGATATTAATAGTTTGTATAGCAACGATTGTTTTTCTATTTAAATCTCTTCCTCAAGAATTAGCTCCTTTAGAAGATAGAGATAGTCTCGGCATGTCTATCACTGCGCCAGAGGGAACTTCATATGAGGTGATGGATAATTATATTGTCAATTTAGCCAATTTTATCAAAGATTCTGTTCCTGAAAACACAGCTATTTTAACAGTTACAGCTCCAGGATTCTCTGGTTCAGGTGGATTAAATACAGGCTTTGTTAGAATAAAATTAAGTGAAAGCCAAGATAGAGAAAGAAGTCAACAAGAAATTTCTGACTACCTCTCTATGAATACCAAAAATATGAATGAAGCCAAAGCGTTCGTATTTCAGCAACAAACTATTTCTACAGGAGGAAGTAGAGGATTACCGCTTCAATATGTCATTCAAAACAATGATTTTGAAAAAATTAAAGAAAAACTACCTCTTTTCTTAGATAAAGCGAATGCTGATCCTGCATTTATGATTGTAGATGTCAATTTGAAGTTTTCTAAGCCAGAGCTCAATTTAGTGATCGATAGAGATAAAGCTCAAAATCTTGGAGTGTCTGTAATGGATATCGCTCAGACATTGCAACTTTCTCTTTCTGGTCAAAGATTTGGATATTTTACTAAAGATGGTAAGCAATATCAAGTCATAGGACAATTTGATAGAACGAATAGAGACCAACCATTAGACTTAAGTATTACTTATGTTAAAAATAATAGAGGCGAGTTAATTCAATTAGATAATCTCGTAAAAATGGAAGAAACGAGCAGTCCACCTCAATTATTCCACTACGACAGATTCAAGTCTGCTACAATTTCTGCAGCTCCTGCACCTGGAACCACCATTGCAGATGGAATCAAAGCCATGGATAGAATTTCTAAAGAAGTATTGGATGAATCCTTTTCCACAGCATTATCTGGAGCATCAAGAGATTTTGCAGAAAGTTCTTCTAATACTATGTTTGCTCTAATGTTAGCATTAGTGTTAGTGTTCTTAATTCTTTCCGCACAATTTGAAAGTTTTATTGACCCCATTATTATCATGATGACAGTACCTTTGGCTATTGCTGGAGCACTATTATCGCTTTGGTATTTCAACGAAAGTTTGAATATTTTTAGTCAGATTGGTATTATTATGCTCATAGGTCTAGTTACCAAAAACGGAATCTTAATTGTTGAATTTGCTAATCAGCTCAAAGAAAAAGGTATGAGCAAAGCAGATGCTATTTTAGAAGCTTCTAAAATGAGAATGCGACCAATCTTAATGACGAGTTTAGCTACTTCATTAGGAGCATTACCGATAGCCATGTCGTTTGGTGCAGCCTCCAAAAGTCGTATGGGAATGGGAATCGTGGTCGTAGGTGGAGTTTTATTTTCACTAGTACTGACCTTATTTGTTATTCCTGCCATTTACTCTTATTTATCAAGAGAACCAAAACACAACCCAGAAGAAAATGAAACGCATCCTTCTCTTTAATATATTCAGTTGGTTCCTGCTACAAGGACTTTCAGCACAACCTTTGCTTACTCTTGAAGAAGCAATCAATACGGCCTTGGATAAAAATTTTGGTATTCGAATCAGTAAAAATCAACTCGAAACTGCCACCAATAATGCTACAAAAGGCAATGCAGGTTATTGGCCGACCATCGATCTCAATGCTGGAGGTGGATTTAATTGGAATACTTTCAGCAATCAAAAACTATCTACTGGAAATGATTTCAATCTTAAAAATCAGACGACTACTTTAGGAAATGCTAGTATAGCTTTGAATTGGGTAATTTTTGATGGAAAAAGAATGTTTGCCACCTACGAAAGATTGCAAGAACTTCAAGCAATGGGTGAATTACAAGTCAAATCAGCTGTCGAAAAAACAGTGTATGATATTTCTCTTTCCTATTTTAATATCGTCAGTTTGCAACTGCAATTAGAAGCTATTGAGAAAAATATAGAAATTTCTGCAGAACGATTAAAATTGGAAAAGGCTCGTTTTGAAGTAGGGAAAAGTAATTTATTAGCTGCCAAACAAGCTCAGTTAGACTACAATGCTATGCAAGCTCAACGCATCACTCAAATCAATCTCATTAATGTAGAAAAAGTGATTTTAAATCAATTATTGACACGAGAGGTCGAAACTTCTTTTATCATTGCTGATACGATCATTTTAGAACCAATTTTAGATTTCGAAACGCTTAAAACCACTGCATTAAAATCTAATACAGAACTTCAAATTTTAGAGAAATCTACTACAATTAGTGAAGCTAGTCTAAAGGAAGTACAAGCAGCAAAATACCCAACTATTGCGCTGAATACTTCTTATGGTTATAATCAGACCATCAATTCAGATGGGTTTTCTAAATCGAATAATAATTTAGGATTGATTAGTGGGTTGACTGTAAAATGGAATCTTTTTGATGGAGGTCGAGTCAAAAGAAATATTTCTAATGCTCAGCTTCAAATTGAAAATGACAAATTATATCTAGAAGAATCTCAATTAAATGTCAACTCAACACTCCGTCAAGCTGTATTTAATTTTGAGAATGCGCTTAGTATTGCAAAACTAGAAGAAGAGAATTTTGCATTGGCTACTGAGAGTATAGATATTGTCAAAGAAAGGTACCGCCTAGGAGTTGCCAATACTTTAGAGTTGAAAGATGCTCAAAATGTATTTGATCAAAGTACCACTCGCAGAGCATTGGCTTTGTATAATGCAAAAGTTGCGGAAATCAATTTACAGTTTTTGACAGGACAGTTGGCTATACAGTAATTTGAGAGATCGCTTAATTCATTATTGGTAAGAAAATATAAATGTAATACGTTTATATTGTGTTGTAGTTAATCTAATAAAATCTATTGTCTATCACTTTTTAATTTATTTCTACGTCAAACTACTTTGATGTAAATTTGTATTCCACAAAATCATTTGACTATCACTATTTCGAAAATATGAGTGTCAAATAACTTTGATATTCATAAATGTATATCAAGCTGCTTTGTCTATCAATAAATAGATTTTTTTAACGTCAAACTACTTTGAAGTAAATTTTTAATGATATATTTACTTCAAACGTAGAGCATATGGATTTTACTAATTCAGTACAGTATCATTATGAAAAATTCCCGCCAGAAAATTTGGATTATGGGAAAATAGTCAATTCATTATTAAAAGCAACAGATGCTTTGGCTAGATATGACCAAATGCTTAAAAATATGCATAATAGTGAGATTTTATTAGCTCCTTTACGTAATCAAGAAGCCGTAATTTCATCAAGAATGGAAGGGACCATTAGTACAATGGATGAAATACTAAAGTTCGAAGCCGATAATGAAAATGATTCAGAAGAAGCAAAAAATGTACGATCTGAAGTATTTGAGACAATTTTATATCAACGAGCACTTTTGAATGCCCAAAAAGCAATGAAAGATGGTTACCCATTATCTCAGCATTTAATTAAAACTCTACATCAGCAGTTATTATCTTTTGGAAGAAGAGCTCAAAAAGCACCGGGACAATATAAAACTGAGCAGAACTATTTAGCTGATAAAATCAAACAAAAAGTATTATTTACACCAATAAGCCCTGAAAAACTGAATGACGGATTAGAACAATTATTTACTTACATTAAAGACAGTTCAGACCCGATTTTGATAAAAACCGCTTTAATGCATCTCGAATTTGAAGCGCTTCATCCCTTTCAAGATGGAAATGGAAGGATTGGACGTATGTTAATCACTCTGCTTCTATGGTCATCAGGTACAATCTCAGAACCTCATTTTTATGTTAGTGGATATATGGAAGAACATAAAGATGAATATATTGATACCATGAGAAATGTCTCTGAAAATAACAATTGGGAAGTATGGTGTATATTTTTTTTAAATGCAATAGAAAAACAAGCATTTAGAAATTTAGAAATTGCTGAAAAAATTAAGAATTTATACGAAGAAATGAAACCTATTTTTTCGGATGCCTTATCATCAAAATGGAGTGTTAACGCATTAGATTATATTTTCACAAATCCAATATTTAGAAACAACAGATTCACTTCAAAGAGTGGAATACCTGGACCTACCGCTGCTAGATTTACTAGAATATTATTAGACAAAGAACTACTAAGAACAATAGAAGAATCTTCAGGTAGAAGACCAGCACTTTATGCCTTTGAACCATTATTGGAACTAGTTCGAGTATAAATAATACCTACAATAATGTATATACAAAATAGTCTATATTGTGGTAAGTAAAAGGGTTTTGGCTCGTATCAAAGTTTGTTCTTTACCGAAAGTCTGTTGCTTCGTAATCGTCTACTTTTCATATACTAATCGTTACTTGAATTCTACCTTTTAGTTTATAAAAAAATATTTCTATTTTGAAATGTACGAAACGTCGCAGCCCGGATAGAACGAAGTATCACTCCTACTCGATGCGAATCGTGTAGGAGAAGCGAAGGGATAGCCGGAATTGCTGCCCAAAAAAATATACTATTTAGATTTTGTTATTGCTTGTTCGATGTCAGCAATGATGTCTTTGATATGCTCCAAACCAACAGAAAGACGTATCGTTCCATCAAAAATGCCCACTGAAAATCATATTGCAGCGGGCTTTATTTTTCTTCTGAATTATTTTATTCGATGACAATTTTATAGATTTTCTTTTCAGTAGCTTTTTCAATACTCAAATAATATATTCCTGAGATTAGATTTTTTAAATCCACAGAATTTGTCCCTTCTTTAATATCGTTTTGATGAATGACTCTGCCCAAATTATCATAAATTTTAATCGGTAATATCTTAGCTCCAATTCCATACGCTTTTATTAAAAAGCTTCCATTATTTGGATTAGGATATATCTGGAAATTCGCACTGTTTTCTATGTTTCCAAATGTCACTTCTACGATTTTACTATACTTAAATGTTCCATCAATATCTATCATTTTCAATCGATAATAGTTCGAGCCTGCAAGCGGAGCATTATCCCAAGCAGTATAATTTTGTTCAATTCCATTGGATGCAGATGTGCTAGAGATATTTTCCCATTGAATTCCGTCCGAACTTCTTTCTATTTCAAAACGTGAAACATTGACTTCATTCACTGTTCGCCATTGCAGTTGTGTTTTATCCTCAATCGCAGAAGCTGTAAATGAAATTAAGTTAAGAGGTAGAATACTATTTTTGAATCCTAAAGTCCCAGTACTGAATTCATTGACTTGAAATTCTGCATATTGAAGGTTTTGATAGTTGCCAAAAATATAGGTTGAAGTATCTGCAATAGTTCCATGTAAATGTCTTTTGTACCCTGTAGAATTAACATCCCAAATATTATTGCCACTAACTTTATAGACAATGAGTTCTTCTAGTGAATCTATCGGAATAGTATTATGCAGATCTATACTATCTCTATCTGAAAAATAGAATCTCACACTCACTGGGCTGCTGAAAGTTTTTGAAGTATTTACAATCCAACTCCTATTAAAAGGAATATGAAAAGGGACTACTTGATATGGGTCAATCAATATTTTTGCTTCATCTCCATAATGCGTATTGAGTTTTGTGGAGGCATTAATGGTTCCGAGGTTTTGCCCCTGAGGCTGAATGGAAACAAAGATTTTATTATCTGTGCCATCATTATGATAGAAATGTCTCCAACCATCTGATGTTTGACAGTCACCAGTAGACGTTAAGGAGGAGTTCGCAATATTTTGTAGCGAGAAGCCTTTATTTTCATAAGCTCCTATATCCACAGTCGATTCATAAATCCTTTGATTACCTGCAATATCTGTAGAAATCCCTAAAGGAATAGCTGTATTATTTCCTGCATTGATAGCTGGAGAACAAGGCTGTAAGCTATAATTACTTGCAGTATTGATAAATAAAGGATTTGCATCTAAATTACCTATACCAATATATCCTCCTTCAATTAAAGAGTACTCAATGGCTGCCGTGGCAGCACTTATATTAAGCACTTGTTGACCATTACCATAAATGATTGAATTTTTAACTGTAGGATGAGTGGTATTTCCTGCGTGACTCAAGCCTCCACCAGTATTATTATATAGGGTACCATTAATGAGTTCATAAGATGAGGCATTATCAGCAAAAATAGCTCCTCCACTAGCAATCGCTGTATTTCCTACAAATAGACAGCCTAAAATACTTGGAGTAGATATAGATGCATTACAGACCGCACTTCCACTATTCGTAGATGTATTTTCAAAGAATTTACAATGGACAATGAGTGGATTAGATGCCGCATTATACATTGCTCCTCCTTTGCCTGTAGAGTTGTTATTTTTAAATATCAAATTCCTTAAAGTTGGAGAGGCGTTGGCGTTATACATTCCTGCACCATTTCCAGAATTACCTTCTGTAATCGTGAATCCATCCAAAATAGAAGAATTGGTCAATTTAGAAGAAGGAGAGAAATTATTATAAAACACTCTTCTTATATTGTCTCCCGATAAAATTGAAGGATAACTATTTGGATCCCTTTCATTAAAAATTGGAGATCCTATATTTGAGAACCCGCCAAAGATTTTGACATCATTTTTAAGGATAAAGC
This sequence comes from Chitinophagales bacterium, assembly GCA_035515235.1. Lineage (GTDB taxonomy): Bacteria > Bacteroidota > Bacteroidia > Chitinophagales > JADIYW01 > JAMLHH01. Next base: position 10,288 of record DATJBS010000021.1, read on the forward strand.
CTGAAGCACTACTTAAGTAGGTTCCTTGTGCTACCCATACTTCAGAATTAGGGCAAGATTGCTTAATCATGAGTTGTAAATCACCGCTAGCATTTGTCCAACTGGTACCACTTTCATCCCCGATACCCCCTTGTTTTACGTAACGGATGATTACATTCAGACTCACACTCACTCCCGTTCTGATAATGCTTTCGCAGCCACTTACCGTTTGACTTGCATAATAGGTGTTTCCGTTTACCAAGGCAGTACTTGTAGCCAAAGCAGTGCCACCGCTGCCAGTTGCATACCATTTTATGGCAGTGCCAGTTGCAACAAGGTTGGCGACAGTGCCGCTACCACAAAAAGCTTGGGACGTGGTGGCAGTTGGGGCAATGGGTATTGGGTTAACAGAAACACTTACCGCCCTTCTGGTAAAGCTTTCGCAGCCACTTACCGTTTGGCTTGCATAATAGGTGTTTCCATTTACCAAATCTGTGCTAGTTGCTAAAACCGTTCCGCCGCCGGATGTAGCATACCATTTTATGCCTGTGCCGTTAGTGATAGTCAGATTAGCAACTGTTGCGCTACCACAAAAATTTTGTGGATTGGTGGCAGTAGGTGTGGCAGGAATTGTATTAACTGTAACTTCCACTTCTGTTCTTGGGCTTTCGCAGCCGTTTTCGATTTGACTAGCAAAATAACTACTAGTACTTAAACTTGTAGTGGTTAGCAATTCCGAACCACCTGTGGCTACATTATACCATTTTATGCCTGTGCCGTTAGTGAAAGTCAGATTAGCAACTGTAGCGCTGCCGCAAAAGCTTTGTGGGTTGGTAGCTGTTGGTACGGCAGGTATTGTATTGACTGTAACTGCCACTTCTGTTCTTGGGCTTTCGCAGCCGTTTAGGGTTTGGCTAGCGAAATAACTACGAGTACTTAAACTTGTAGTGGTTAGCAATTCCGAACCACCTGTGGCAGCGTCATACCATTTTATGGCAGTGCCAGTAGCAACAAGGTTGGCGACAGTGCCGCTACCACAAAAAGCTTGGGACGTGGTAGCTGTTGGTGCGGCAGGTATTGTATTGATTGTAACTGACACTTCGGTTCTTCGGCTTTCGCAGCCGCCAACAGTTTGGCTGGCGAAATAGCTGCGGGTACTTAAACTTGCCGTAGAAAGTAATGCCGAACCACCTGTGGTAGCGGCATACCATTTTATAACCATGCCGTTAGTGATATCCAGATAAGCAACTGTTGCGCTACCACAAAAGCTTTGGGGAGTGGTGGCAGTTGGTGCGGCAGGCAGACCAGTCAACCCTTGGGCTTCGTATGCACCCATATCCACTATACCGCTGTTATATATGCGTGGATTGCCATCCAAGTCGATGGTAATGTTGCTGGGTATAACTGCATTGCTACCTGCATTAATAGCGGGGCTGC
>DATJBS010000022.1:0-122974 GCA_035515235.1 Chitinophagales bacterium
CCGAAATCCCTGCTCATATTCTTTCACTAATTTTAGCTTAAAATCTTCAGAAAATCTCCTGAGTCGATTAATGCGCTTTCCTGTTTTATTCATCTCTTTTTGAGTTTTAAAACAGTCAAGCTATGTCAGGGAATGACATCAGGATTCAAGATGCTGAGTTCTTTCAAATAAAAACTTTTCAGCCCACGAGATAATCGTGGGTTATTTTGTTACTATAACTTAGTACGTCATTGCGAGAAACGAAGCAATCCAAATAAAGTAATCGGTCATTCTGAACCTTGTCATTCTGAATTTAGTTCAGAATCGTTTCAGGTTGTCATTTTGAACCTTGTCATTCTGAATTTAGTTCAGAATCGTTTCAGAATCTATAATGTAATACTCAAAAGATTGCGGACTAAATCCGCAATGACATTATAGTTAAAACAGAACTACAATGTCATTCTGAACTTGTTTCAGAATCTCTTAAGTAATACTTGGATTGTAGAACAAGCCAACAATTCCTCAATTATACAACGTCATTGCGAGGAACGAAGCAATCTTTTACAAATTGTTTCTGAGATGCTTTCAGCATGACATAATTATTAATCGAACTAACATCCTTTCGTGTGTTTAAAAACTGTCATTCCGACGAAGGAGGAACCTCTCGAAGCACGGTTGCTGAGGCTCTCGAAGCACGGTTGCTGAGGCCCTCGAAGCACGGTTGCTGAGGCTCTCGAAGCACAAAAAAAGGCCAATCTCTCGATTGACCTTAAATTTTATACTAAAAAACTCTGCTATTTTGCAGCAGAAAATCTTTTAGATACCTCGTCCCAATTGATTACATTGAAAAATGCAGATACATAATCAGGTCTTTTGTTTTGATAATGCAAGTAGTAAGCATGCTCCCACACGTCAACACCTAAAACTGGAGTACCTTTTACTTCAGCGATATCCATCAAAGGATTATCTTGATTAGGAGAAGAAGTTACAGCAAGACCACCATCAGATTTCACGATAAGCCACGCCCAACCAGAACCAAATCTAGTAGCAGCAGCTTTAGAAAACTCCTCTTTAAATGCAGAGAAAGAACCGAATGCAGAATTAATTGCATCAGCCAATTCACCTGTAGGCTCACCACCACCATTTGGGCTCATTACAGTCCAAAACAAAGAGTGATTATAATGACCACCACCATTGTTACGTACAGCTGGAGATGCTTTTGAAATATTAGCTAAAATTTCTTCGATGCTTTTCGATTCTAAATCCGTGCCTTTGATTGCACCGTTTAGATTATTTACATAAGCAGCATGGTGTTTGCCATGGTGAATCTGCATAGTTTGTGTGTCAATGTTTGGCTCTAATGCATCAAAAGCATAGGGTAAACTTGGTAATTCGAATGCCATAATATTAATGTTTTAATGATTGTTATATAAATATTTAACGCGTTAAGCGACTTTTAGTTTATTAGAACTAGACTTATTGACCATTTCTTCAGCATATTCTTTCGTCAATACAAATTTCTCAATTTCATCATCAGAAGGAATCTCAAACATAGCGTCATTAATCACCAATTCTAAGATAGATCTCAAACCTCTAGCGCCTAATTTATTTTCCATCGCTTGGTCTACAATATAATCCAAAGCCTCGTCTTCTACAACTAATTCTACATCTTCAATCTCAAATAATCTTGCATATTGTTTGATTAAAGCATTTTTAGGCTCAGTCAATATTCTACGAAGAGCAGTTTTATCCAAAGGCTCTAAATAAGACAAAACAGGCAATCTTCCTAGCAACTCAGGGATCAACCCGAAATTCTTCAAATCCGCATGATTGATATATTTCAACAAGTTTTCCTTGTCTATTTCTTGATGATCATCAGGCTTTCTAAAACCGATAGATTGTCTTTGCACACGATTTCCGATACTTCTTTCGATACCGTCAAAAGCCCCGCCACAGATAAACAATATATTTTTAGTATCTACTTTCACTAGTTTCTGATCTGGGTGCTTACGACCTCCTTGCGGAGGCACCAAAACTTCCGTTCCTTCCAGCATTTTCAATAAAGATTGCTGAACACCTTCACCCGACACATCCCTAGTCAAAGATGGATTATCACTCTTACGCGCTATTTTATCGATTTCGTCGATATAAACTATCCCCTTTTGAGCAGCCTCGATATCATAATCGCATACTTGAAGCAACCTTGTCAAGATACTTTCCACGTCCTCTCCTACGTATCCCGCTTCAGTAAATACAGTGGCATCCACGATAGCAAAAGGCACATTCAATAACTTAGCGATCGTTTTCGCAATCAAAGTTTTACCCGTACCAGTTCTTCCGACCAATACGATATTTGATTTTTCTATCTCGATATCATCATCTTTAGCAGGGTGATTCAATCTTTTATAGTGATTATATACCGCCACAGCAATGACCTTTTTAGCTTCATCCTGACCAATAATATAATCGTCTAAAAACGTTTTTATATTTTTAGGTTTAAGATGACTATTGAAGACAAAACCATCTGTTTTCTTTTGATGTTGAAACTCCTCCTGAATGATAGTTTGCGCCTGAGTGACACAATTCTCACAAATATGCGCATCCATTCCCGCTATCAAAATCATCACATCATTCTTCGGCTTCCCGCAGAACGAGCAAAATTGTGTATTTTTCTTAGACATAAATTATTTTTTGACCATTGCCTGCACAGATTACAGCACAGACCGTACTAATTTTGATATTCTGCCAAAGTTACTCATTCTTAGACTTTTTCAGAAAATCCTGACCTTATAATTCTGTTAACATGACAAAACCAACCTCCTATATTACATTTTTTGTCTGATTATTTGGGCGGCCACCGGGCTTTCGGCATGTAGTCCTCCACTTCGTTACGGAGCTATAGCCTCTATCCCTGCCGCATGACGTTAACTTTTCCAAAGTTTAAAACCTTCATAACTTTTCCAAAGTTTAAAACTTTGGAAAAGTTCCCTCCTCGCTACCATACGAACCTTTTAGTGTGGATTTCCGTAATCATCATTCTGAATACTTTATTATGAACCTTGTCATTCTGAACCAAAACGTCATTCTGAATTGAGTTCAGAATCTCTAGTATTCCCAATTCGTCATTCTGAACTCGTTTCAGAATCATTTCAGAATCTAATCTTTCCAAACAGTCTCATCCTGAACCAAAACGTCATTCTGAACCTTGTCATTCTGAACTCGTTTCAGAATCTTTAATATTCCTAATCCGTCATTGCGAACAAAATGAAATGTAGTGAAGCAATCTCTAGCAACTCACTACAAGCTACTACGTCATGCTGAAAGCATCTCAATACGAATAACAAAACAGAACAATTAACTGTTCTCTTGAAATTGTTTCCGTCATTCTTGACAATCACGTCACTCTGAATACGTCACTCTGAATACGTCATTCTGAACCTTGTCATTCTGAACTCGTTTCAGAATCATTTCAGAATCATTTCAGAATCATTTCAGAATCTCTACTATTCCTACTCTGTCATTGCGAACGAAATGATATGTAGTGAAGCAATCTCTTAAGCAATTCTTTACAAGCTACTATGTCATGCTGAAAGCATCTCTCAAGCACTTCTATTATCCATATTAAAAAAAAACAGTCATCAAAAAAAAACTCTTATAATATATTATAAATTTAAATCTCTATATTTATTATTCAGAAAAGTTGAATTCAAATAGCAGAACAAACATATCAATTAATTAGAATAATTATGTGTTTTTAATTTTGATAGAAATTGACATAACAACAGCTAAATAGTAATATATATTTCAGCAAACGCTCGATAGAAGAAGATAAACATGAGTACAGAATTAACTATTAATAATTTGCTTCCAGTTTTAACTACTGGAAAACTTTCAGAAAAAAATGCAACAATTCGAAACACAACTTTTGTTGGAATAGATTTTGGCACATCTACGACCGTTGTGAGTATCGCAGTTTTGGGAAAGGATAAAGAACCCCTGATAGTAAAACCTATTGAATTGAATCAAAAACTATCAGATGGTGCAATTTTTTCATCTTATAAAGTTCCTTCCGTCATTGCTTGGTACAATAACAATCTTATAATTGGCGAAGGTGCAGCTCAATTAAAATTCAAGTTAAGACAAGGAAAAAATCTTTGGCATTCATTTAAAATGGAACTCGGAGAAGATGTTGGTTGTAAGTATCCGAATAGTGAACTTGGTAAAAATCACAATAAACTAACAATTCTAAATCCAACAGACGCTTCAAAAATATTTTTCAAATATCTTAAGGTTCAAATTGAACGTTATGTAAACACTCACTCTTTGCCTTCAAGTATTCAGTATGCTGTTAGCATTCCTGCTTCTTTTGAGGCTAATCAACGAAGAGACTTGGTCGACAGTTTGGAAAGCAATGGTTTCATGATAAACAAACAATCGCTTATTGATGAGCCAAATGCTGCATTTTTAAGTTATGTATCCAAATCCTCGGTAGAAGGAAAACATCTTCAAATTCCACAAGACTATTTTCCAAATGTACTTGTATTCGACTTTGGAGCTGGAACATGCGACATTTCAATACTTGAATTAGGCAAAGACAATAATGGTATATATTCCAAAAACATTGCAATCTCACGGTTTGAAAAACTTGGAGGAAACGATATAGACAAGTTAATTGCTGTAGATGTATTATTACCTCAATTATTTAAAGGAACAGGGTTTAATTCTGAAGATTTCAGAACTAGAGAATTAAATGAATTAATCATTCCAAAATTACTTGCAGCAGCAGAACGATTAAAAATAAAACTAAGCGATAACATTTCTTTGCAAACCACAACAAAAGCTCTATCCGAATTGGCTTTAACAAAAGACTATATTTCCTTAGGTAAAAAAATTGAAATCGAAACGAGAAAAGGAATCCTATCCATTGAAGAACCCAAATTGAGTTATAAAGAATTTGCTGATATAAATTCCGTATTTACTAAAGAAAATAGCATTCTGCCAACCAAGAGAATTGAGAAGGAAGTCGAATTTGTAAGTGTTTTTACGCCAATAAAAACAGCTTTAAAAAAGGCTAATCTTTCTAGTGCGGAAATTGATTACGTCTTATTTATCGGTGGTAGCTCAAAGAATCCTTTTATTCAAAAAGCAGTAAGTAATTATTTCCCCGAATCTGATATTTTAATACCGAATGATTTACAAGCTCACGTTTCTTCTGGTGCAGCAATCCATTCTTTAATTTATAATGGTTTTGGGAAAAATGTAATTCAACCTATTACTAGTGAACCCATAATGCTAATTACCAAAGATGGATATAGAGAAATAGTAGATTCAATCGTAGAAGCTGGTACAGTTATTCCATCAGATATTAAAATAATTGAAAATCTTTCACCACAAAAAGAAGGACAGGAAGTAATTGAACTACCTATTTGTGTAGGCAGTAAAAACAAAATCCTGTACAACATTAAGTTATTCAATCCAGAGTCAGGTGGTTTTCCAAAATCAACATCCGTAAAGTTAGAAATTGAAATCAATGCAGATAAAATGCTTTTAATTAGAGCATCAGCTGGGAATAAAAAAATAATGGTAGAACCTCTAAGCCCATTTGCCAATAAAGAAATGACTACGGAGGAAAGAATAAAATATAAAGCTGAAAGAGATTTTAATCTCGAATGTGAGCGAAACGGTGGTGAACCATCTTTATCTGCTTTACAAACCTTGCACAAAGCTTACGAGAAAATTGGAATGGATTTTAAAGCTGCCGAAACATTAGAACAAATTGAAGAAATGTTTCCAGGAAAAGGAAATCTTAACAATATAGGGTTGCATTACAGCAATGCAGGAAAAAGAGACAAAGCTATTATGTTTTATGAAAGAGCAATGTCTAAAGAACCATCTTCGACTACAGCTTTTAACATAGCTATGCAATACAAACATTCAGACAAGAAAAAATATCTAGAATATCTAGAAAAAGCACAAGAAACTAATCCATCACATAATCCATCTGCATATAGTTTAGGTCAGGAATATATAAAAGCTGGTAAAAAGAAAGAGGGTGAAAAACTTTTACAAGAGGCATTTGAAAGATGGAAACAAAAGTTTGAAAGTAACAAAATGGAGAAATGGGATTATAGTTGGTTCTCATCTTGTGCCAGAGCACTAGGTAAAAAAGATTATGCCGAACACATTGATGAATGCGAACCAAAAGAAAATTTAGATAAAATGTACAACTCTGATAATTTAACCCAATTCAAACAAGAAGAAGGGCTTCAAAAATACTAACAGATATGGCTTGGATGATAAAATATGACAAACTGGATGATGACCAAAAAGATTTTGTCGATAATGAAATTAACTCAAGAGGAAACATTTGGATAAAAGGATTTGCAGGAAGTGGTAAATCCGTCATGCTAATTCATGCTTTGAGAAAGAAAATGGATAGTAATCCTAATGCAAACGTATGTGTGGTAGTTTACACTTACTCATTAATTGATATGTTTAAAACAGGGATGGCGGAACTTGGAATGCAGGCAATACCAGTTATGACATATCATCAATTCAAAAAAAGTCATGAAAATTATGACTACATATTTTGTGATGAGGTCCAAGATTTGCCAGCTGATGTACTAATTCAAATGAAACAAAGAAGCCAACATGTATATGTTGCGGGTGATTCTAATCAGTCAATTTACGAAGATACGGTTACAACAACGGAAATTGGAAATATAATCAATGCTAGACCTTTTGTTCTTACGAGAATTTATAGGCTAACAAGATCAATAATGAACGCTGTTTCCAACCTTTTGCCAAACATGGACATTTTTGGCTCACGTAGAGATATGACTAAAAAAGACGTTAGCGTAAGGTTGGGCAAAGGTTATGATGAAAACGAAGAAGTAAAGTATGTTTGGGAGCAATCGTCCAATGCTACTTCAGAAGGCTATTCCGCAGCAGTATTACTTCCTAAACACGATTATATAATGGATTTCGCAAATCGACTTTTAAGACAGAATGGCAAAACGACTTGGTCTATACAAGAAAACAATTGGGGCAAACCAGATTACAATTCATTAAACAACCACTTTCGTAATCAAGGTTTAAAAATAGAATACGTAGGAAATGGGTATGGTTCTTTTCAAAATGCAGAACGAAATAGAAACACCATTTTAATGACATATCATAGTGCTAAAGGAATGGATTTTGACAATGTATTTCTTCCGTTTCTTTCTGATGATACAAGCATTTCCAGAAGAGATGAAGAAACTTTATTTATGGTTGCGATTACTCGTAGTAAAATGAATCTATTTATTACTTACTCAGGTTATCTTCACAGATTGGTTTCAAAATTTGAATCAACTTGTCAAAGAATTGACCTAAAAACTTCAAATCAACCTACGAGCGCAGATATTGATTTTGATTTTTAAATAATTTGAAAATGGACAATTTATATATTTTAACTAAACAAGAATTTACTTCGCTTTATCGTTTTGGTAAAATTCCATTGATTTCTAATAAGATAGTAAATACAGTAAATAGAAATACTGAAGAAATCAACTCGAAAATTTATGAGGCGTTTCTGTCTATGCCTTATTTTGTCGGTGATGAAGAATATTTAATAATAAGTTTTGAAAATGTTTTAATTGACAACATTTGGTTGGAAATAGAATATGTAACAGAAGTCATTCCACTAACAAAGGCTGCGAAGAATTCATTCGAAATGAAGTTTGATACCAAACTGGATTTTAAAGACGCTCGATTTGAAAAAATTGTTCATAAAGTTGAAGAGCAAATCGATATTCAAGAAAGATATAGAGGTTCTAAGGCTTTCTGGGATTTATGTAAAGTCAATAAAGAGTTTAAGCCATTACTTACAAATGAATTAGTTGAATCATCATACCATAAAAGAATTAATGCTATTAAATCAAGTGAGTTTAAAGATGACTTTTTTATTCATTTATTAGCATACGACCGTTATGAATTTTTCCCTAATTCAGATTTAGGATATTTTTATGACATTGGAGAAATATTCGCTCATTCAAAAGGTAGGGCTTCGTTCAAAGGCAGTAATTTCCATTCATTTCTAGAGAATAACAAACAAGCATTATCTGAAAAATCATTTGTTCAAATTGCCCAAATTATATCTGATTCTAATGACGTAACAAAATTTACCGAGCAATTAACGGCTAACGGGTTAAGGCAATACCTTGCTTCCGCAATATTTTTAAAATTTAAAAATGACCTATCTGAACGTGAAACGATTAAGGATTCAACAACAGGCAGACTAATTGGAGAAATAAGAAAGGAAAAGAAATTCATCAATGAATTAAATCTTGCAATTTATTTAACTGGTTCATTCTTCGGGTATAAAAAATTCTATGATGATTTATACGAATTATCTAATTTAAAAATTTTCAGAAAAATGGCTATGCAATCTCAAAATGAAATTTATGTTGAGATGAAAAATAATAAAATAGAATCATCTCTTAATTCTTTAGATTCAAAAACTATTAAATCCGAAGTAATACAAACAAAAATTAAAGAAAATTCGCAAAATGAGATTGATAAATCGAAAGATAATATTATACTAAATAAACAAATACAAGATAGTAATGAAGGATATGGAATAAAAAATAAAATCTTACTCAAAATCTTTAAAATGATTGATGAAGAAAATGGAGTTCTTGAAATTAAAACAGATAGGTTGAGCGAATTAAAAAAAATACTTTCGTCATTTTCATCTCATAAAAACATCTCTAAAAAAGAAGATGTTGTTCAAATAATAAAAGATAAGCTTTCCGATAAAATAAGTGTAGAAGTAAAAGGAAAAAAAATTAATATCATTCGAAAAAAAGAAATGATTAATCTTTAAAACATAAATCTATTCTTAAAAATAAAAAACAAAGTAAATAATAGAATGAATAGACAAATGACTTCTAACAAGGATTTTACGTCAAGCTAAGTGACGAATTATCTTGGAGATTCTTTCTTATAATTAACATTGACTCCTACTGTATTAGCAGTTTTAGGCACCTAAATCCACTACTGTCCACGCTCCAAAACATTAGAAAAGACCGTTCTAAATAGCACCGAAAGTTCAATCAACAATACATACAAAACCATATTATTTTTTAAATGAAAAAACCTATCCTCTTCCTACTCCTATCTCTTATCAGCTTTAGCACATTTAGCCAAACTACTTCCAATACAATGTCTCGTGCATTAGCAGAGATGCAAGAAAGAAATTTCAAAGAAGCTATTGTACAATTTGATGAAGTCATCCGATTGGATGATAAAAATATTCAGGCGTATACAAATAGAGGATTTGCTAGAGCACAGTTGCAAGATTATGATAGAGCGATTTTAGATTTCTCTAAAATTATTGAGCTAGAACCTAATAATGCTTATGCTTATGACAAGAGAGGCATTTGTAAGAAAAATGCTGGAGATTATCAAGGAGCGCTAAAGGATTATAATAAAGCCATAGAATTAGAGAGCGAAAATGCTCCCGCATATTACAACAGAGGAGTTGTAAAATATGACTTTCTGAATGATAAAATTGGAGCTTGTGAAGATTGGACAATCTCTAAAAATCTAGACTTTGAACGTGCAATCAATATTTATAAAGAAAGATGTGAAGAACGAGAAATTGGAGTATTTCCTACAAAAAATGGATTGCTCATATATTTCAACGTAGAGAATAATTATCATACACTCAATTTGGATGGAGACATTGATCTTTCCAACTTTCCTATCATAAGGAAAGATGACCAATGGTTTCAATTTAACATTAACGATAAAGATGAATTTGTTGACTCTAAAGAGAATGTATTGATCAATTATATGAATTGGGAAATTGATTATTTCGAAGAAGAATTTGAAACAAAACTACAATCTGAAAATAAAATTATTTCTGTCAATGGGATTCAAGTGAATTTATGGAATTACAAAAATCCTAAAATGGATACTCAACCTGAACATACTCCAGTGATTAAAACATATTTTGCTGACTTTGCACACAATGATTTGATTTATAGTCTAGTATATGCATCAACAACAGACAATAACGAATCGGCAAATGAATTTTTAAAATCACTAGTTAGTAATATTCGATTTTATAAAAACAAAATCGATTTAGATAAGCTTCAAGAAGCTATTAAAAATGGAATCAACTTTTATGCGGAAGAATAGTTTTGCAAAAATATAATTCATAGCACCCAAAGAATGCTATGAATTCATTTCTCTAACAAGCCACTGAAGCCTTAAATCCAACTACATTTTTAGCATCACCCAAAATGACTTCTTGTTGACAGAAAGAGAGTATCTGCTCAAAATCTATTTCTGTATCGTGGATGATTTCATGTATCTCCTTTTTACGGACAATATTTTCTATTTGCCTACAGAAAATCAAAAAAAAATAGTCAAACTAAACGAATTCATCCCTCAAAACAAAAATAGCCAACTTTTCAGTTGGCTATTTTTTTATAATTTTAAAAGAAAAATTATTTCTTTTTCTCTCTAGTTAATACTTCATCAATCATTCCGTAAGCTTTAGCTTCTTCAGACATCATCCAATAATCTCTATCTGAATCTTCTTCTACTTTCTCGATGGTTTGACCGGAATGTTCAGCAATGATTTCGTACAATTCAGTTTTCAATTTAATCACTTCTTTCAAAGTAATTTCCATATCTGAAACTTGACCTTGCGCGCCACCCATTGGTTGGTGAATCATTACTCTACTATGTTTCAATGCTGCTCTTTTACCTTTAGCACCTGCACACAATAAAACTGCACCCATAGAAGCTGCCATTCCTGTACAAATTGTAGCTACATCAGGATTCACATACTGCATAGTATCATATATCCCCAAACCAGCGTAAACGCTACCACCTGGACTATTGATATAAATTTGAATGTCTCTTTTTGCATCTACAGAATCCAAGAAAAGCAATTGTGCTGTAATAATATTGGCCACATAATCATCCACACCAGTTCCTAAGAAAATAATTCTATCCATCATTAATCTAGAGAAAACATCGATAGCTGCTACGTTCATAGGTCGCTCTTCAATAATGTTTGGTGTAAGATTAGTGATATTATGTTTTAGATATTGATCTACAGCTAAACCTGATAAACCTTTATCTTTTACTGCGTATTTTCTAAATTCTTTTCCGAAATCCATATTTTATAAGTTTTATGCTTTAAAGAAATCCTCGAAACTGACTACTTCTTCTTCAACAGTTATTTGTTGTTTAATAACATTAAACAATTTTTGTTCCATCACTGCATCATATGACTTTTTGACATGGTCTTCTTTTGACAACATATTATTATTCAAATTCTCTAAGTCTTCATCAGAGAAACCTCCTCCTGCTGGAGCATATTGTTTCAATTGTTGACGTAAAGCTTCTTTTGAATGTTCTTTTATCTCATCAAATTCTCCTTTGATGTCGTTATCTTTTGAAATTTTATTGACAATCAATGACCATCTTAAGTTACGAGCGAATATTGGGTATTCTTCTTCAATCACATCTTCAGTGATAGGTTTCTCATTAGAGATTTTAATCCATCTTCTTAAGAAATCATCAGGCAATGGTATTTCAGTTTGTTCTAATAGCATATTGAAGATTTGTTCATTCAATTTACCACTCTCACTTTGAGAAGTATAGCTAGATAATTCTTCACGTAATTTATCTTTTGCTTCCTCTTCTGTTTTCACTTGATCTGGACCGAATACTTTATCAAAAAACTCTTGGTTCAATTCAGCTTTTCCCATTCTAGAAATACGCTCAATCGTCATTTCGAAAGCAGCACCCATATTTTCAGGTTCTTCGCTCAATCCTAAAACGTTTTTAACTACTTGAGCTCTTTCTCTGTCTAATGCCACAAATAAGTCTTCAGTAGTAGCAGTAGTTCCAACTTTCCCTGCTAACAAAGTATTTTTCAAAGTTTCATCTTTGACCATTTCTAAGTTTATAGGACCAGTAGCTGTAACACCACCTTCTTTTGGAGCACCATTTTCAAGCTCTACAAATTTCACTTCGAGCATATCTTTTTCTTCGATACCCTCTTCGATGAATGACATATTGCCATAACGACCTCTTAAATTGTCCATTTCTTTATTCAACAATTCTTCGTCGATAGCTACTTTTGGAGCTTTTACTATAGTATCTGATTTCAATGCAGAAATTTCAAATTGAGGAGCTAATCCTAATTCAAATTCTAAAGTATAATCAGTTGGGTTTTGTATATTAAAATCAATTTCTGTAGGAATAGGCATTGGACGACCTAAAATCTCCAATTTGTTTTCTTCGATGTATTTATTGACTGCATCATTTACGATTTTGTTCAACTCATCTACTAAAACACCAGTACCGTACATTTTTTTCACCAAGCCTGCAGGAACCATTCCTGCTCTAAAACCTTTCATGGTGATATTCTTTCCTAACTTTTTTAACGCTTGCTCAGTTTTTGGCAAATAATCTTCTTTAGTTAAACTAACGCTTAATGTAGCATTTAGAGCATCAGTATCTTTTCTGACAATATTCACAATTAGTAGTTTTTTCTATAAAAAAATAAGACTTCTCCTGGCGAAAGGAGAAGTCCGAAGCGTGCGGATGAAGGGACTCGAACCCCCACGGTCGCCCGACAGATCCTAAGTCTATTGCGTCTACCAATTTCGCCACATCCGCATTTTCAAAGCGTTGCAAAGGTAAATAATCCTAATTAATCCACCAACAAAAATTGAAGTTTCTGTAAAAACTTTTTTCAAGATTCACCCAACTTCATCAATGTAACATTTTATCATAAATAATTATTATACAAATAACACGCAATCAACAGTTTATAAAAATATCTTAAAACAATATTACACTAAAATGAAACCAAGTCAGAAGTTAAATAATTACAAATTTCTTGTAGACAAAGTCTATTTGAGAAAAAACTTACCTTCTATGGCTTCAAAACTCAATGGTCATAGCAATACTCCTCTACTTCTACTCTACTCTTATACTCTAATATTTTAAGAGAATCAAAATCAAGTTTCCCAAGTATTCCGGTAGATATATTTCAATTGATTTAAGAATCAATTAAATTTCTTCTCACATTTCGTCTTGACCTCTATTAATTAAGAACTTTTTACTAATTTATCCATTCAAATCATATAGATTTAAGTAGTTGAGAAGATGATATGGTAGATTTAGTAATAGACGAAGAAAAAGAACGTAAGGATATTCTAAAAGAATACCGTCAATTAGTAAAAATGGCTGCTCCTAGGATGAAGCCCGGAGATGATAAGAGATTGCGAAGAGCTTTTGAAGTTGCTGTAGATGCTCATAAACATCAACGTAGAAAATCTGGAGAACCCTATATCTTTCATCCTCTTGCAGTAGCTAAAATTGTTGCTTCTGAAATAGGCTTAGGCACTACTTCTATTATGTGTGCACTTTTGCACGATACGGTAGAAGATACAGAAGTAACTTTTGACGATATAAAAAGAGAATTTGGTGATGAAATAGTCAAAATTATAGATGGCTTGACTAAAATCGGTAAAATCTCTTCACAGACAGAATCCATCCAAGCTGAAAATTACAGAAAGATTCTATTGACATTAAGTGATGATATCCGTGTAATACTCATTAAAATCGCGGATCGATTGCATAATATGAGGACTTTAGATACTGTCCCTCGTAAAAATCAGTTGAAAATTTCTTCTGAGACTATCTATCTATACGCTCCTTTAGCACACAGATTGGGATTATATTCTATCAAAGGTGAATTGGAAGATTTGTCGATGAAATTTACCGAGAGTGAAAAGTATAAGGAAATCGCTCGATTACTAAATGATACCAAAAAAGAACGAAATAAATTCATCAACGAATTCATCAAACCTATTCAGGAAGAATTAGACAAAGCTGGTTTGAATGCTTCTGTATTTGGAAGACCTAAATCCATATTTTCTATTTGGCTTAAAATCAAAAATAAAGGCATCACATTCGACGATGTCTATGATAAATTTGCCATTAGAGTCATCATAGATTCCGACCCTGAAAAGGAAAAAGAAGAATGTTGGAGAGCATATTCAATTATTACCGATCAATATAAACCAAGTCCTAATAGATTAAGAGATTGGCTGTCACATCCTAAAGCCAATGGCTACGAATCCTTGCACACTACTGTGATGGGCTCCAAAGGGAAATGGGTAGAAGTACAAATCCGTTCAAAAAGAATGGATGAAATCGCAGAAAAAGGTTTAGCGGCGCACTATAAATACAAAGAGAACAAATTCAAAAATAACAACTCAGCAGATGAAGCTATTGAGAGTTGGTTAGTTCAAATCAGAGAATTTCTAAAAAATCCTGAAACGAATCCTGTCGACTTTATCAATGATTTCAAGCTACAGCTGTACACCAAAGAAATTTATATATTCAGTCCCAAGGGAGAGTTAAAAATATTGCCGAAAGGAGCTACTGCGCTTGACTTTGCCTATCATATTCATACCGCTGTTGGGGATTCGTGTATTGGAGCTAAAGTCAATAATAAATTAGTGCCTATCAGTCATGTTTTACAGAATGGTGATCAAGTAGAAATCATCACTTCCAAAAAACAAAAACCTTCTGAAGGATGGCTCAGTATCGCTACCACTCCACGCGCACAAGCAAAAATCAAAAACTCACTTCGTGAAGACAAAAAGAAAATTTCAGAAGATGGCAAAGAGATATTAGAAAGGAAACTCAAGTCGCTCAAATTGCCATTGAGTCCTGAAAATATGCAAGTATTGGTCAACTTTTACAAATCTCCAAGCGCTTTAGATTTATGTTATAACATCGCACTGCACCATGTAGATTTGACCAAAATAAAAACTTTGCATATTGTAGGTAATCTATTAGAGATTCCTAAAGCAGAAAAGAAATTTGTAGAATATGAAGAATATGTAGTCGACAAAAGCAAGATTGATAAAAATGCAGAATTGATTATTTTTGGCGAATCAGCTAGTCAGTTCCCATATGAATTTGCTAAATGTTGTACACCTATTCCAGGTGATGATGTGATAGGTTTTATTTCTATTAATGGTGTCATTAAAATCCACCGTACCAATTGCAATAATGTCATTAATTTGATGTCTAAATACGGGTATAGAATTGTAAAAACCAAATGGACACCAAGTAAATCACCAGCATTTCTTACTGGAATTTCTATCAATGGAATTGACGATATTGGTGTCATCAATAAGATTACACATATCATCTCTGCGGACATGAAAGTCAATATGCAATCCATGGCTTTAGAATCTATAAATGGAATTTTCGAAGGCACATTTAAGGTATTTGTCAAAGACCAAACTCAATTGGTCAAACTCATTGAAAAACTAAAATCTTTAAATGGAATATCTAGTGTTCATAGAATTGAGGAATAATAAAAAACATTTTGCTACTATTGAATCAAAAGTATAAATTGAACTTCCAAAGCTGATCACACACCAGTAATTACTATTAAAACCAAGAAATGGAAATCGAAAAAATCTTCGAGAATAATAAAACATGGGTTCAAAACAAACTGAATATAGACTCTGACTATTTTCTAAATCTTTCCAAAGGTCAAAATCCTGATATCTTATATATTGGTTGTTCCGACAGTCGAGTATCCGCAGAAGAATTAATGGGAGTAGCTCCGGGAGATGTTTTTGTACATAGAAACATCGCCAATATGATTTCTAACACAGATTTGAGTGCGATGACAGTGATTGAATACGCTGTCAGATTACTTAAAGTCAAACGTATAGTGATATGCGGACATTATTTTTGTGGTGGAGTCAAAGCAGCAATGAAGTCTGAAGATTTAGGAATTTTAAATCCATGGTTGAGAAATATCAGAGACGTTTATAGAATACATAAAGACGAACTCAATCTGATTAAAAGCGAAGAAAGCAGATACAATAGATTAGTAGAATTGAATGTACAAGAGCAGTGCGTGAATACAATTAAAACTGCTGCTGTTCAGAAAGCAATTAGAGAAAGAGGATTGACAGTACATGGTTGGGTTTTTGATATCCATACAGGCGAACTGATTGATTTGGAAATCGACTTTCCGAGTATCTTAAAAGAGGTGATGGAAATCTATCATTTAGATTAATACAGCTTTAAAATTACATTGCCTTCTTCACTTCTTTTGATAAAAATTAGTGTAGACTGAATTACTGCACAGTATTTGAGTATTATAAAATATTCGTCACATTACTACACGATTATGAATAAAATAGGGATTGTCCTACTTGCACTGTTCATGAGCTTTCAGCTTATGGCAGACAACAGTATCAATAATACTTTGACATCTGAACATGTATATATTAAGGGCACAAAAATCAGTTTAATTCCACCCAAAGACTTCAAGTCTTCCAAAAACTTTCTAGGATTAGAGCATAATGAAAGTGGCTCAAGCATCATGATTACAGAAGTGCCGGCAGGATTCTCTGAAATTTCCAAAGGCATAACTCAAGAAAACTTATTGCAAAATGGAGTAGTTGCAGAAAAAATTGAATCTCTTACTTTCAATCAACTTCCTGCAGTATTAGTCAAAGGAACACAAAACTCTAATGGAAAAGATTATTCAAAGTATATTCTAATATTTGGAACAGAAAACGAATCCTTCATTCTCAACGGCATCTTTCTCAAAAACTACATAAGAGCAGGCGAAGAAATCAAAAAGTCAATGCTTACATCATACTTTGATAAAAGTCAGTCTATCAATCCTTTAGAACTTTTAGACTATAGTATCAATGTTAATTCTTCCAAATTGAAGTTCGCGAAATTCTTCTCTAACTCCTTGATTTACACCGTGGACGGATTGCTTCCCACGCTCTCTGAAGACAACACTAGTCTTATGGTTTCTAAATCTATCAGTAAAATAACTACTGAAGACAAAGAGCAATTTGCGATGTATAGATTAGGTCAAATGCCTTACGAAATCAAAACTATAGTCAGTAAAACTCCTATTTCTATCAACCAATTTAATGGTTTTGAAATTATAGCAAAAGGAGTCAATAATGCTACTCAAGACGAAGAAGTTCTCTATCAAACCATCTTATTCAATCAGGATTTTTACTATATCTTTTTCGGCACGACCAATGATTCAACGGGCAAAAGTATCGATGATATTAAAGAAGTCGTCAGAACATTTAGATTGAAATAAGGATTCAGGTGTCCACAGAAAAATAATTACTAATATAGGTACGACATCATTTTTATAGTACTACATGCAGCCCGGATAGAATGGAATATCACCCGAAGTGAAACGTAGGGAAGATGAAATGATAGCCGGAAATGCTGCCCTAATTATTTATTTTGAAAACGATTTGACGTGCCATAAGTAGCCAAACTGTATTTGGAAGTTGAACTGTTTTTGCCCTTGATTAATATAGCCGATTCTGTCGGAGCGATAAATATCTAAGAGTCCTATATTGGTTCTAAATCCTGCATGCAACATTCCTGGTCCTAACTTCACTGTCATCCCTGCTCCTATCACCATGCTGATATCAAATCTTTTAGTTGGAAAAGGTAGGCCCTTATTATAGGAGTATTCTTGATATTCTGTTTCGATGGGTTCTCGATCTACATAAGCGGAAGTCTCGTCATAGAAACCTGATATATAGGAAGGGGCAATTCCAAATTCGAAAAATTCTGTAAATCTTTGTGTGCCAATCGAGGCATGCAATAAAACTGGAAACTCAAAGTAATGTATCTTTCTCTGAAATATATGGACAGTATCATTCTTTTCATTTTTAAATCGGATACCTTTCATGGAGTAATTAGCTTCTGCCATGACACCTATATGTTGTCTAAATCTAATCCAAAGTACTGCTCCGATATTGGGATTGAGCAGGAACTTACCGTCTTGTCGATTAATGACTGTATTTCTCTGTTTGGCACCACCGAAACCAAATCGAAATCCTGAATAAACTCTAATTTGGTCTGAAGTAGAAATAGAATCTTTAATTTCTGCAAAACCAGGCACTAGAAATATAAAAAAAGTAAGTGTAAGTATTAATTTTCTCATCCGTATCAAATATAATATAAGATTTCCACTCGTTAATGTCTAATTTTATGTTAAAAGCAAAAAGTTTTTACTATAAAATTTACCAAACAGAAGTTTTAGGCATTAGATTTGAGTTATAAGATTAAAATCAAAAATTATTTTTTATGAAAAAGTTAATGTTATCAATTACCCTTATTTTGTCGGTTTTTGTATTTGTAAACGCTCAGTCTGGTCCAGTTATTAAGTGGGAAGCTACTACAGTAGATTACGGAACTATCAATCAAGGTGACAATGGTTCACGTGAATTTGAACTAACCAACACTGGTAATGCACCTTTAATTATTTCTAACGCAACCGGATCTTGTGGATGTACTGTTCCTGTTTGGCCTAAAGAACCAATATTACCAGGTCAAAAATCTACTATCAAAGTAAATTACGATACAAACAGATTAGGTTCTTTTACTAAAACTGTAACTGTGGTAAGTAATGCAGCTAACAATACTGATGTATTACAAATCAAAGGAAACGTTTTGGCTAAAACTGAATAATGTCAAAATAAGTTGACTTCAAAATATAAAAGGCTTCCAATTGGAAGCCTTTTATATTTTATACTAACGGATGTTTTTATTTAAGCTTTATCAGCATCTGCTCCTTCTCCACTAAATACTATATCTGACACCCATAAATACATCACTCTCGACAATCTAAAGATAAAAGGCCAAAGCACTAATAACATGATGGAGTTAGCGATCAGGTAAATATGTATTCTGCCAAAGCCAAAAATCAAAGCATAGATTGCAAAATTCATTACGGACATTCCTACGCATAAACCGTAACTCACATACATTGCTCCAAAATAAAAACCTGTTTCATTTTCGAAGTCCATATTGCAATTGCTACAATATCTATTCATCTTGTCAAAATTGTAGATATTATAAGGATTGGGATCTTTAAACATATCTCCTTGACCACATGTAGGACATTTGGATTGCAACAATACTCTGGTAATACTCCGTTGTTTTCTATATTTTTTATTATCCAATTCCATTTCTTGAGTTTAATATAAAGTCAATACTTTTTTGACTACATCATAATTGCTACAAAGTTAAAAGTTACTTCTATATAATTGGGTGACAAATGTTGCAGAACTCATTAATTTAGAGTGAAGTTTAAAATAATCAAAAAAGTCAAAATATTAGCCAAAAATATAGGTTGTATCGAATAATAAATTGTTGTACCTTTGCCTGCGTTTCAAAACCCTGCCAAAACTATTGATAGCAAAGCAGGCATTAAAAAACTAAAAACATTTTAAAAATGTCAGTTAAAATTCGTTTACAAAGACACGGTAAAAAAGGTAAGCCTTTTTACAAAATCGTTGCTGCGGACAGCAGAGCGAAAAGAGATGGTAAATTCATCGAAGCATTAGGAAGCTACAATCCTACTACAGTACCAGCTACTATTGAGTTGAATGTGGACAGATCTGTTTATTGGTTGCAAGTAGGTGCAGAACCTACTGACACAGTAAAATCTATCTTACAATTCAAAGGTGCTCTTTACAAAAAACACTTGTTAAGAGGAGTAGACAAAGGTTCTTTCTCTGCAGAAGACGCTGAAGTAAAATTCAACGAGTGGATTGCAAACAAAAATCAAATTGTTGAAACAGCTCAAGAATCTGCTAAATCTAAAAAACAAGCAGCTTACCAAGCTACTATCGAAGCAGGTAAAGAAAGAGCTCAAGCAAGATTAAAATCTAAAGAAGTACCAGCAGAAGAAGCTCCAGAAGAAGCTGAAGCTACTGAGACTCCTGAAGCTGAAGAAAGCGCAGAATAATTTTCTTTATCATTCATATACCTTGTCTTCAAGTCAATAATAGGACATGAAAGATTTAATTCAAGTAGGCAGTATCCATAAAGCACATGGTGTAAAAGGCATCATGAAAGTCAGAGTCAAACCTGACTATATGGAAGATTTATTGCAAGTTGAAGCGGTATTTATTGAAACTCCTAAAGAAACTTTGCCGCATTTTATCAAGTCTATTGAAAAAATAGCTGATGATGTAGTGTTGTTACTTTTAGAAGATTTCGACTCTAAAGAACAAATTACTCCGATGTCAAAATATCCAATTCTCTTAAGAGAAGAAGACTTGACAGAAATTTTTGAGGAATATGAATCTTTAGTAGGATATACAGTGATAGATAATGCAATAGGTAAAATAGGTGAAATCAAAGAAGTCATCGAAATGCCCAGCTATGAATTAGTCAAAGTGGTCTATCAAAACAGAATCGTTATGATTCCTATGCATGAAGACTTAGTAGAAGATGTAGATGAAGAAGAGAAAAAGATTACTATGAATTTACCAGAAGGTTTTTTTGAAATATTCTAAAAATGCGCATCGACATTTTATCCGCTGTACCAGAACTTTTAGATAGTCCGTTTAATCATTCGATTATGAAACGTGCTACTAAGAGAGGTCTATTGGAAGTCAATGTGCATGCAATAAGAGATTACTCCAGCCTTAAACACCAACAGATTGATGATTATCAGTTTGGCGGAGGGGCAGGAATGGTGATGATGATTGAACCCATATTAAAATGTGTCGAGCAACTCACCTCAGAAAGAGAATATGACGAAGTCATTTTTTTAACTCCCGACGGAGAATTATATAATCAAAAAACAGCTAATCAGCTTTCACTGAAAAAAAATCTGATTTTCATTTGTGGACATTATAAAGGCATAGATGAACGCATCAGAGAGCATATCGTCACGAGAGAAATCTCTATAGGTGATTATGTACTTTCAGGGGGAGAAATACCAGCAGCAGTGTTGGTAGACAGTATTGGCAGATTAATCCCTGGTGTATTGAATGATGAAACTTCAGCTTTATCAGATTCCTTTCAAGACAACTTGCTATCACCACCGGTATATACTAGACCTGCCGATTACAATGGTTGGAAAGTACCAGAAGTATTACTAAGTGGACATACAGCAAACGTGGAAAATTGGAGACATGAAAAGGCGTTAGAAAGAACACTTCAACGTAGACCAGAATTATTAAAAGATAAACAAAACTAAAGTACAACATCACTATTTGAATTTTAGAGATATTGTACTAACTTTGCACACCGATTTAAAGAAAGAGAAATGGACATCATTAAAGCTCTCGAAAAAGACCTCATCCCAGAAAGATCATTCCCTGAGTTCAAAGCAGGAGATAATATTAGCGTACACTACAAAATTGTAGAGGGTGTTAAAGAACGTATTCAGATTTTCCGTGGAGATGTAATTCAACGTAGAGGAACTGGATTAACTCAAACATTTACCATCAGAAAAATCTCTAATGGTGTTGGTGTAGAAAGAATCTATCCTTTCTACTCTCCTAATATTGCAGAAATAGAGTTGCACAAAAGAGGTAAAGTACGTCGTGCACGTATTTATTACCTACGTGACTTGAAAGGTAAAGCTGCAAGAATCAAAGAATTAAGAAGAGGGTAATCCTCCAACAAAATATCCAAAAAGGTCTCCATGTTTCATGTGAGGCCTTTTTTGGGTTTGTATAAAGAGTGAATTTTTAGCACTCCACTCCTTTTGAAATCAGCTCTCTAACTTCTAATAATGACAAGAAATCTCAAATATTAAAACAAAATTACTAGATTTAAAAGGAACATCTTAAAATTTTGAAATGGAAAACTCCAAGTCCAAAATAATAAAAGAAATTGCGCAAGAAATAGATAGTGGAAGTGACTGCTATTATAACTTTAAAACTCATGAGATTATTGCTATTCCAAACCTTTCAAATTTCTGGGAGGAAGATGATTTAGAAGATAGTTTTAAATCTCAACTAAAAATAGTCAAGAAAAATAAGGCAGATATTATAAAAATTGAAGTGCTACAAAGCTTTGAATCTTTCAAAATAATGGAAGGTTTTATTGACCAAGTTCCAGATATTAAATTTAAAACGGAATTGGAAAAGATTCTACAAAGAAGAAAACCATTTCAGAACTTTAAGAATGCTGTCGACAACTCAGATTTTAGACAAAAATGGTTCGATTTTAAAATATTAGAGCTCGAAAAAATAGTAGAAAAACAAATCTCAAAATAAGATTGTAATTCAGATAAAATAATACTTTAAATAAGTATTTAACTCCTTATGTTTTAGAAAAATCAAATTTTAAACTCACGTAATTAACTTAAAAAAGTACACACCCATCATTCTATCTCCTCTCCAAAAAACTATAGTCATATTGACTAGTACTTCAACTCAACCATTCTCTTAATATTTTAATGATTGTTGTCGTTTTCTTTGGCTTTATAGTAAAACAGTGCAATCAACATGATAAAAAATATCATTAGTAAAATTAATAATAGCATACTCATACTGCTTTCCTTTAGTTCTAATTAGTTGATTAAATTTGAAATGGGAAAATAGAGATTTTTTAGATCAAAAGCTTATCAATTAGCTTACTTCTATTAAATACAAATAGAATAAAGTATAAACAAATCAAAAATTAAGAAAAATCCATTCTCTGCAAATTATAATCTTCTACTTTATTCCAATTATCATTTCATACATATCGCTTTGTAAATTCAGATTTCCTATTCATCTTTCCATCCTAAACTAGAACTTCAATGCTACTATATAAATTAGTTTTTTCTTAATAAAGAATAAAAGCACTTCAATACTTTTATTAAGGAATAGTACTTATATTTGAAGACGTTAAATCACTTAAATTTCTTAAGAAATGGAAAAATCAGATATTTTAGATGCTACTCTTTTAGAACCGAGAGTTAAACACCAAACAATTTTTGCACGTTTTGATGAGTTAAAACCTGGTGAAAGTTTTATCCTTAAAAATGATCATGATCCCAAACCACTATACTATCAACTTGCAAGTCAAAAAGGTGATATTTTCACTTGGGAGTATTTGGAACAAGGTCCTGAATGGTGGAAAATAAATATTACGCTAAAATAGTGTGTGCAATCAACCTTATAGGTAATTAAGCTTATAAGGTTGATCTATTTTATTTATATCAAAAAGACAAAAAAAATGAAAACATCTCCAAATAATATCATCGACGTCCCTTCCTTAGAACCTAAATTAAAACATCCTACCATTTTCAGAAAATTTGATGAACTGAAAGAAGGTGACAGTATCATAGTACACAATGACCATGACCCTAAACCTGTTTACTACCAACTATTAGGTGAGCGTGGAAATGTATTCACTTGGGAGTATCTTGAAGAGGGACCGGAATGGTGGGACGTCCAAATACGAAAACGGATTGCAGGAGAAAACGACGAAACCCTCGGAGAATTAGCAGCTAAAGATTTACGAAAAATTGAAGTTTTCAAGAAATATGGTTTAGACTTCAGTTGTGAAGGAAAGAAAACGGTCAAAGAAGCTTGTGCTGAAAAAGGTTTAGATGTCACTAAAGTTGAGCAAGAATTACAACAAGCAGACAAAACTCCAAGTACGCATCAATTGCCATACGATGAGTGGGATTTAGATTTCTTTTCGGATTTTATTGTCAATACGCATCATAGATATATCAGAAAAAACTTACCCGAAATCACTTCTTACGCTAATAAAGTCATGGAAGTACATTGTGAAAACTATCCTGAATTAATAGATATCAATAATTTGGTCAAACAAATTAACACGAATATCACTGCTTTGATTGAGGAAGAAGAAATGGTATTATTTCCAAAGATTAAAAGACTGGTCAAATCCACTTCTACAGATTCTGATAGTTCTGAAAGTCTACAAAATATCATACATTCTGCAGAGAAAGTACATCAATTGATCAATAAGGATTTAGAAGAAATCAAAAAACTCTCTAATAATTATTCCTTGCCGGAAGATGCTTGCGCTAGTTATACTTTACTTTACCGCATGCTGAGTGAATTTGAAGATGATACGCTTTTACATACTCATCTAGAAAATAATTTACTCTTTCCAAGAGCATTAAAATTAGAAGAATAATCTACAATACAATGAAAGCTATCAATGCAAATACTAAAATCGCTTACCTACTAAAGGCTCATCCTGATGCAATGGAAGCCATCATCAGTATAGATTCTAAGTTCAATAAACTAAGAAATCCATTTCTGAGAAAAGTGCTTGCAGGTAGAACGAGTATTGCAATGGCATCAAAAATTGCTGGATGCAAAGTCGAAGATTTCTTTAACAAACTTCGTCCATTAGGTTTTGAAATTGATACAGATACAGTAGCTAAAGTAGAAGAAAAGAAGGGACTACCAGCGTTTATTACTTCGCTCAAAAAGAATCAAATCATCGACTTAGATGTTCGCGGTTTATTAGATGAAGGTAAAGATCCTTTGAAATTAATTTTAGATAAAGTCAAATCTATCCAAGCTGGAGAAGCTCTAAAAGTCATCAACACCTTTGAGCCCACTCCTTTGATTTTTATGTTAGAAAAACAAGGTTTTGAAGCGTATGCAGATGCGATTAGTGACGACTTGATAGAAACTTATTTCTTTAAAAAATCAAATGATACTACAATTAATGTACAACCGAAAACTGGAGCTGAAAGTGGTTGGGAAGAGATTTTGGAACGCTTTAAAGATAAACTGACAACTGTAGATGTTAGAGATTTGGAGATGCCAAAACCTATGTTGACAATATTAGGTGAGTTAGAAAATCTTGCGGACGATACTGCACTTTTTGTTTATCATAAACGAATTCCTGTTTTTCTATTACCAGAATTGTCTGACAGAAAATTGGATTATAGAATCAAAGAAATTAGCGAAGGAGAAGTACGTCTTTTAATTTTCAAAAATTGATATGATAGTTGCAGGAAGAAATAGCCCCATTAAAAATACCTCTTATAAAGTGGTGTTGCCTTTTTATGGTTATGCTGCGGTTTCATTTTTAATTGCAACAGTTTTAATACTCATCAATACCACTGCATTTACTCAGCATTACTTCAACCCTCCTACCTTAGCTATTACTCACGTTATGGCGCTTGGTTGGGGAACAATGATTATTCTAGGAGCAAGTCATCAGTTATTTCCCGTATTAATAGAAGGAAAATTACACAGCGAATTATTAGCCTATCTATCTTTTATTTTTGCTGGTTTAGGTATTCCAATATTAGTTTATGCTTTTTATAAGTTCAATTTAGGCACTATAGCTTTATTGGGTGGCACATTGATTAATTTGGCAGTAATAGCTTATTTAGTCAATCTTTGGTTGAGCATTTCTTATAGCAAAAGTAAAAATGTACATGCTATTTTTGCCTTAACAGCAGTATTATGGCTATTTACTACTACTCTACTCGGACTTTTAATGGTTTTGAATTTTACCACACACATATTTTCTGAAAACTCTGTTCATTATCTTTCTCTTCATGCACACATGGGAATTATTGGATGGTTTTTACTCATGATTATTGGTGTAGGTTCTAGATTAATTCCTATGTTTTTAATTTCTAAATATGAGAATGAAAAACAATTATGGTGGGTTTATTTTTTAATCAATGGAGCATTGCTAAGTTTTATTCTGCTCTTCTTTTCTCCTCTAAAATCAACTTATTATATAGTTCCAATAATTCTTACTGCATGTAGTGTTTTATTATTTGGAAAATATATCTATAGCTCATACACTCAGCGTATTCGTAAAAAAGTAGATGAACAAGTGCAAATTTCAATGCTTTCTGTGGCATTAGCAATTGTTCCAATTCTTGTATTGATTGCTATTATTCTATTTTTCACTCTTGTGAATAAAGAACAATTAGCACTTTTATATGGGTTCACTATTTTCTTCGGGTGGATCACAAGCATTATTCTAGGAATGACTTTCAAAACTATGCCTTTTATCATTTGGAATAAAGTGTATAGCAGCAAAGCAGGATTAGGTAAAACACCCAATCCAAAAGAGCTTTTTAACAACAATATTTTTATTGCTAATGGAGTAGCTTATCTGATTGGACTCATTATTTTCAGTTGGGGTATTATTCAGAGCAATGTCCACCTCTTAAATGTTGGAGCCATTTTCCTAATAATTACTGCTGTATTATATAATATGAACGTTTTTAAAATCTATTTTCATAAAGCCAAATAAGATGAATATTACTACAAATAATGATGAGAAAAGCGAAATTGCCATAGCAGCTTTATATGATGTGATAGATCCTGAAATAGGTTTAAACATTGTTGATTTGGGCTTAATCTATGAAATCAATTTTAGCGAAAAAAGCAAAGATATCGTAGTGAATATGACATTGACAACACAGTTTTGTCCTATGGGAGAATCTATTGTAGAGTCAACAACACAAGCCATGAAGCAATCTTTTCCAGAAGAAGAAATACATGTCAACTTAACTTTTGAGCCACCATGGAATCAAGGAATGATTTCCGAAGAAGGTGTTAATTTTTTAAATGGATAATCATGTTGAGTAATACCTGTAAAACTGCCATCAAAGCCGTCATCTATCTCGCCTCTAAAGAAGAGTCCGGAGAGAATGCTGGCGTGAAAGAAATTTCTCAATACATCAATGCAAGCGAGCATACTGTAAGTAAAATTTTGCAAAACTTAGTCCGTCAAAAAATTATTCATAGCATCAAAGGACCTACGGGAGGTTTTTATATTACAAAGGAGCAACAGGAGCAACCGATCATTACTATTGTAAATACTATCGATGGAAAAGATTTATTCAATCAA
Organism: Chitinophagales bacterium; assembly: GCA_035515235.1. Classification (GTDB taxonomy): domain Bacteria; phylum Bacteroidota; class Bacteroidia; order Chitinophagales; family JADIYW01; genus JAMLHH01. The sequence goes on from DATJBS010000022.1 coordinate 26,686, forward strand.
TGTGGATTGGGCTTGAGCAAATGTTCTTCTTCACATCCATGTCCTATTCATGATGACTATAAAAGAGGCAGAGAAATTATTCATCATCTATTCAACACTAAAACTATCAATGTGCTTTGCGGTCCAGTAGAACATGGTTTAGCTCATTTAATAGGATAAATTATTCAACAATAAAGAACAAAAACTTACCACAATCATGAGTCACGAAATATATGTAATATCAGTTTTCATTCATATATTATCCGCTTGTATATGGTTGGGTGGAATGTTATTTTTGATATTAGCATTTATTCCGGGTATCAAAAATCATCCTGACAAAGTAGATCTTATTGCAAGCGTTTCGCTCAAATTTAGAACGGTCGGAACAGTCGCTTTGGTTCTTTTACTCATCACTGGTTTTATACAATTAGAATATAGAGGTGCACAATGGAATATGGACTTCTTACTGCATACCTCATTTGGAAAGCTTGTCGGATTAAAACTATTAGTCTTTTTAGGAATTATTCTCATCAGTATAGTTCACGATTATTTTTTAGGATCAAAAGCAATTGAAGCTTGGAAAAAAGATCCCGAACATTCAGAAACATTACGTTTAAGAAATTCATCAAGAATGATGGGAAGAATGAGTTTCCTCTTGGCAATAGCAGCAGTTTTATTAGGAGTACTCTTATCTAGAGGTTGGTAAAAAATAGCAAAATGAACAAAGATTATACATACAAAATAAAACGAAAGGCTTGAGAGATATTCATCAGTTTTAGCTAAGGTTTTCATTGCAGTAGCTGAAACGACAATTAAATTAAATTTATTTGAAATGTGAAATATCATCGAGTATTCTCACATTAAATTCAGCTAAAATGAGCAACAAAACAATTAATACAGAGCAAGGACATTGGATATTAGCCAAAATGGGTAAAAAGGTATTGCGTCCGGGAGGTAAAGAATTAACTATAAAAATGATTCAAAACCTTAAGATTGACAACACCGATAACGTCGTAGAATTTGCTCCAGGAATGGGATTCACGGCTGCTCTTACCTTGCAACATCACCCAAAATCTTATACAGGAATAGAACTCAATGAAGAAGCTGCAAGCAATTTGCGCAAAACTATTCATAGTAAAAATCAAAAAATCATAGTGGCAAATGCTGCGAATTCTACTCTAGAAAACAACTCCTACTCTAAAGTATATGGCGAAGCTATGTTAACTATGCAAGCAGATCATAGAAAATCCGAAATCATTAAAGAAGCCTACCGAATTTTAAAGAAAGGTGGCAAATACGGAATTCATGAATTAGGATTAGTGCCAAATGATCTTTCAGAGGAAACAAAAGCAAAAATTCAAAAAGAATTAGCCCATACAATTAAAGTGAATGCAAGACCTCTAACTCAAAATGAGTGGATTACCTTACTAGAGAAAGAAGGGTTTTCAATAGAAAATATTGAGACCAATCCAATGTTATTACTAGAAAGCAAACGTATGATTGAAGATGAAGGAGTTTTCAGAACTTTAAAAATCATTTACAATATTATCACTCATCCAGAAGAAAGAAGTAGAATATTGGCCATGAGAAAAGTTTTTAGAAAAAACCAACACCATCTCAATGCAATCAGTATTGTCGCTGTGAAAAATTAGTACGCAGTATTTCAATAATTAAACAAATCACATTATGCAAGAAAGATTGAACTATATGAAAATTGCTCCTGATGCCATCAAAGGAATGTTGGAAATGGAAAAATATGTACATCAATCTGGACTGGAGCGGTCTTTATACGAACTCGTAAAAATTAGAGCATCACAAATCAATGGCTGTGCTTATTGCCTAGATATGCATACAAAAGATGCGCGCAAATTGGGTGAAACCGAACAGAGAATTTATACATTAAGCACTTGGCGGGAAACTCCATTTTTTAGTGAAAGAGAAAGAGCTGCTTTAGCATGGACAGAAGCACTGACTTTAATTTCAGAGAATGACGTTCCTGATGCATTATATAATGCCACCCGAGAATATTTCAATGAAAAAGAAATGATGGACTTGACGATATCCATTATAGCTATCAATAGTTGGAACAGATTAGCCATCAGTTTTAGAACAACACCCGGAACCTACCAACCATGATAAAATGAAAAACTGGCTCTACATATTAGTAATTGCACTTTTAGCAAGTTGCTCAAAATCGGATCATCAATTGCCGATTTTTGGACATAAAACAGTTACTGATCAAGGAGACACTATTTATTCTTCCATTCAAGATTTTGAATTTATAAGTCAGGATAGCTTAATTGTTACCAATCAAACTTTTAAAAACAAAATCTACATCGCTGATTTCATCTTCCTTTCTTGTCCAAGTATTTGTCCTATAATGACGAGCGAATTAAAAAAGGTGTATGATGAATTCGAATCCAATCCAAATATTTATTTTATTTCACACACCATTGATCCTGAGAGCGATTCGATTCCAAGGCTTAAGGAATATGCGGAAGTTTTAGGAATCAATCATTCCAAATGGTTCTTCGTCACAGGTAGCGAAGATGATATTTATGCAATTGCAGAAAAAAGCTACTTTGCTACAGCGTTTTTTGATAAAAAAGCAACAGGTGGATATATTCACAGTGGAAATTTTCTCTTGATTGATATTCACAAAAACATTCGTGGTGTTTACGATGGAACAAATCCTGAGGAAACTAAAAGACTCATTAAAGATTTAAGAGAACTTCTACAAGAACAATTCAAAGGTACATGATAGCAGCATTTTTAAAGATTTTTTAATCACTTTAAAATATTTTAATCATGCATCAAAGTTCAATTCTAATACTATTCTTATCTCTAGCTATTATAGGAATAATAGTCTTTACCTATATTTATTTGTCGTCTCTACATGTTGAAAATGCAGAACAAGGAATGTCAAATCCTTTAAAAAAAAGGTTCTGGTTTATTCTGATTCTTTTTGTGATATTGTCCATTTTCGCTTCGGTGACCATTCCCAAATCTCCTTACTATCTTTTCGCTGACGAGACACCTGCAAAAGTAATTCATGTGGCGAGCATGCAATTCAATTTTTTTATGTCCGAAAAGGCTATTGATCCAAAATTACCTGTAGGTGAAGCAATAGAAATACCACTCCGTAAAATGGTCGAATTCAGAGTCACTAGTTTAGACGTCAATCATGGTTTTGCTATCTATAATCCCCAAAATAGATTGATTACTCAAACACAAGCAATGCCGGGTTATGTCAATCGACTTCGCTATAAATTCAACGAACCAGGGACATATAATATATTCTGTTTAGAGTATTGCGGTATGGCACATCAAGTCATGAATTCAAGCTTTATTGTCAAATAGTCTTCTAAAAATATAGATCATGGAATCAATTAAATTAAGAAAAATCACTTCGATTTGGATCATCACTATACTCCTTTTGTTTATTGTCAGTATTGTACTTGGGATATTGATGAGATTGAATCAAGCAGGGACCATTTCAGAAACTCCAACTACTTTTTACATCAATATGACTACACATGGCTTAACGATGATTGGCATTTGGTACGTTGCAGGCATGGCAGCCATTAACTATCTAATGGAGCGATATGTCAAAACTAATTTTACAGTAAATGCTATTGCCTATATATTGACAGTTATCGGCGTATTTCTGCTTTGGACATCAACATTTATAGGCAAATTTCACGCAGCTTGGACCTTTCTTTATCCTTTACCTTTCAAAATAATGTGGGAAAAATGGGCAACACCTTTATTTCTAATCGCATTAACTATTTTGGCTGTAGGATGGTTGATTTGGAGCATAAGTTTGGTGACAAAAATTCTTAAAAAATATACTATAGCACAATCATTTGCATGGCAGCATTTCAAAAAAAATCCTAAAGTAGAAACTCCACCTTTTATACTTATTAGCATGATATCTCTTGTAGGAATCATCGCTTGTTTGATAGCGGCGGCAATATTGATGGCAATGTATTTTGCTGAATATTTCTCTAATGGAAATTTTGTAAACGATGCTTTATTAATGAAGAACTTGACTTATTTCTTTGGTCATACGATTGCTAATGAAATGCTTTATCTAGGTTTGGCAGTGATTTACGAACTGTTTTCTGAAATAAGTGGAAGACCTAAATGGAAAACTACTTGGTATGTAGCTCTAGCTTGGAATTGTACATTGGTATTTATTTTGACAGCATTTTTTCATCATTTATATATGGATTTTGTCCAGCCGGAAGGTTTACAAATCATTGGACAATTAGCGTCCTATTTTGCGAGTTTACCTGCAGCTGGAGTAACAGTTTTCAGCGTATTCATTGCTGTATATGGAACAAAAATCAAATGGTCATTGCCTAATTTGTTATTTTTCATTGGAATTGCTGGCTGGGTGATCGGTGGTCTTGGCGCTGTGATAGATGCAACAATTAGTAACAATGTTGTACTTCACAATACATTATGGGTACCCGCACATTTCCATACTTACAATGCTTTAGGAAACGTACTGTTCAGCATAGGGTTTTTCTATTGGTTTGCTAATCAATTTACTGAAAATGAAAATTCTGAAAAATATACCAAATACATATTAGGAACACTTTTAGTTGGAGGAATCGGATTTCTTTTGGCATTTTATATTGCTGGGGCAGATTCTATTCCACGTAGATATAGCAATTATCCCGAAGAATTAGTATCTGGAGCACCTTTAGCTTTAATGGGAGCAATTTTCGGAAGTATATACTTGATCGCCATACTTTTCTTCTTTTTTAACATTTCTAAAAGATGTATAAAAATTATATTTTCTCCGTCGTAGCCTTTTGTTTAATTACGATAGCTAATGGTCAAACTGTCTCAACAGATTTGAAGGAAGAAGAAAATATTTATGAGAAAATATACGACGCTCCTTTAAATATTGTAGGAGAATCTTCCCTTCAATTTCACGAGCTATATTCTACAAACCCACTTCTATTAGCACTTAATTTTACAAGATGTTCTGGAGTCTGCAACCCATTTTTGTTACAGTTAAAAGAAAGCTTAGAGTTAAAAGATAATTCGTACAATGTTCTAGTCTTAAGTTTTGATTCGAGGGATGATTTGAAAGATATGAAACGATTAGCTGAAAGCCTCCAATTAGACAATAATTCACAGTGGAAATTTGCTACTACTAGCAAAATTGAAGAATTGAATCAATCTATTAGCTTCTTCCCTGTTTGGGATAGTACGAAAAGTCAATTTGATCATGATGCGCTATTGGTAGGAATCAATAACGAAGGATATATTACAAAGAAATTAATTGGAATCCGACAAGGACATGATTTGGATTTATTGATCGCAAGTGTCAATAATATTTTCTCACCTACTTACCGTTTACCCAATAAAAATGCATTGTTTTCTTGTTTTAATTACGACCCTACGACCGGTAAAAACAAGCCCGGATTAGGTCTTCTTTTCATTGCTTTGCCTGCATTAATTACTATTTTAATATTGATAATCATCAGTTTATTCACGAAAAGAAATAAATTAGAATGAGTAAATTTCACACTTTTTGAGTAACTAGATGCATATTCACAGCATCCAATTAAAATCCATCTTATAAAGCTCATTAATATGAAAAACTTTATCTTATTAATCATATTGTTGCTAACTTTCAGTGTGTCCAATGCTCAAATCAAAGTCTATAAAGGAACCTCTACTTACAGTGGTGATGTAATCTGCAACCTATCTAATTCAAAAATCTATAAGAAAATCTCATCTTATTCTGGAGATATTGTTTGTAATATAAATGGAAATAAAATTTATAAAGGAACTTCTAGTTATAGTGGCGATGTGATTTATAATATCTCTGATGGGAAAGTTTACAAAGGAACTTCTAATTATAGCGGAGATATTTTAATGACTATTAAAGACGGGAAAATTTACAAAGGCACTTCTAGCTATAGTGGAGACGTCATCGCAACAATTAGAGAAGGCAAAGTATTTACAGGAAATTCCAATTACTCTGGAGACATTAGTTTCAGAATAGATGGTTTTGTTACAATAGAAGAATTTGTTGCAATATGGCATGCTGTCAAGTATACATTTTGACTTAGACTAGGTCAACGGAATTGGTCACGAGCTACCAAGTTTATTTTTCAACATTCTAAAAATATCCAATCATAAACTATATTTTCATTAAATGAAACAAAGCATTATTCTTAAGATTCAACAAATCATTGATAATCAAAACCTGAATGAGAAGGAACTCTTATATCAATTAAAAGGAGTGGTTTATCAGAATGATTTACAAAACGAAATTTCAAAAGAATCTAAAAGTATAGAACAGCTTGTTTCAGAAAACATAGAAAAACTTTACCAAGAATCTACAGATTCTAATACTTTAAAAACTGGTTTTCATAGCTTAGATAAGCTTTTAGGTGGATTTGGTTTAGGGGAATTGATCGTCATTGGAGGAAGACCCGGAATGGGGAAGAACATTCTTCTGATCAATTTAGCACTCAACATTTCTGTTGATATACCTGTCCTTTATTTTTCTTTTGACTTCTCTGAATTGCTTTTAACCAATCGAATAATTTCTAGTGTTACAGGAATCCCAATAGAAAAAATTCAACAACAAACTCTTACAGATAGTGAAAAAGAAACGATTAGATTATCAGGCAGTCATCTAATTACAAGGCATTTGTATATCAATGACAACAGCTACAATTCATTAACTGCATTTAAAATTCATTGCGAAAAGTATATTAAGGAATATGGAGTAAAAGTGATTATTATAGATTATTTACAAATGATGAGCTCGAATAAATACTCTAACAATAGAGTCTTAGAATTAGGCCATATCAGTAAAGAATTAAAAAAAATTGCAAAAGAATTCAATGTATGCATAGTCGCTTCTAGCCAATTGAGCAGAGCAGTAGAAATGAGACATGGAGATAAAAAGCCTCTTCTCGCTGATTTACGTGATAGCGGAGCAATAGAACAAGATGCGGATAAAGTCATAGCGCTTTACAGACCTGAATATTATGGATTTCAAGAGAATGCTAGAGGAGAAAGTACAAAAGGAATCACAGAATTATTCATATTAAAAAATAGATCTGGTCCTGTGGGAGAAATACAATTAATGAAGGATATTAACTTTTCATATTACAGAGATTTCGACATTGAAAGAAGTGAATTTATTACTATCAAAAGTAGATTAGACGAAATCGATTTATTTTAAATAAAACGGAGCCGTTGCAATCAAATTATGAGTCAAAACTGAAGACTTAGTGGTTGTGTTCCTGCAACCCTAGAAGGAAGGATCGTACATATTGTGTTTTTTATTTTAATGCTCACTACGTTCCGCTTCAAATAAAAAACAGTTTAAATCAAAAAGATAATTAGCAACGGCTCTACTTTAAAATATAAATCCTATACAATAAAATGCCTTTAGATCATTACAAACCGCATGAAATAAATGCTTTACATCTACTCTCTATAAGGAAGTCGGTGGATTTATGTAAATTATTAGATACCGATTTTTTCAGTATTGAAGAACAAATTAATCAACCCACATACTATCAATATTATATTCCAAAGAAAAAAGGAGGAAAAAGAGAAATATTAGCACCAGAATTTAACTTAAAACTTATCCAAAGATGTTTAAATGATTTTTTGCAATCTTATTATTTGTGCATAAAACCAAAAGAAGTATATGGTTTTATAATCCGGCCCGATTACATAGATACGCGATGCAATATCGTAGAAAATGCAAGAAAACATGTAGGCAAAAAACAAGTATTGAATATTGATCTAAAAGATTTCTTTCCGAGTATTACAGCTAAGCGAGTAAGAGATTTATTTGTTTCTCCGTATTTTAATTTCAATGAAAACATTGCTATTGCTTTGACCTTGTTGACCACTTATCAAGGCAAACTTCCGACGGGAGCGCCTACTTCTCCAGTAATTTCTAATTTCATTTGCATACAATTGGACAGTGATCTGAGGGCGTTTTGCCAAGAAAACAATTTGACTTATACTCGTTATGCAGATGATTTGACTTTTTCGTCTGACCTACCAATTTCTAGCGATCAAACACTAGATATCATCAACATAATTAGGAAGAATCACTTTGGAATCAACGATAAAAAGCTCCGTTTAAAATCACCTAAAAGTCGTCAAATAGTTACAGGCCTAACTGTCAACGAGAAAGTAAATGTAGACAGGAAACTATTGAAAAAAGTTAGAGCGATGCTTCATGACTTTGGTATTAACGGTTTAGAATTAGCCTCACAACGGCATTTTAAAAACCCCAAAAAGTATCAGGATTATAAAATATTATTTATTTATCGCTTGCAGGGATATATCAATTTCATCGGTCAAGTCAGAGGAAAATCAGATCCTATTTATATCAAATATAAAACTGTATTCGATAGTTTATTTGAACCAAATGCGAAAGGGGTTAATAAGTGGAAAAAATATTACGAATTTCCTGAATTGTTCTAAATGACTCAGCTAGAGTAGGAAATGTAAGTTTTATTGTTTTGGAAGAAAAAGCACTACCTTTTGTGATGCATTAGTATTTGTTTGTATTTTGACAAACAGTTAATAGATGATTTCCTATTGAAACAAAATATTTAAAGAATAATGAATCAAACTCAATTTCAAGCAGGATATATACTTGACAGCATTTCCGAATCGCTGAAAAATATTGATAAACTAAAAGAGATTAAAGATCTTTTCAAACTATATAATAGTCTTAATTTTCAATATTGATTAAATGAAAATGTGCATTTTCATCGATAAAAACCACCAAACTACAAACCCATTTACTATATGATAGAATACATCAATAATATTATTCCGAGATTGAAACAATTCAGTCAAGACTTGGATAAAATGGAAGTATTTATGGATGTTCCTTGGGTGATGATTGATGAAAACTTAAATCAACAGAAATATATTTTCAAACGAAATGGCGACTTCATTATGTCGCTCAATGGTCAAGTAACCATTGGTAGGTGGGAATATTTGTCTAAAGCAAAAAGTTTATTAATTGATAGAATTCAAGATAAAATATTGCTGAATCAAAACTTTATAGATCCAGCTGTCATGATCTTAAAAAAAGATGGAATTCAAAATGAGAATTTTATTTTGGCTAATGAAATGATTATTCCAAACTTAAATGTTAATGAGTATCTGAAAAAATTATATTATGAGAAATACAATATTAAAGTTAAAAAAATAATTACAGGTGAGTTCTTAGAGATTTATTATAACAATAGCTATGCTTTAAACCATCACGATAACAAAGTATTAAAAAATAAGGTATCAATTGATGGAACAACTGTTTCAGATGGCATTTTAGAATTATACAATTCAGATGTTAGATATATCATTAAAAACAGTATAATAACAGGTGAGCTTATCAAAGAATCTTTCAAAACTAATAAAGGTGAAATTGTAATTGAACATAGAAGATATGAAAAACCAGACAAAGGAGATGTAGTATTTATGAACAATCAACCTGCTCCTGATGGAAAATATCGACTTAGTTTTCTAAAATCTATAACGGTTGTTAATAGTCAAATAGTTAAGTTATAATTAGACGATAATCTTTAATTAGAATTTATAATAAATATGTGCTTTAATAATATACATAGCTCCGTGAAGCCTTAATGTTTGAAAAAAATAGATAATCACTATCAAAAAGCGACTTAGGGGCGACCTATTTACATCTCAAAAAGATATCAAATTGTGCAAATGATGTAGAAATACATTGGAGCGTATGATGATTTCAAAATCAAATAATCTATGCTGTTATTTTTAAATATAAATAAAAGGAATAAATATCTATTTGAATGACTATCATGAAAGAGTTCACTCCTATGGAGCTTAAATTTCGCACTTTCAGTGCTAGAGACAAATCGCTCCTTCGGACCTAAAATTACTGTTGCCACATTAACTCATAAGCACTTGTCCCAACTCTGGATGAGGGATAGAACGGAGTATCACCTGTATCTGCCCCATTATAGGCAGATACAGGAAGACGGAGAGAAAGCCCGACCCGTAGGGGCATCCCCAAAAAATCAATTATAGTTGAGGAAACATCATTAACTTTGGTTCATGTCACAAGAATTAGTTTTTTCGGAGGATCGACCGCTGTCCGAAAAGCAAAAATTATTCAATGAATATTCCAGACAAATTGATGCGCTTCAACAAAAGTTGAATCGAGAAAAAATCAGATTGGATGCCCTAAAAAATGAATTTCATAAGGATATTTATCAGCTTTTTGCTCAGCTCGCTGAAGAAAGAATAAATTTGGCGTTGCTATTTCATGAAGCTACTTATGACTTTAAATTTTCAAATAGTCAACTGGAAATATTTGGAGAAGTGATTGTTTACCTTTTTGAACAGGCATTTGACTCTATCGATCCAAGCGATGATCAAGAAGTCATTTTTCAGCAGTGGAAAGGACAGACTTATTCGAATGCGCAGAGCGAGGATATTTATCAGCTCAAGCAAAAAATCTCTGATCAGTTATTAATCGAACACGGTATTTATATCAATATAGATGACTATGCGAATGATTTAGAAGGGTTTACGAAATTTACAAACGAAGTAAAACTTGTGCTGACGGAAAAGGATTTTTCAAAAAAGAAGCAAAAGAAAAAGTCCAAAAAGGAAGCGAAAGAGGAACAAACCAAAGAAGCTGAAATCGCTCTTCAAAACAGAAGTATTCGAAGTATTTATATCTCTTTGGCGAAAGTATTGCATCCTGATATTTCACAAAACAGTATGGATCTAACTGAAAAAGAGGAGCTGATGAAAAGGGTAACTGCGGCATATCAGTTGAAAGATTTACATACTTTGTTGATGCTAGAACAGGCTTGGGTCAGTGCACAAAACCTCAGAATAGATCAGCTGGAAGATCATCAATTGGAGATTTATCTGCAATCACTTAAGGAACGAATGAAGTCTTTGGAAAAGGAAATTGAAAATTTATACCGCTCTCCTATCTATGCTGACATTGCTCATTTGATTTCATTGAATGAGAAAAAAGCTTTGCAAAAAATAAAATCTCAACGTTCTGATATTAAACAGGTTATCCAAAATTTCAAATACAATTTAAATATTTTAAAACAATATTATTCTAGGAAAGAAATTCAAAATTCTGTGAATCAATTTCATGATTTGATTTAGAATAGTGGTATTTTAAGTTGAATAATTGAGATTTCGTTTATCCTTTTTGATTTAAAATAATGTGTACACTATATAATATTATCACATTATAGATTATTTGATTATTTTTGCATTTGAAAATTTATCTATGAAACAACTCTTTACAATTCTATTCTCTCTTTTTGTATCTAACTATATCATTGCTCAGAATTGGGTGAAGTATGATGTAAGTAATCAAAACATAATTTCTCCAATAGGTAATTGTTATAAACTGAGTAATGGTCTGATCGATTCTATTGATTTAGATTGTGCCTCTACTATCCAAGCAATGGAGTTTGCCTTAATAAAGAATCCCTCTTTACAGGAATTCGAAATGCAAGAAATCCTACAATACTATCCTAATTTAAAAACTATAACGTTTAAATTCAATTCAAACATAGATTCTATATCTATAGAAGAACTTCCTGAGCAAATAAAATATTTAAACATCTCCAATATTCTAAATAAATCTGCTTTTATTTCTATCAATGGTAATGGAATTGATTCTATGAGTATCAGTACCAATAGCAGAGATTTGTATACCTATCAATTACCCGAAAATTTAAAATCTATATTTATCAATAATGCCTATTTTTCAACAGGTATGAGTTCTGATACTTTAAATGTTAACATGACTGAATGGCCAAAAAATTTGGTCACCTTTTTATCAGAAAGAACTTTAGCATATTGTAATGAAACATTACCAGCTAGTCTTCAAAATTTTGGCACGAGATATACTTTAGAAAACTATGTTTTTATCAACCAATTGCTCAATAAAAACAAGAATCTACCTAATTTTAATTTACTAACGCTCTATTCTAATAATGATTATGATGAGTTTGATTTGTCATTAATTAACCATATTAAAAGGCTATCTATTGCAATACCTGAAAATCATATTTTGGGAGATGGTTTTTTGGGCGTTACTGATTTCCCTAAAAATTTAGAATATCTCAAAATAGATAAAATAAACACAGATTTTGAAATTTCTAACTTAATGTCATTAAAAACGCTTCATGTTAATCAACCATTTTTTAAAATAGAGAACTTACTTTCTACTCTTCCTACCTTAGATACGCTAAGATTATCGAATATAAGTTCAGCTTCTCTTCCTCCATTACCAACTCAGCTAAAACATTTGCAACTCTCTCAAATGCCTAATTTAAGCTGTATTCCAAGTTTTCCAAATACGATGAGATCGTTTGAAGGGGATCAATTGGGTAATGTTCAATGTATTCCCAATGAAACACCTTGGATAAAATCTACTGAAGAATGGCCTTTATGTACAGATGCAAACAAAGTATGTAATCCGCTCGACCAAATGATGGTTTCAGGAACAGTATATATCGATGTCAATAATAATAATGTTATTGACCCAGAAGATATTATCGCTAGAGATATTGTAGTTGAAGCTAATGGAGTATATTCTTCTACTTTCAAAGATGGTCAATATCATTTAATACTTCATGAACCTGGCACTTATAACTTGGAATTGCATGCAAATTACGACAATGTTTTAAGTATAACTCCTGCCAATGCTCAAGCCATAGTCAATACAAATCAACCCAATGACACGATAGATTTTCTCATTCAGTTAAAAAATGAAGTTGATGTAGAAATTATAGGAACAAACAGTGTTGCAAGACCAGGAATGAATACACAGCTTTCAGTTTTTGTTAAAAACAGAAACGTTCTACCTGCACTAAATAGTACCGTTAAAATTTTATATCCATCCTCTTGGACAGGTATTAATATTTTGCCTTCGGGATATTCCATTTCTAATGACACTATCATTTGGAGCAATATATCTATTTCCAGCTTTGGCTCAGAGAACTTTGGTTTAAGCGGAACACTACCTCCTACTGCGACTATTTTAGGAGATGAATATCAATATGAAATGTGGGTTGAAAATGAAGAAGATGTAACTCCTGAAAACAATTACTACAGTATCACCGACACTATAATTGGAAGCTATGATCCGAATGACAAAATCGTTAATTATTCCTCTTTAAGCCCTGATTTATCTAATACAGCAGAACTCATATACACAATTAGATTTCAAAATACTGGTACAGATACAGCTTTTAAAGTTGTTGTAATTGATACCATTGTTGGAAATTTAGACCCTACAAGTATTAGAATTATCGGTTCTAGTCACGATTTTGAATGGGATTTTACTGGACAAGGTATCGCCACTTTTGTGTTTGACAATATCTTATTACCAGATAGCAATGTAAACGAAGCAGCTTCACATGGATTTGTAACACTTGCTGTACGTCCAAATCAAGATTTGGCAGCAGGTGATAGTATTTCTAATAGAGCAGGTATCTATTTCGACTATAACGAACCTGTCATCACTAATACAGCAAGCACAAAAATTACAACTGTTACTTCTATTTATACTCGTAGTAGTATCCCATTATCCATTTATCCTAATCCTGCTAAAAATCAAGTACGTGTAGAATGGAATACAACTGAACCAGCAATATTGAGACTTGCTGATATCACTGGAAAAATCATTACAACTAAAAGATTGAGCAATGGTTTTACAGAAATCAATGTATCTCAATTACCTAAAGGGATTTACATCATACAACTTGAATCAGGACAAGATATGGCGGTGAGCAAACTCATCGTTCAATAAATTGAAAATAGATTTCATTCAATACAAGAGCAGGTTCTAACAAGACCTGCTCTTTATGTTTTCTTACAACATTTTTAAATAATATTGAAAGAAAGGATAAGTCTATTTGATGAAAAATAGAAAAATTTAAATTTCTCAAACATAGTTATAGTGGCCCCATCAAGAATCGAACTTGAATCTGAAGTTTAGGAAACTTCCGTTCTATCCATTGAACTATGAGGCCAAAAAGAATTGATTTGAAATCAATTATAAAATTTCACGAAAAATATTCCTGGGATTTTACAAAATTAAAAAAGTCCTTGATAGCAATACTATTCAAGGACTTTAAAATCTCTTTTAAGGTGATTTTTATTTGTTCATCACTTTCGTTTGATGACGAATAGATTCTTGGTGAATCGCTTCGAAAAGATCTTTAATAAAATCTTCTGTCAAATGTTTTTGATTTCCTTTTTGAATTCTATCGTGTACGATTTCATCCCATCTTGTAGATTGAAGAATAGTGATTTTATTTTGACGTTTGAATTCGCCAATTTTCTCTACTATTTCCATTCTCTCAGCCAAAATATCCATGATATAATTGTCCACTCTATCGATTTGATTTCTCAAGTCTTCTAGTTTGAAAGATGCCACTTCTGGATTTGCTTCTCTAATGATTAAATCAGCTACAATTTCACCAAATCTCTCTGGAGTCACTTGTTGTGAAGCATCACTCCAAGCGCTGTCAGGATCTCTGTGTGATTCTAACATCAAACCGTCAAAATCTAAGTCCAAAGCTTTTTGTGCTACAGATGCTAATAAATCTCTATTACCACAAATATGACTTGGGTCGTTAAAAATTGGAAGTGTTGGGTATAGACGTTTTAATTCTACTGGGAATTCCCACATAGGTTTGTTTCTATATCTAGACTTGTCATATGTAGAGAAACCTCTGTGCAAAGCTCCTATTTTAGTTATTCCTGCTCTATTGATACGCTCCAAAGCACCTATCCATAATTGTAAATCTGGGTTGACAGGATTTTTTACAATCACTGGAATATCAACACCTTCTAATGCATCAGCTATCTCTTGTACTGAAAATGGATTAGCAGTAGTACGTGCTCCTATCCATAAAATATCTACTCCCGCTTTCAAACAATCAAAAACGTGATCTCTCGTTGCAACTTCTACAGCGATAGGTTTTCCAATCTTCTCTCCTGCTGCTTTCAACCAAGGCAAAGCGATTTTACCTAAGCCTTCGAATGAACCTGGACGAGTTCTTGGTTTCCAAATACCTGCTCTAAGGACATCAATTCCTTTATCAGCTAATCTCTCTGCAGTCTCTATAACTTGCTCTTCAGATTCTGCACTACAAGGACCAGAAATAATAATTGGCCTTTTAGCATCTAATCCCCATGATGAAAGTGGGGCAATGTTTAATTCTCCCATAAATATTTTTGTTTATTGTTTATTGTTTTAAAATTCGTTTTATATCGTTGGCTTCCGCCATAAAATTCTTTAAATATCCATAATCACCTTCTTCGATTTTATCTCTAAAAGTGGTCATTTTGTTGATATAAGTATTCAGTACCTCGACAATATTTTCGGCATTTTGTTCAAAAATTTGTGCCCACATCTCTGGAGAACTTTTAGCTAGTCTCACCGTGGATTCAAAACCTCCACTCGCCATACTCAATATTGCTTTTTCGCTTTTTTCTTTATCTAATACCGTAGCCCCTAAAACAAAACTCGTGATATGTGAGACGTGAGAGACATAAGCTGCATGTAAATCATGAGCTACAGACTCCATATACAACAATCTCATATTGAGTGTATTATACAATTCCTCTATCGTAGAAAGTGCATCTGCATCTGAATCATTTTTATCACAAATAATCGCTACTTTATCATCAAATAATCCTGAGAAAGCTGCCGTTGGTCCAGAATACTCTGTTCCAGCCATAGGATGACTTGGTACATATCTTTTTCTTAATGGGTGATCTTTGATGGCTTGAACGATTTTAGATTTTGTAGAACCCATATCTGTCACTACTGCATCAGGGCGCATATGATCCAATACAAACTTCAATTCATCAATCAGTATATTCACTGGAACAGATAAAATAATTACATCTGCTTCTTTGACAGCGACTTCTTTGCTCACCATTTTATCAGCAAGTCCTAATTCCAAAGCCTTAGCAATGTTTTGTGGAGTACGACCTACACCAATAATTTCACTGGCAAATCCTCTCGATTTTAAATCCAAACCAGCAGAACCACCTATCAAACCTAAACCTAGAATAGCTACTTTTTTCATAACTCTAGAGATTTGATTCTTTGCAAAGCTTGTTCTAACATTTCTAAATTACAGCAGAGAGAAATTCTAACAAATCTTTGACCTTTACTGCCAAAAATAAATCCAGGAGTTAAAAACACATTGGCTTCGTGTAATATTTTTTCTGTCAAATCTTCTACGTTTGAATATTTCTCAGGAATTCTCGCCCACAAAAACATTCCTACTTGATCTTTAGAATAGGTACAACCTAAAGCATCCATAATAGCTTGCGCTAATTCTAATCGAGAAGCATAGACTTGATTTCTTTCTGCATGCCATTCGTCGGATAATTTTAAGGCAGAAATTGCAGCTTCTTGAACAGGCAAATACATCCCTGAATCCACGTTAGATTTGACTTTCAAAATCTGATTGATATATGCAGCTTCTCCCACTACCATTCCCACTCTCGAACCCGCGAGGTTATGAGATTTAGATAATGAATTGAGTTCTACCACCACTTCCTTAGCTCCTTCTAACTGTAAAAATGATACAGGTCGACCTTTAGGAAGCACTAAACTATATGGATTATCATTCACTACTAGGAAATGATACTTCAATGCTTTCTCTAAAATATCTTGAAAAATCTCCGTACTTCCAGCTGCTCCTGTAGGCATATGAGGATAATTCACCATAATAATTTTAGCTTCCTTCAAATCTTCTTCTGAGACAGAAGTCCAATCAGGAGCCCAACCATTATTTTCATCTAAATCATAAGTTACAGGAATAGCTCCTGCTAATCTTGCAGCAGATTCATAAGTAGGATAACCAGGATTTGGAATCAATACTTTATCTCCTGGATTTAAGAAAGCTTGATATATATGAGTAATCCCTTCTTTAGATCCTAATAAAGGTAAAATTTCATTGTCAGGATTTAGGTTGACCTCATAAGTATGAGCATACCAATCTGCCATCGCTTTTCTCAAAGCAGGAATACCTATATAACTTTGATAACCGTGATTTTTAACATTCGCTGCAGAAGATTGTAAAGTCTTGATGACTTCATCTGCCGGAGCTTGATCGGGATTACCTATCCCTAAATTGATGACAGGTTTCCCACTTGCTATCATTTGTGCTACTTCTCTCAATTTGCGAGAAAAATAATACTCTTGAATATAATTTAGTTTATGTGCAGGTTCGATTATCATAAATACTTTTGTCCTTGTACGTATTCTCCTAAAATTTTTAAATCACTTGTTAATGGCTGCAAAACATGAAGCATTTCTTTGTAATCTTCAAAGTTTTCAAACTCAATATCCGCATACATATAATATCTCCACTCTTCACCTAATACTGGTAAAGATTGAATTTTGGTTAAGTTCATTCCAAACATTGCTAATGCTGACAATGCTGCTGAAAGACTACCCGGTCTGTGTAAAGCTCTAAATGACAACGAAGCCTTATTCGGAACTGTCGAAGTTTTAGAAACATCTTTAGTTCTTTTTAAAACTAAAAATCTTGTATAGTTTCTCTTATTAGTTTCAATCCCTTCTGCAAGAACTTCCAATCCAAAAGTTTCTGCTATTAATTTACTTCCTAAAGCACCGCGATTGGCAATGTTATTTTCTACGATTTCAATAGCACTCAAGGCAGTATCTTTAGATTCTACCAATTGGATATGAGGATATTGTCTAAAATATTTTTGACATTGTAGATTGGCCATTGGATGAGAATGCACTTCTTTCAAAGTTTCTAAAGTTTCTCCTTTAAGAGCCATTAGATTCATTTCAATTCTCAGATATACTTCTCCTACTATACTTAAATCAGCTTCTCTCAACCTAGCATAATTAGGCAAGATGGATCCTGCAACTGAATTTTCTATAGCCATGACTGCACAATCAGCTGCGCCGTCTATGTCCATAGCGTCAAATAAAGCTTGGAAAGTATCGCACTCAATCGTTTCGATATCTTTACCAAAGTAGGTATATGCAGCAATCTCGTGGAATGATGCTTTGAATCCTTGTATAGCGACTTTCTCTTTCATTTCATTTCAAAAAAAAAGTCCCGATAAACGGGACTTATTATTCTATAATTCTTTATATAGCTGTTCAGTCCCCTGTTTAGAGATTAAAGTAGTAGCTAAAAAAGAAAACGTTTTTCATAATTGTTTGCAAAATAAACGAATTATTTCATTTTATACAACATAAAGTATGTTATGACAATATTAACAAGATGAAAAATTGGATGAAATTGCATTTTTAATATCCTGTACTAAATAGAACCCCTTTGAAAACAAAACAATATCTCCTTCTCTTTATACATTAAGTGTGAGATAAAAAAGTGTTTTTTTTTGTTTTTGTGCTTTACAAATCCTAAAATTGCCAAATACTATTTATAAAACGTGGATCATCCTATAGAATTTGAAAGTACAGTAGAGAAATTAGATTATTGCGATACTAAGTATCCAGTAATACTAGTCAGTGGCTTAGGTTTCCAAGATAATATCAGCGTGACGGATTATTGGGGTAAAAACCCTGATTTCTTGAAAGCTCATGGTTGTGAAGTCTATACCGCATATCAAGATGCTTTTAATAGCCATGTCGATAATGCAATCAAGTTAAAATATAGAATCTTAGAGATTTTAGAGAAATCTGATAAAGATAAAGTCAACATCATTGGTCACTCTAAAGGGGGTATCGAAGCTAGATATTTGATTTCCAAATTAGGATTCGGCGATAAAGTAGCTAGTTTGACTACATTAGGTAGCCCTCATAGAGGTAGCGGAATAGCTGATATCGTATTAGGTAGAATTCCTTTGCCAAAATTTGTAATAGCACGTTTGGTCAATATCTATGGTCGATTATTAGGCGATAAAAAGCCCGATAGTATGCGAGCGGCAGTGCAATTGACTAAATTGTCCATGGAAAATTTTAATTTAGATGTTCCAGATATTGAAGGCGTTTATTACCAAAGCTATGCTGCCCACGTCACTAGAGAATACCCTAGCATCATGTGGCGAACTCTAGCGAGAATTTTACATAATATAGATGGAAATAATGATGGCTTGGTTTCTATCGACTCTGCCAAATGGGGAAATTATCGAGGAGTGATTCACACGCCTGAATGCCCTAGCATATCTCATGCAGATATCGTCAATCTACAACAGTTTAGTATTGTAAAAGAATTTAAAGCTCATTGGTTTTTTGCTCATATCATCCATGATTTGAAGAATAGAGGATTATAACGAAAGTTCTAGTAACATTATATCTCTTTGGGATTTCATTTTTTTAATGTTTAACCAATTTGTCATCCTGGAAGGATCTCTTTCCAAATTACAAAAAGAAAGCAATTAGTCATTCTGAACTTGATTCAGAATCGTTTCAGTATTGATTCAGAATCTACACTCAACACTAAAATCTGGGCGAGCCCCTTCGGGTCGGGCTATCATTCCGTCTTCCCTCTCTGTTATTACGGATTAAATCCGTAATCATTTCGGGTGATACTCCATTCTATCCCTCTCGCGGCGTTTTGCTAGAAATAGGTTATCCCTACGGGATTGCATTATTCTACAGCATTAGCGATTTTTCATCCTGAAAGGATCTCTACACGAATTGTAAAATCGAAGCAGTTAGTCATTCTGAACCTTGTCATTCTGAACTTGATTCAGAATCTATATTGCGGACTAAATTCGCAATGACTAACCATAAGAAGTCCGTAATGTCATCCTGAAAGGATCTCTGTACGAAGTATAAAAACTAAGTACTATGTCATTCTGAACTTGATTCAGAATCTATATTGCGGATCAAGCACCCAATGACTCCACATAACAAGTCCGTAATGTCATCCTACTTCGACGAAGCTCAGCATAAATGAAAGGATCTCTGTACGAATTGCTTATGAGATACTTTCAGCATGACATGATGCAAAAAACATTAACTCATTGTCACATTAGCACATTAACTCATTAGCATATTAACACATTAAATTAAGCTTCTTCTCTACTGATTTTTGTGCAAAAGATAAATTAGAATCCCTTTCGATTGACGAGACTAATCGCTAATTTTGAAGAATCACAAGTCATAGAATATCACATTCGACTGATAATCAATACATTCAACCCACACTATCTTCATATGTCAGCAGTAGAAAAATACAACAATAAAAATATAGAAATCTACTCTGCCATGACTGAGACGGACATGGAACTTCCTATTGTAGATGGTGGAATCAGTGCAGGTTTTCCTTCTCCTGCTCTAGATTTTGTAGATGCAAAAATAGATCTCAATAAGCACCTCATCAAACATCCATCGGCTACATTTTACGGAAGAGTCAAAGGGCATTCTCTAAAAAATGCTGGGATTGATGACGGAGATTTATTAGTGATTGACCGCAGTTTGGAACCGACTAGCGGAAAAATAGCCATTTGTTATATCGATGGAGAATTCACTGCCAAACGCATCAAAAAAACTAAAACAGAAGTATGGCTACTTCCTGAAAATGAAGAATATGAGCCTATAAAAATCGAAGAAGATAATAACTTTATCGTTTGGGGAATCGTCACTCACGTCATCA
Organism: Chitinophagales bacterium; assembly: GCA_035515235.1. Lineage (GTDB taxonomy): Bacteria > Bacteroidota > Bacteroidia > Chitinophagales > JADIYW01 > JAMLHH01. Next base: position 47,331 of record DATJBS010000022.1, read on the forward strand.
AAGCCGTATAAATGTTTGCCCTCATTGATTGTAATAATTTTTACGCTTCCTGCGAAAGAGTATTTCGTCCAGATTTAAACGGACAGCCAGTCGTAGTACTGTCCAATAATGACGGTTGTGTAATCGCTCGAAGCAATGAAGCTAAAGATGTGGGAGTTCCGATGGGCGCGCCAGCATTTCAATTTGAGAAATTATTTCAAGAGAAAAAAGTCCATGTTTTCTCTGCAAATTTTCATTTGTACGGAGACATGAGCAAAAGAGTCATGAGCATCCTATCCGAATATTCTCCCGAAATAGAAATCTATAGCATCGATGAATGTTTTCTAAAATTACAAGGGTTTGAAAATTTCAATCTTCAAGAGTACGGAAATGATATGCGCGAGAAAGTGGTCAAATGGACAGGAATTCCTATCAGCGTAGGTATGGCTCCGACCAAAGCACTCTCTAAAGTCGCTAATCGAATCGCCAAGAAGTTCACTCAAAAAACTGGTGGAACTTATATTATTGACAGTGAAGATAAACGCATCAAAGCTCTTAAATGGTTAAAAGTAGAAGATGTGTGGGGCATAGGCAGACAACACAGCAAACGCCTTAATGCTATGGGTGTTTATACTGCTTTTGAGTTTACACAATTGAGCGACCAAGTCGTCCAAAAGCAAATGTCCATCGTAGGACTTCGACTCAAACACGACCTCCAAGGAATACCGACTTTAGACTTAGAAGAAATTCAACCCAAAAAAAATATTGCCACCACTCGCACATTTGAGAGCAATTATACTCGATTAGAACAATTGAGCGAACGAGTTTCCACCTTTGCAGTGGCTTGTGCAGAAAAGCTACGCCTGCAAGATTCTTGTTGCAATTCTTTGATGGTATTTATTCACACCAATAAGCATCGAGGTGATTTAGCACAGTATCGTAGAAACATGGTTATCCAATTGCCCTACCCTACTAACTCTAGCATCGAATTAGCGAAGTTTGCCCTACAAGCATTGAATCATATTTTTGTAGAAGGTTATTCCTATAAAAAGGCTGGAGTTATCGTTCAAGACTTCACACCTGCGAGCATCACACAAGGTAATCTCTTTGAGAACAGCGACGAAAGACATATTCGACTCATGCTGGCCATCGACCAACTGAATGCCTCTCTAGGACAGCAAAAAATCAGATTGGCTTCGCAAGACCAAAAGAGAGTTTGGAAAATGAAACAAGAGAGACTTTCTCCTCGCTACAGTACAAAACTATCAGATATCATTACGATTCAATTATAAGGGGGAACGAAGCAATCTATTCTAATGTCATCCTGAAAGGATCTCTACACGAATTACAAAAGCAGAGTCGTCCATAGCATTTTGTACATAAGATGCTTCCAGCATGACGTATTTCTTCAATTAGCCAAGCTTGCATATTTACCCAAAGCTCTCGCACAAATCCTTTCGTGTGTTTGAAACTGTCATTCCGACGAAGGAGGAATCTCTAAGTAATACGCTAGAGATTGCGGACTAAATCCGCAATGACGGATTACTATGTCATTCTGAACTTGGTTCAGAATCCATTGTGAAATACGCATGAGATTACGGGTCAAGCCCACAATGAAGGTTTAGACTTAATCCCTAATGTCATCCTGAAAGGATCTCTGTACGAATCACAAAAGCAGTCCATAGCATTTTGAACTTGAGATGCTTCCAGCATGACGTATTTCTTCAATTAGCCAAGCTTGCATATTACCCAAAGCTCTCGCACAAATCCTTTCGTGTGTTTGAAACTGTCATTCCGACGAAGGAGGAATCTCTAAGTAATACGCTAGAGATTGCGGACTAAATCCGCAATGACGGATTACTATGTCATTCTGAATTGGTTTCAGAATCTAGATTACGGGTCAAGCCCACAATGATGGTTTGGACTTAATCACTAATGTCATCCTGAAAGGATCTCTGTACGAATTATAAAACAAAACACTCTGTCATTCCGAACCTTGTCATTCTGAATTTAGTTCAGAATCGCTTCAGAATCCGTAACGCACGCACGAGGGATAGAGGCGATATGTCTTCAGTCACTGAGTCTATCGAAGTGAACGAAGGCATACAAGCCGAAAGCCCGACCCGATGACGATAGGAAGAGGGACGTGCCCAAATAAAAAATAATTATAGACTACTTCTCTTCTTGCTGTTCTTCTTCTTCGTTATCCCAATCATTAGCAATCTCTCCTACTTGTAGGGCATTGGTATAAGTTTCCCATTTGTCCAAAATCTGTTGAAATCCTTCTGGCAATGGGACTTCAAACTTCATTTCTTTTCCAGTAGTGGGATGTTTAAAACCGAGGCTAGCAGCATGAAGCGCTTGTGCTGGAATTAATTTAAAGCAATTTTCTACAAACTGTTTGTATTTAGTAAACACTGTACCGAAAACTACTTTATCTCCTCCGTAAGTGAAATCATTGAATAAAGGATGGCCGATATGTTTCATATGCACGCGAATCTGATGTGTCCTACCAGTTTCCAACTTGCATTTTATCAAAGTCACATATCCGAATCTTCTAATAACTTCGTAAGTAGTTGCAGCAAACTTACCAGTAAGTTCGTCTTCATCGACATGGAATTTCAAACGATCTGTAGGATGTCTTGCGATATTGCCTTCTATTCTACCTTTATCTTGTTCCATATCCCCCCAAACCAAAGCGATATAATTACGGTCGGTAGTACGATCAAAAAATTGTTTGGCTAAATGTTGTAAAGCGAATTCTGTTTTGCCGGCTACTAATATGCCTGAAGTATTTTTATCTAATCTATGTACGATTCCAGGACGAGACTCACCGTTGATTTGTGGCCAATTGCTCTTCAAAAACATGAGTCCATTAACGAGTGTGCCTGTATAATTTCCATGACCTGGATGCACCACCATTCCGGCGGGTTTATTAATTAATAAAACTTGGTCATCATCGTAAACTACGTCCAAATTCAAATCTTCAGCGATCACTGTATGAATCTGCGGAGCATGATGCAGCATCACCTGTATCACGTCATCAGGTCTGATTTTATAATTAGACTTTACTGGTTGACCATTGACTATAATACTTCCTGCTTTGGCTGCGTTTTGAATCTTGCTTCTACTGACCTGTGTCAATTTACTTTGAAGAAAAACATCAATTCGAATAGTTTTCTGTCCACTATCTACTATGACTTTATGATGCTCATATAGTTCTTCTCCACCTTCATTCTCTAATGACAACTCTTCTTCTACTTCATCGTAATCTGACATAGCTACAAAGGTACACTCTTTGAGAAGATAATTTAAAACCAAAATTCACTTATAAGAATGTGAGCTAAATTTTCTCTAATTATAACTTAATATTGTATTGATTCGTGTAGAATATATTTTATGTAAATTAGAATCATGAATTCAGTATTAGCAAAGTATACTCCAAAAGAAACTATTCACTTTCTACAAGATTTTGATGTTTCAGTTCAGACGCTTTTTAATTTTTTCAGTGTTCATGAAAATTGGGGAAAGATTTTCCCTGCAGCTGTAAAAAGAATTGAGTTTGGTGAAGACCCACGAGATGCTAATAGCAAAGGTTCTGTCAGAAGAGTCATCGCTTTTCCTATCATATTAGAAGAGAAAATCACTCAATACGTTCAAGACCAATTGATTGAGTACAAAATTATTTCAGGTATTGGAATTAAAGATCATTTAGGAACAATGGTCTTCATAGATTTAGGAAATGGAAAATCTCGATTGGATTACAAAATCGAATTTGCTCCAAGCCTACCCATGACAGGTTTCATCCTAAAGAATGTATTAGAAAAAGTAGTTGGGGAAGGTGTAAGAGAAGCTGCTCGAAAACTGAGACTTGATCCTAGATTTTAGTTTTAAACTTATTTTGGCTTTACAAAACGTGCTTTTCAGCATGATAGGAAGATCTCACTAAAGGTCCACTCTCCACAAACATAAAGCCCATTTCTAGACCTTTGGTTTCATATCTTTTGAACTCATCTGGATGCACGTATCTATCGACATTTAAGTGCATCTTAGTAGGTTGGAGATATTGCCCTAAAGTCAATACGTCCACTCCTGCTTGCAAAAGATCATCCATAGCTTCGTAAACTTCATCTTCAGTCTCTCCACATCCTAGCATGATGCCAGTTTTTGTTCTCTTACCGTATTCTTTGATTCTTTTGAGTTCTTCCAAGCTTCTTTCATATTTTGCTTGAGGTCTTACTTTACGGTACAATCTTTTGACCGTTTCCATATTATGGCTGACGACTTCTTGACCGGCAGAAATCATGGTTTCTAAAGCCTCCCAATCTGCTTTCACATCAGGAATCAAGGTTTCTATTGTAATATTAGGGCAAGCATTTTTCACAGCTACAACAGTTTCATGCCAAATTCTAGCACCTTTATCAGGTAACTCATCTCTATTGACAGAAGTAATAACGGCATGCTTGATACCCATCAATCGAATAGCTTCAGCAACTCTTAATGGCTCGCCTTCGTCTAAATAATTAGGTCTACCGGTAGAAACTGCGCAGAAAGAACAAGATCGTGTACAGATATTTCCTAGAATCATAAAAGTAGCTGTGCCAGCGCCCCAACATTCTCCCATGTTAGGACAGTTTCCACTTTGGCAAATGGTATGAAGTTGATGACCATCTACCAAGGATTTTACTTTTTTAAACTCTTCCCCAATTGGAATTTTAACTTTCAGCCAATCAGGTTTTTTAGCTCTTTTATTTTCTGACACTGCCTCCATGATTACTTCTTTTTTCCTATACTAATACCAACGTATGCATTCAAGAATAAGAATTTATTTTTGTCAGTAACCATTATAGGTACTTTAGTAAAATATCCATCTACACTCAAACCAATATCTATGGCTTTAATCATATTATCACTACTCGACCAGTCGAATTGCATTCCAGTTTTAAAATGTAATCCTGGTCTAAATTTCATTTTCCACCCTACTCCAAATCCTGCTCCTCCTATAATATAATCAAAGTTAGTGAAGTAGTTATTGTCATCAGGATCATATGTCACTATTTCATAAAAAGTACATCTATCATCTCCACAAACTCTTAAAAAATAAGGCTTTAAGAATCCTAATGAAACACCTCCTGCATAATAATATTGAATCATTACGCCATTCTTTTTCGCTCTTTCTGCCAATAAAAATTTTTGACCTAAAGCAGCATGTAAGGAGATTAAGGTATTTTGTTTTCCGTAAATAAATGGCTTGATACCATTGCTATTGAACAATCCTGAATATGGATCTTTATTTTGTCGAACTTGCTTAGGATGCTTATATATACCTAAGTCAAATTGATAAATATTACTCTTGAAATAATTTTTACTTTTGGCAATTTCTCCACCTATTTGCCATCCATCGGTACGTAATTTAAAATTACCAGACCAAGAGGAAGTGTAGATAAATTTGTTTGTCAAATCTCTACTCAATCGCGGCTTTGATGTATTTTCCTGCCCATAGATATTCCATATGGAGAAAGTAATCAAACTGAATGTCAGGAGGGTTTTGAGATTCATTGATTATATAATCATTTCCAACGAATATAGTTTAAAATTACGAGATTTAATCCCATAAAACCCTATTATAATAAGTCCATCACTTCTGATGCACTGATAGAAGTGTGCGAAGCGTCATAAATCGGTTTTCCTTCTTTAAATACAATCATTTGCGGAGACTGATGTTCAACTCCACTCAATTGAGCGATTAAATTAGAGACATTGCGATGAGCAATCAAGTCCAAATAATATACTGCATGATCAGATGTCCACTCTCTTTCTACTCTATTTTTTACCATAGAGCTAATAGAACATCTAGTGCTGTGCTTAAATACAACAATAATATCTTGACTTGCCAATAAATCTTTTAGCTGTTGCTCACTATTAAGGGTAATCCAATTCATAATACGATTAGACTTTTACAGTATTTTGCTCTACTGTAGTTTTACTAAATGTTGGACAACCTGTACCTTTACGTGCACAACTTGAGATAGCTATCATAAATATTGCAGATAAAGTAAGTACCAAAACTCTTTTTTTCATATAATTTGCTTTTTTCAATAAAAACGTAAAAGTAATAAATATCTTGTGTTTTATGTCAGCTAAAAATTATCATTTTATTGCTATTGGTGGTGCTGTGATGCATCAATTGGCTTTGCATTTGCACAATATGGGGCATCAAATCACAGGTTCAGATGACGCAATTTTCGATCCTGCACTGACTAATTTAAATAAACACGGAATACTACCAAAAAGTTTTGGTTGGGATGCAGAAAAAATTCATCCAAATATAGATGCTGTAATTTTAGGAATGCATGCTCAGATCGACAATCCTGAACTACTTAAAGCTCAAGAATTAGGTTTGAAAATCTATTCTTTTCCAGAATTTATATTCGAACAATCTAAAGATAAAAAACGTGTAGTTGTAGCAGGAAGTCACGGAAAAACAACAACGACTTCAATGATTATGCATGTTTTAAAGTCTGCAGGAAGAGATTTTGATTATCTAGTAGGCGCTCAAATTGAAGGTTTTGATTATGTAGTTAAATGTTCTGAATCTGCTCCAATTATAGTGATTGAAGGAGATGAGTATTTAACTTCTCCATTAGATTTACAGTCCAAATTCTTACACTATCATCCACAATTAGCCATTATCACTGGAATAGCTTGGGATCATATTAATGTATTTCCAACATATCCTGAATATGTAGAAACTTTTAGAAAATTCATCCAATCTGTTCAAGACCAAATCTTTTATTATCACGATGATGCGGACTTGCAGAAACTTGCCGATGAACCTCATCAAGTAAAGATGACTCCCTATTTTCCATTAAAAACAGAAATTCTGGATCAACAAGTTTATATCATTTACAATCAGCAAAAATTCCCAATTCAAATTTTCGGCCAGCACAATATGTCGAATTTAAGTTCTGCACTTCATATCTGTATGGAATTAGGATTAGAAGCAGAAGAGTTTTTTCATCATATTCAATCTTTTAAAGGTGCCGCCAAGAGAATGGAATTACTTTTTGATGATAAGGATAAAAAACTTACAATCTACAAAGACTTTGCTCATGCTCCTTCTAAAGTAAAAGCAACAGTAAAAGCGATTCGAGAAAGATATCCTGATAGAAAATTTATACTAGCTTTAGAATTACATACTTATAGTAGCCTTCAAAAAGATTTTATCGAACAATATAAAGATTCTTTAAATCCAGGAGATGCAGCTTGTGTTTATATTGACAATGAAGCCTTAAAACTCAAAAGACGAGAACCGATAGATCCCACTTGGTTAAAAGAAAAATTCAATCGATTAGATATTTATATTCCAAAAAATCCCTCAGAATTAGAAGAATGGATTCACGGTGAAATAGAAGACAATAGTGTTGTTTTAATGATGAGTTCAGGTCATTGGGGCGGTTTAGCATTAAATAGTCTGTATAAATGATAGATTTAATTTGTTTTAACAAATTAGAACCTGATTTTTTTCTTTAATTTGTGGGAAATGCAAAGGACGGTTATAATTATTCCCACTTATAATGAGATAGAAAATATTCATCTCATCATTCAGGCGATATCTGATCTTCCTAGACCTTTTGATATTTTGATAATTGATGATAATTCTCCTGACGGCACAGCGCTTCAAGTTAAAGAAATTCAAAAGTCAAAAACACATGTTCATTTATTAGAAAGAAAAGGAAAACTAGGTTTAGGCACTGCCTACATTACAGGATTCAAGTGGGCTCTAGAACATCATTATGACTATATATTTGAAATGGACGCAGATTTTTCTCATGATCCTAATTCATTAATTGCCCTCATGGAAGCTTGCGAAAATGGAGCAGACATGTCAGTTGGTTCTAGATATATCCGAGGTGGAAAAATTGTCAACTGGCCTAAAAACAGAATCCTCATGTCTTATTTTGCATCTATTTATGTAAGAATTATTACATGGATGCCCGTTGCAGACACTACAGGAGGATTTGTATGCTATAAGAACCAAACTTTGAGTGGAATAGATTTGAATAAAATTACATTCGTAGGATATGCCTTCCAAATTGAAATGAAATATGCTGTTTGGTCGAGTGGTTTTAAAATCAAAGAAGTTCCGATTACCTTTAAAGATAGAGTAAGAGGAATGTCAAAAATGTCTACTAAAATATTCAAGGAAGCATTTTGGGGAGTTTTACAAATCCGTAGAAATACTTTGTTCAACAAAAATTATTACAAAGTCTCTTCCATTTCACATACTTGATTTCATCAGTACTTCATTGGTTTTACACTTTTGATTCCATATTTTTACAAACATGAGCTTACCAGCATTGACTATAGTAAAAATCGGTGGAAATATTGTCGATAATCCTACAGCATTAGATCAATTTTTAAAAGATTTCCATTCCATACAAGGAGCAAAGATACTAGTACATGGTGGAGGAAAAATTGCCACCGAATTATCTAAAAAAATGAATGTCACTCCAGTAATGATCGATGGAAGAAGAGTGACTGATGAAGAAACACTCAAGATTGTTACCATGGTGTATGGTGGCTTGGTCAATAAAAACATTGTTGCACAATTACAAGCATTAGGTACAGATGCTATAGGTTTAACTGGCGCAGATGGGAATATCATTTTATCTCACAAAAGACAACATCCTACTATTGATTACGGTTTTGTAGGAGATATAGATAAAGTCAACGGTTCAAAAATCAACTCTATTCTATTTCTAGGCTTCACTCCTATTTTTGCTCCATTAACACATGATTTAAGGGGCAATATTTTAAATACTAATGCAGATACTGTGGCTTCAGAAATAGCGATTGCATTGAGTAAATTTTACGAAGTTCAGTTCTTGTATTGTTTTGAGAAAAAAGGACTTTTGAAAGACATCGATGATGAAAACTCATTGATTTCTAATATAAAAGTAGGTGAAATCTCAGCTTTAAAAGATAACGGAACAATCGTAGCTGGAATGATTCCTAAAGTAGATAATATCTCAAATGCAATTCAAAAAGGAGTTCAACAAGTGAGATTATGTCATGCAGAAGACATCGCATCTATATTAAATCACCAAGTATCGATGGGTACTTTATTTACAAAATAATGTCCGCAGAAAATATCTATCCTAAAATATTCCAACTACTTCAAGATTTAATCTCTACTCAATCATTCAGTAGAGAGGAAGAAAATGCAGCTCAAGTCATTAGAGATTTTTTCAATTCAGAGAATATTTCTTATGAAACAAGAATGAATAATACTTGGGCGTATAATCATCATTTTGATGCAAGCAAACCTACTTTATTACTGAATTCACATATTGATACCGTCAAACCTTCTGCATTATGGACAAAAGATCCATTTTCTCCAATTGTGGAAGATGGTAAATTATATGGATTGGGGAGTAATGATGCAGGAGGAGCACTAGTTTGTCTGATAGGAGCTTTCCTATATTTCAATGCTCAAGAAAATCTTCCTTTTAATATCTGCGTTGCCGCAACTGCTGAAGAAGAAATTTCTGGACAAAATGGTATTGCATCTATCTCAGATGTTACTAACGAGTGCAATACAGCTATTGTAGGCGAACCTACAGAAATGGAAATGGCGACTGCTGAAAGAGGTTTGATGGTCATAGATGCCACCGTTCACGGAGTAGCTGGACATGCAGCTAGAGATACTGGTGTGAATTCAATTTACAAAGCTATCGAAGATATTGAGTGGTTCAAGACGCATCAATTAGAAAAGCAATGTCCTGTTTTGGGTCCAACAAAAATGACCGTTACTGTTATCGAAGCGGGCAAGCAACATAATGTAGTTCCTGATGTTTGTAAATATGTGATAGATGTCAGAACAACTGCTGCTTACGAATATGAAGAACTCGTTCAATTTATAAGTGAAAATATACATGCCGATTTGAAGCCAAGATCAACAAGATTACAGCCAAGTATTATAGATAAAAACCATCCAATAGTACAAGCTGCAGAGGCATTAAAAATTAACACTTTTGGTTCAGCTACTTTATCGGACCAAGCTTTACTTAAAATTCCATCCATTAAGATGGGTCCAGGAAAATCCGAAAGATCTCATACTGCTGATGAATTTATTTTTGTCAGTGAAATTGAGCAAGGATTAAAAAATTATATTCAACTTATAGAAAACATATCATGTCTACCAACAAAAAAATCTATGTAATTATACTTCTTGCCTTTTTTACAATATTAGGCGGAACATTTGCTAAGAGATATTTATTTGCACCTGAAATTTCATTGAAAGAAATTAAAATAGAAACACTATCAGGCGAGGCAGTAAATTTAGAAAATATTAAAAACAAAGTCATCGTACTTAATTTTTGGGCCACTTGGTGCGCTCCTTGCGTTCAAGAGATGCCTATGTTTGACAATCTGCATGAATCTATGAAAGGACAAGATGTAGAGTTTATATTAGCTTCTGATGAAAGTACGGGTAGAATCAGTTCATTTGTTCAAAGAAAAGGATTCACCTCTCCTGTCTATAGATTGACCGAAAAAATGAAGACCTACGGAGTCTATACAATTCCCATGACCTATATTTTTGATAAAAATGGAAATATTGTAAATAAGAAACTTGGCGTATTTCAAACTGCCGAGGAATTACAACAGATGATAGAGCCGTATTTATAAAGAGACGACTTAAATTATTCTTAAGGAATTTACTTTTTACAAATTCATACTCCTTTTCGACAAAAATCTTTTTCTATTGATGTTTTTTAAGTAGCATATAGCAACATCTCATCTACAAATGCGTTAGTATATAAGCACACACACATGACACACAAAACTTTAGGCTCAATTTTATATTTAAAATTGGGCCTTTTCATTTAACAAAAAAAGGTTGCCATAAATGACAACCTTTTTTTTCGGGAGAATGACGGGTCTCGAACCCGCGACCTTCGGAACCACAATCCGACGCTCTAACCGGCTGAGCTACAATCTCCGTTTTGCGTGGGCAAAGATAGGCTTTTTATTGTAATAGCAAGCGTTTTAATAAAGAAAATTAAAAAGAAATTTGTCCATCTTGCATCTTAAAGACTACGTCTGCTTGTGCTGCTAAATATTCATTGTGCGTTACAATCACAAACGTTTGATTTAAAGTCGTTTTCAAATCAAAAAATATTTGATGTAACTCATTTGCTCTAGTAGTATCCAGATTACCTGAAGGCTCATCCGCTAAGACAATCTTAGGTGAATTGATCAAAGCTCTCGCTACCGATACTCTTTGTTGTTCTCCTCCAGATAATTCAGAAGGTCGATGATGTGACCTGTGACTCATTCCTAAAATCTCCAAAAGATACAGAGCTCTCTCTTGAACTTCTTCAACGGGTCGATTTCCTAAATAACCTGGTATGCAAATATTTTCAAATGCAGTGAATTCTGGAAGTAAATGATGGAACTGAAAAACGAAACCGATATTCTGATTTCTGAATTTTGCTAGTTCTTTATCCTTAAAATGAGTGATATCCTGACCGTTATACAAAACTTGACCGGAATCAGCTTTATCTAAGGTGCCTAAGATGTGCAATAAGGTGCTTTTTCCTGCACCTGAAGGTCCAGTTATGCAAATGACCTTTGCAGTAGGCAAATCTAAGCTCACATCCTTTAAAACCTGAACTTGACCGTATTTTTTGTTGATATTTTTACAAGAAATCAATTCGAAGAGATTAATTCAATAACCACGCTTCTTTTTCAATAGAACTTCTAATGTGACCTAAAGCAGCAGCTTCATCTATAGCAGTATAATTTACTACTACTTTAATAAAACTATTGTTTGGAGTAGTCACTAAATCTATTTGATAACCTTTTGCTTCTAGAGCTTCCTTAAATTGAGTTGCTTTTTTATTTCCTTTAAATGCGCCTACAACAACTTGAAAAGTCGGCTCAGCATTAACTTCTTCAATTTCCTCTATTGTAGCTACAGGTTCTTTAGCTAGATTAGCTTCAGCATTTTTAATGACTAAATCCGTTAAGAACTCAGATTGTATTTGCTGATTATTGATTGGGATTTGATTTTGTTGATTGGTGATATTGACAATATTACCAGAAAAAACACCTGCTGTCAATACATTCTGGAAAGTAGGTTGTCCTAAATTCATCCAAACAGAACCCATCAATAACAATCCTGCAAATGAGGCAGCCATCCAATACGGCCATCTTTTTTGACGCTGAATAGTTATTACTGGTGTAGGATTTATTTCAACAATATCTGTCTCCTCTTCTTCTGCTCTCGAAATCGCTTGTAAACGAACAGGATTAAAACCAAAAGTATCATCGAAAGGTAATAATTCGTAAGTAGGTGTAAATTGAATATTTTTCAGTTCATCCATATACAATCTACCTATTTTAGGAAACTGAATACTTCCAATCTGATGCAATTGTTGATTACACTGAGCTACATATTGTCTGACTTTATCTTCAGCATCTTTATAATTCAACTGATCTCTAAGCACTAAATGTTGAACCAATAGCCCATCATTTTGCTGTAATGCCTTATTAAAAGCAATAGTACGTGCAGGTGGTTGAATATGTGCTCGCTGTCTATCTAGTATAGAAGATTGATATTGACATACAAATCCTCCTAATCCAGGTACTACGACATAGTCATTGTCTAAAAGAAGATCGTATATGTATTGTGTAATCACGCTGTAAATATAGGTTTAAAATATGATTTTTACACCTCCTATTCCTTGAAAACCAAAACGCTCATATAGATTGTATCGAGGTTGAGTATTATTCAATAGATTATTAAGTTCAACAAAAAAGCCAATATTTTTAGTCAAATGATAATTTGCAGAAAGATTGATATCCACTTGAGGTGATAACTTTTCAACATTCAATTGTTGATTTCTTGCTTTTATCCCTCCAAGAGCAATAACTTCTGCACCTACAAACAACTTATCATTCCAAATATATTTACCTGACAATGAGAACTTTAACGTAGGCATATGCCAAGCTTCAGATCCTGATTTCGTTTTATATGCATAATAATCAAAGCTCGTTTTTGCACCAAATTGACCTGCTTTTTCATATTCTACTTCTACGTGACCATTCCAAGCAGAAACTTTCTCTTCTATTATTTGAGTAAACTGCTTCATATCGTTGGTGTCATTCACATATAAAGGTGCATCACTCCATACATTTTGTCCGAACCTTGCGTCATAAGAAAATCCAGAAGGCAAAGCTCCTCTTAATCCTATAATCGTTCTTTCTTGAAATCTATAATTTTCAAAACGGATATTATTAGCTATAAATGGATTTTCACGAGAGGTATTGATGAGATTATTATATCCAATTTTACTATTCCACTCATTATACATGACCAACAAATCATCTTTAATCTTGATTTTATTTTTGATATAAGGCAATACATGTACATCTCCATCGTCAATAATTAGAACAGGCCCTGCCTCTAAGGACCAAATATCCTTTTTGATTCCAGCAAAAGGTTTTAGTGCTAAAGCATTTCTACTGATAGAGTTTTCTGAATTAGTATTGCTAGATATCATACCATCTATATCCAACCCTACTTTGTAGGTATCTCCTGAAAACTCTTTCAAGCCATGCAAACCATACTTGACATTCACACCTTTATTAGAAAAATCTGTACTTGCTATTTCTACATCTAAATTTCCAGCAAAATTCATATCCCACCTATTAGCAGAATGGTTATAGAAATACACACCAAATTTTGGTATAGTATATTTTCTAGACAAGTCACTTTTATTTAAAGTATCCGCTTCAGTAGCATCCATACCATATAGATAGTATTGGTTAAGACTCATGCCTAACCTCGCTCCTACAGTGATATTCTCCAAATGATATTCTCCGTATCCTTGAATACCCAATTCATAATACTGTCTAAATTTTGGGTTTTTAGATTTTGAATGGATAAAATCAACATCCAAACCTGTTTGAAATTTGCTATGATCTTTATTGGCTAAAGCTAATTTGAATACTGGAGTCAAATAATTACCAAAACCAGCTTTTACATATCCGACAGAGCTTGGTGTTTCTTCTGAAGCTGAATATTTCAATGGTCTTAAATCTTCTGGAGTATACTCTATGGATTTGTAGAAATCATTGAATTGATACACTTGATTTGCAGGTTTTTCATTGGTAGAAATCACCGGCAAGTTAGGTGGAAAATCTACTTTATTGACCAAGTTCACTTCAGGCTCAAATGCTCTTACGACATTAATCTCGTCTGTTTTTAGAGAATCTCTATTTTGAGCAAAGACTGCTATTGGAATATTCAGAGCGAATATATATATGGAAAAAACTTTCAGTTTCATTAGATATTATTTTTCAAATTCAGAAAATCCTGAGACTCCTTTTGGTTGGTTAACATTAGTTCCTTGACTTTCTAAAGCTTTTACTTTATTAAGCTTTTCTACTGCTTGACTATATAATTCATCTTTCTTTTCATAAGTATCTACTACAGATTGCAAAGTCACTTTAGCTTTAAAGTATTCTTCTTTGCTCACATAGACATCTGAAAGTAAAATATAAGATTTGACCATCCATTCTGGATAAGAAGGATAGTTGGAAATAAATTCGAAACATAATTTCTCAGCATTATCCATTTCATTTTTCTGGTATGCAATCAATGCAATATGGTATTTGGATTCTGCTGCCCATTCATTATTAATACGTTTAATAACAGATTCAAAATCAGAAAGAGCTGATGAAGTATTTTTCAAATTATACTGAGCGATTCCTCTATAGAAAACAGCTTCTACTTGAATAATCTCTGATAAGCCTTTCATGTTCAATACTTGATTAGCATATTCAGTCGCTTTATTATAGTTTTTAATTTTAAAATAAGCACGCATGGATCCAAGTGTAGCGTCGTTCAATAAATCTTCTGTGCTTGCTATTTCTTTAAGTGATTCGTAATAATTAGCGGACTTGCTATAATCTTGTTGATTGAAAGAAATATTAGCTGCTCTAGTCAATGATTTTTCAGAAAATCTATTCGTAGGTAAAGCTATTACATATTCAAAATCGGGTAAAGAGCCCACAACATTTCCACTATAATATTTAGACTCTGCTCTGTAATATCTTGCTGGCAAAATAAAAGCACCATTTTTATAAGTTTGAATATATGCGTCAAAACCTTTTATCGCTTGTTCATAATTCGCTTTAATGAATTGGGCTTCAGCTGCTTGATATACAATAGAGTCTTGAGTAGAAGTGCTGACCATCGCACCTGGATATTGCTTCATCAATTCGAAATAACCGTCAGGATCTCCTTTATCAATATAAATATCTTTTACAGCTATTAGCGCTTCTTGTGAAGCAGCCGTTTTGGGATATTTCTGAATCACGTACTTATAGCTTGCTAATGCAGCATCTAAATTGTTTTCATTGTATCTAATCAAACCTACTCTATTATATGCAAAAGGTACAAATTCACTTTTTGGATAATTTTTCAATAAAATCTGATAAGTGCTGATTGCTTCCGAACCTCTACCAACATTATTGTATGTATTACCTAATTCGAAAATAGCATCATCGGCATATGGCGAACTTGGATATGAAGTATACACTTTAACTAATCCTGTAATCTTAGCATCTACTTGACTAGTCAGTCCTTTCAACATAGCAGATTGATAAGTAGCATAATCCGCACCTTTAGCTTGTGAATTAATGACTTGATTATAATAACCAACAGCTTCTGTATATTTCTTTTGCATATAATAGCTGTCCGCTAATCTTAAGATGGCATCAGGATAAATCGTTTGTTGAATTACAGCGTCTTTCTCTGTTTTCATACGATCTACAGCTTTTGCAAATAAGATTTGTGCAGAAATAAAATCTTTCTTTTTGTAAGAATTATATCCTTGTAAATAAAACCCTGTTCCTGAACTGACTCTCGAGCTATGCTCAGTAGAAATAGTCGCAGCGATAGAATTGAATTTTGACAACCATTGATTGCTTTCATCATACTTTCCTTTAGTATGAGAAATATCAGCTTTCCAATAAAAGGTCAAAGCTTCAATGCTGGACTCAGGAGTAAATCTCAAACCTTTATCTAAATATTGATCTGCTTTATCTAATTGATTATTAGAATAATATTCCATAGCTCTGTAGTAAGACATCTTTTGGTAAGACGCTTTTATTGAAGCAGTAGGATTTTTCATGTTTTCAATCAAACTAATTGCTTCTTCGTAGGATCTAGTTTTAAAGAAAACATCTGCTAATAAATTCTGAGCATCTGTATTAAAAGTAGAGTTTGGATACGCCTGAACGAAGTTTTTCAAAAGCAGTAGAGCTTCTGTATAATTTCCTTGGTCGTAAGTGATTTTAGCAATGTTGTAAGAAGACTCTTCTGTAATTTTCTCACTATATTTCATTCTAGCGGCTTGTTGAAATGCTGCTTTCGCACTTGCCTTATCGTCAGTTTTTGTATAACATTGTCCTAAAATGTACATGGCACTTTGCACCATTTCATTGTCAAGAGTCGTTAATTTTTTGAGTTGCTCGATAGCTTTTTTATACTGACCGTTTTTATAATAAACATATCCTAATTGATAGTAATCTTCTTGATTGACTTTAGATAAAGAAGGAATAGATTGTGAAAGATATTTTTCTGCTTCAGTATAATTTTTCTGTTCAAAATATGCGTTTCCTAAAAGCTTTTTGATTTCATTACCATATCTCAAGCTTCTGTTGTTTTCAATTTTAGGTTCTAAATAAGCAATCATTTCAGGATATTGCTTTTTGAGTGATAATATAGAAGCGATATAATAAGGGACAATGTTTTTGTATTTAGCAGAATTTTCTAACTTATAGAATTGCTTAATAGCGTCATCATATTTCTCTAAGTAGTAAGCACTTAAGCCTGAATAATAAACTGCATCATTATAATTTTTCGAGCTAGGTTGATTCGTCAAAGGTCCAAATCTATTATAAGCTTCTCTAAAGTTTTTTAAGGAGAAATAGGAAAAAGCATAATTAAATGCCCAATCTTCTTTTTCTTCTTTTGATAATGCTTCGGATTCTGTCAGCGCATAATATTTGATAGCATCTTTATAATTGCTTTTTTTGAAATATAGATCTCCTAAATGATAAAAAGCAGGATAAACTCCAGCTGTTCCAGCATAATCTTCAATAAAATCTAATAGGAGCTTTTCTGCGATAGATGAGTTGCTGCCTTTCGCCGAAACTGCTTTATAATATGCTGCTTTTGCTATTTTTAAAGTAGGTATAGCAAGTTCTTTTTCTTGAGCTACAGAGACATAATCATCAAAATATTTATATGCAAGATTGAATTTTTTCTTTTCATATAATTCTACTCCTTGATTGTATATCTTGGAAGGTTCCGTTTGTGCTAAATTGGCTTGTCCTAATACAGGGATGACTCCAGTGGCAAAGGATAATATTATTGCAAATAATTGCTTATTCATAGATTTAATACTGTAGTTGATAGAAACGATGAGATACTAACAAATAGTATTCCAAGCACGAAATTGAGAAAAATTATTTGCTTTCTCTCTGTAAAGAATTGAAACTTATGTGGATAATAGATTAAAAACTCTATTTCAACATGAATTTTGGATCTCTACTTGTATGAAAAACTCTGGAAACAATTATAGCATTTTCAACAACTTCATATATTAACACAAAACTAAAAAACACTCATTTTAACTTGTCTAAGATTTCCTTTTATTTTTATAAATCCTAAGAGCGTCTTTTGAATATCTGAAACTGTAAGCTCTAAATTATGAGTAAAGTTATTTGCAAGATTGATATTAATCTCAGAAAATATTTAAAAGCCAGAACGATATCTAAATTAGCTTTTCAAGAAAAACAACATTATAACCCATTTGATAAAGTACAATAAGCTTTGACTTCTTCTAGGGTATAGGCTTTATTTTTACCTGATAAATACGCTAAGGTCTCTGATTCAATTTCATTTATCTCTTCATCAGTAACAGCAAAATGATTTTCATGAGCACCTTGCAATAATTCATAAATAGCTTCTAAAACTTTTTTATCAGAATGTTCTATTTTCGTCTGTATCAGTTCTCTCAATTCAATTATTTCCATCTCTATTTATTATATCTAAAGTTATTAAAGAAACTACCTCTTAAAAATCCACTTCTCCTTTGCCTTGTCTGACTAATTCTGGATATCCATCTGTACAATTTATAATTGTAGAAGGGACAATTCCGCCCATTCCACCATCGATGACGATGTCCACTCTATTACCAAACTGCTCGTAGATATAATATGGATCTGTGATATAATCTATGATTTCATCATCGTGATGTATAGAGGTGGTAATAATTGGGTTGCCCAATTCTTCGACTATCATTCTTGGAATATTGTGATTAGGTATTCTAATTCCCACCGTTTTCTTTTTGTTTTTAAATAGTTTTGGAATTGAGTTATTGGCTTTTAAGATAAAAGTATACGCTCCAGGCAAAAGTCTTTTCATCAATTTGTAAATTGGTGTATCTAAGTTGAGTGTAAATTCACTGATATGACTTAAATCATTACAGATAAATGAAAATGACATCTTGTTGGACTTCACTCCTTTTATCAAACATAATTTCTCTATCGCTTTGGGTTGATAGATATCGCAACCAATTGCATAAACTGTATCTGTAGGATAAATCACCAAGCCTCCATTTTTCAAACAATCCACTACTTGTTGGATTTTTCTAGGCTCAGGATTTTCTGGATGAATTTCTAAAAACATAGTATAAAGTTAAGAAATAATGGTGAGTTTTGAGATATAAGTGATGAGTTTTGAATGATGAGTTTTGAGATATAAGTTATTAGTGATGACTGATCAGTTTTAAAATAAAAAATTTGAAATGAAAGGATCATACACGAATTGAAAAACAATCAATCAGTCATTCTGAACTTGTTTCTGGCAGTCATTCTGAACTTGTTTCAGAATCTATTGTGAAATACGACGTCATTGCGAGGCACGAAGCAATCTATTGTAATGTCATCCTACTTCGACGAAGCTCAGCATAAATGAAAGGATCTCTGTACGATATATTAAAACGAAGTACTATGTCATTCTGAACTTGATTCAAAATCTAGATTGCAAATCAAGCCCGCAATGACTACACATAACAAGTCCGTAATGTCATCCTACTTCGACGAAGCTCAGCATAAATGAAAGGATCTCTTTACGAATTGCTTATGAGATGCTTCCAGCATGACATGATACAACAAACATTAACTCATTGCCACATTAACTCATTAGCACATTCAAAATCGTCTTTGCGATAACGAGGCTACGCAGCCCAGATAGAATGAAATATCACGCTACTTTCCTTATTTTGGGAAAGTAGTGAAGATGGAATGAAAGCTGGAAATGCTGCCCTAAAAATTACAATTGGCTTACATTTCAAAGATTAAAATAGCTTCCAAAAGGTTTACTTGCAAAAAATCATTAATTTTCCGGCATGAATAGTAATATCAGCTGCATAGCTTTTCTGATGCTCTTAATTGGAGCGTTTTTCTATGAGGCTAAAGCTGACACTATACCTTCAGAAATCAATCCTTCGCAAATTCAGATAGACACCAATATTATTGTTCAAAAGGATACTCTGATGGTGAACCAGGAAGTAGCAATAGATACTTCTGCCATCGAATCCATCAACGATGATATTCAAACTGTTACGACTCCTGATCTTCTTCCCAAAAAATCGAATAAAATCAAAAAAGAACAACAAGAAATAGATCCTGAATCCTTTCATGCTAGAAATGCTGCTAAGTGGGGAATTCTTCCGGGTGGTGGACAAATCTATAATAAA
Organism: Chitinophagales bacterium; assembly: GCA_035515235.1. Taxonomy (GTDB): domain Bacteria; phylum Bacteroidota; class Bacteroidia; order Chitinophagales; family JADIYW01; genus JAMLHH01. The sequence continues at coordinate 67,154 of DATJBS010000022.1, forward strand.
CGATGGTGGAAAGTACCTATCGCTTGGGGAATGATTGGCGCTGGTGGGTTTTTTATCTATAATAGTGCAAGTAAAATGCGTACCTATAATCAAGCGCTAGACATGAGAAATAGTGGACAATCTGATCAATTTGCAGGTATATTATCTGAGCAACAAATTATATCTTATAGGAATCTTTATCGCAGAAATTTGCAACTCAGTGTATTCGGAACGGTAGGCCTTTGGTCACTCACTATTCTGGATGCTGTAGTAGATGCACATCTCAAAACTTATGATATTTCAGATAATTTATCTATAAAATTCAAACCTAAAATTTTAAGAGTTCATAACAACTCTGTACCTTCATTCGCTATAACTTTGTATCTATGAAAATCGCACTCATTGGCTACGGCAAAATGGGAAAAGCCATAGAGGCTATTGCCCTAGAAAAAAATAAAAAAGCCGGGAAAAATCTTTACGAAATTGTCTTAAAAGTCGATGTCGATAATCGTAAAACTATTACCAAAGAGGAGTTAGCTGCAGTAGATGTGGCTATAGAATTCACTTCGCCTGAAACTGCTATCGAAAATATCAAATGGTGTTTTGATGCTAATGTTCCTATCGTAGTCGGAACAACAGGCTGGACTAAAGAACTTAAAAATATTCAAGAATTAGCTGCTGAAACAGATCAGTCTTTCTTATTTGCTCCTAATTATAGCATCGGTGTCAATATTTTCTTTGAGATCAATAGAAAACTAGCTGCTATCATGGATAATTATGAAGATTATGATGTAGATATGCTAGAGGTCCATCACACCGAAAAATTAGACTCTCCGAGTGGAACGGCGCTTTTTGCTGCATTAGATGTATTGAAGAAAATTAAAAGAAAAGATAAATGGAAAAATGAAGCTTCAGAAAATAAAGCAACATTGTCTATTATCTCAGAAAGAACTCCGGATGTACCCGGTACACACGTTGTAACATACTCCTCACCTATTGATGATATAGAACTAAAACATACTGCACACAATAGAACAGGCTTCGCTTCTGGAGCATTATTGGCAGCAGAATGGTTGGTAGGAAAGAAAGGTTATTACTCAATGGAAGATGTTTTAGGATTTAACCAAGATTAGAAATTTATGTTATCAATTATTGGAGTATTAGTACTGTATTGGGTATTGCACGTTTCCTTATGGGGAATGTTTGTCAAAGCAGGAAGACCGGGATGGCATTCTGTAATACCAATATTACAAGACATGACTTTGTTAGAAATTATTGGTAAAAATAAATACAAAGCGTTTTGGGGACTGATACCTTATATTAATTTCCTATTCAATTTAAGTTGGTTATCCGATTTATTAAATTCATTCAATAGACGTTCATTTCTAGATCATTCATTGGGTATTTTATTTGGTTTCTTTTACTTTCCAATTTTAGCATTCCAAAAAACAGTACAATATGTTGGACCATCTACCATATTAGACAAACAAAACAAATACAAGAAATCCACTGGTAGAGAATGGGCAGATGCCATATTTTTCGCAATCATTGCAGCGTTTTTAATCAGAACATTTAATGTAGAAGCTTATAAAATTCCTTCTCAATCGATGGAGGGCACCTTACTCGCTGGAGACTTTTTGTTTGTTAGTAAAATGCATTATGGAGCGCGAGTTCCTATGACTCCGATTGCATTTCCTCTCGGACATCAGACTTTTCCAGGTACTGATATTAAATGCTATTTGGACAAACCTACCTTGCCCTACAAAAGATTGCCAGGGTTTCAAAAAGTAGAAAGAGGTGACGCTGTAGTTTTTAATTATCCAATGGAAGATGACAGACCGGTAGATAAAAAAACCAACTATATCAAAAGATGTGTAGGCTTACCTGGTGAAACTATCAGAGTAGTCAACAGTCAGGTTTTTATCGATGGAGACAAAATGAAAAACCCAGATCATTTGCAATATCAATATTTGGTAGCGACAGATGATCGAGGTTTGAATATGGAGTACCTTAAAAAACTAGATATCCAATCGGTAGAAATTAATCCTGTGGGAGAAAATCGATATGTGATGTTTTTAGAAGACAAACAAGCAGAATGTATTTCTAAAGCTGCGGGGATTACTCAAGTTCAAAAAATCACAAGCAATCCAGGAACAGTTGAATCCACTTGGGGAGTTTTCCCTAGTGACACTTCAAATTATAAATGGACAATTGATTTTTTCGGACCACTTTTAATTCCTAAAAAGGGGTTGACAATTCCTTTAAATAAAGAAAATATCGCTTTATACACTCGAGCAATACAAAACTATGAAGGCAATCTAGTTCAAGTGAATGGTGAGCAGATTATCATCAATGGTCAAAATGCAGACAGTTATACTTTCCGTCAGGACTATTATTTTATGATGGGCGACAATCGACACAACTCTTTAGATTCTAGATATTGGGGATTTGTTCCTGAAGACCATATTGTAGGCAAAGCTTGGACAGTTTGGATGTGTATCCAACCAGAAGTAGGTTTCAGGACAGATAGATTAATGAAGTCTATCAATGGAGATGCAATTCAAAATAGCAAGATTTCTTGTCCATAAGTTTTGAGTTAATGGGATTATGATTTAATGTGCTGATGTGCTAATGCATTCAAAAAGTTTTAACTTCTGCTTGAGGTTTTACATTTATTTATCCTAATACCATACACCAAACCTCAACTACTAAAATTTGGGCGAGCCCCTTCGGGTCGGGCTATCATTGCGTCTTCCCTCCATTACATTTCGGGTGATACTCCATTCTATCCCTCTCGCGGCGTTTTGCTAGAAACATATCATATAGAAACAGGTCATCCCTACGGGATTTCGTATTGCAAAAATCAATCGTTCTGTATACATTTCTTCTATAAGCATGTCATCCCTACGGGATTTTATTTTTTAATATTTAACGAATTTGTCATCCAGGAAGGATCTGTATACGAATTACAAAACGCAATACTCTGTCATTCTGAACCTTGTCCCATCGCTACCGCACGAATCCTTTCGTGTGGTATTCTGAACCAGCCTGTCATTCTGAACCCGTCATTCTGAACTTGTTTCGGAATCTATGAATAATACTCTTGAGATTGCAAAACTCACCTGCCATGACACGAAAAAGTCCACAATGACTAATAGAAAAACTTAGACAATTTCCATAATAACTTTCTAAAGACTTTCTAAAGACTAAAACAAAATAGCCCTATCTTTAAGTAGCACCATTTATTACTCAACATAAATGCATCATGACTAAAAAGATTCTCATCATTTACCATTCACAAAAGGGACATACGCAACGATTAGCTCAAGCTTCTTACCAAGGCGTAAATAAAGAAAGTGACATAGAAGTTCGACAAAAAAAAGCACTCGACGCTAACTTAGAAGATGTCATTTGGGCAGACGGTGTCATATTAGCCACACCAGAATACTTTGGAAATATGTGTGGAGCTCTAAAAGACTTCTTTGACAGAACCTACTACCATGCTCGAAACATAGAAATCAATAAACCTTATGCATTAATCATCAGTTGTGAAAACGATGGCACCAACGCCGAAAGAAACGTGCAAAGTATCGCTTCTAGTTATACACTAAAGAAAGCTTTAGATACACTGATTGCAAAAGATAATGATCATGAGAATGATTTAGTGAAGGCTGATGAACTCGGTCAAACCTTCGCTGCAGGATTGAGTTTGGGGATATTTTAAAGAGACAAGATCTTTTAACTTTATCTCATTCAAAACCTTTGCCTGCTGGATAAAAGTATTGGATTGGATATCATGAAATATTTCGTTCCTATGGAGCTATAATATCGCTCTTTCAGTGCTAAATACAGAACGCATCTACGAAGAAAATTTTCGATTTTAATTAATCAATTCTTTAAATAACATAAAAGATTTTTCATGAATCCAAAAATCAACATAAAATAAAATGATGAGATTAAAATTGAGTAACTATCATCACACAAAAGAACAATTTAAATGATTATATTATAAATAGTAATAAACTATAAACTATTTAATAGTATATAGAAGTGAAAAGTATTTATCAATATAAATAAATTTAAAATATGATAGTAGCTCTGAGTGACACTGATAAAAAAGTGTCTAGATATCAAACGTTTATGAGTAGGTCACTATTGCCATTAGCTATCAATGACGACGAATTGAATGGTTTAAATTTTAAAGATCTAATTGATTCAGAAAATGAAGTATGTGATTTGGATCTAATTGATTCTATACAATTAAGTCTTATAAAAAAGAAAATGCATGGAGCGATGAACGATTATCAATCTAATAAAAAAATTTCCATAAATAGTTTGCAACTTATGGAAGCTTTAAGCAGTAGAATAAATCGCTGCCCATCATCTGAGAAGTTAAATTATATCATTTCAATCACAAATGAGCTCACTAATAATTTAGCTTAAAGAAGATATTGACCTCTATAAGAAATCTTTATTCGTTGAAGTTAATTAAAGGAATTATTATAAATTATGTCGCTCCTACGGAGCTCATATTTGAAATAAGTCCAACAATAATCAACATGATGTAATTTCATTCTTGAATACAGTTCCCACAACGGAGCTCATATTTGAAATAAGTCCAAAAAGAATCAAATTGATATAATTTAATTCTTGAAAACAGAGCGCTACTACGGAGCTAATATTTGAAATAATTTTATCAAAACACCATATTAATAAACATAGCTCCGTAGGAGCCTTACTGTTTATAACAATAAACAAAATCACCATCAAAAAGCCCCTTAGGGCGACCTATTTAAAAATCAAAAGGATAAATACTAATAAATAATTCACCTCAATAGTACACCTACTGCATTTGCGCAGAATATAACATCGAGTAGCACATTTTAAAATCTGACAATTATATTTAAAATCATTCTTCAATTTTTATTGCATCTTTTCAAATAGATGTATTATATTAATATACTCATTCATATAGGATCTTAATTGAAACACGCAAATAGATAAAAGATGTACCAAAAGTTACTTGCATATTTAGTCATACTAGCTATAACTCCTACCCTTTTAATGGCTAATTGGGAAAACAAATCATTTGAAATGGACGGATATTTACGGGAATATCGTGTATATACTCCTCAAGATTATGACCCCTCCAAAACCTATTCTTTAGTAGTCGGAATACATGGTTTAGGCGACAATATGGTGAACTTTTCAAATATCCTTAGGGAATTTAGTTTTATAGCAGATACTGCAGATATAATTCTAGCTTATCCTCAAGGGCTCCCAAATTTTTTGTTAGGTACCGGTTGGAATTCTGGAGCAGGAATGTTGGGAATATATCCTAGTGAGTTTGTCGACGACGTAGCTTTTATTAATGCAGTCACAGATAGTATGCAGACTAATTATTCTATTGTAAAGGAACAAACCTATTTATTCGGATTTTCTAATGGTGGGTATATGGTTCAAAAAATAGCTTGTGAATCCAATGACAGATACGCTGCTATAGCTTCTATTGCTGGAACTTTAGGAAATAAAATAAAATCATGTAATCCTGAGAGGAAAATACCCATATTGCATTTTCATGGTACTGCGGATATTAACGTGAACTATTATAATCCACCGATGGGAAAGTCTGTGAGTTCGCTGATGAGATTATGGTCAGGCAATTATAATTGCTCAGAATATGAAGTGATCAAACTTCCAGACACCCAGTCAGATGGCTATACCGTAGAGCATCATATTTATAAAGATTGTGACGAAAGACTAGAACTTTTCAAAGTGAATAATGCTATGCATATTATTCTGAATAGAACAAATGATATTAGCTATTCTGATGAAATGTGGAAATTTTTTAGTTATAAAAAAGATACTTCTATAACAACAGGCGTACGTAATCATCAATCTAACCATATAAATATTTATCCGAATCCAGCACAAGATATTGTCAAAATTAACTTACAAAATTTTGAGCGTCCGCATCAATTAGTAGTAAGCATTTGGGATTATACTGGAAAGAAAATTCAAAATTTGACAAATAACTTATCTGGTGATTATCTGTTGGATTGTAGAAATTTCCCCAATGGAATCTACCTCATTATCGCTCAAGATGAACATAGATACCTGAGTTCGAAATTCATTGTAAATAGATAAGAAAGTTTTAGCGAAAATGAAAATCCACACCACCAATTACAAAAATACATTCATTGAAGTCGCAGAAGACTGTCCTATAAACATCTCAGAAGTTCCGCCATTAAAAGAAGATAAAAAGTCTGTTGCAAATTATCAGTTTGAAATATTGGATAAAAATCCATATAAATTCACTTCTGATGATGTATTATTTCAAGTTTTTGCCGAAAGAAATGATTTAACAAAAAGTGATTACTCCACTGAACGAGAAAAATTCTTTTCTAAAGGTCAATCCTGCTTCCGAGCCTCACCACTAGCTAAAAGATATGGATATGGAATTCACTTTGATGAAAATGGAAGAATTGCAATTTATGGGATTGAAACCGAAGAATACGCTAAGTTTGTGGCAGACGCTTCTATACAAAAAGTAATGGCTATGCGCACTAAAAAGGCGTAAAATCCATATTTAAAATAGGAAACATTTTCAATCATTCAATAGCATTCACTTCAATGACCAACGGATTTAAAATCATAGGAATATCTACTAGGACGACTAACCAAAACAATCAAGCTCAGCAAGATTTAGAAAATCTATGGAATCGTTTTTTTGCAGATAATATTATGGGAAATATTCCTAATAAAGTCTCCAATGAAATCATAGCCATTTATACAGATTACAAAGTTGACTTTACAGAAGACTATACTACTATTATAGGTATACGTGTTTCTACTTTAGATGATATTCCTGCTGGTCTAATTGGACGTGAATTTGAAGGAGATCATTTTAAAAAATTTATAGCTAAAGGAGAAGTGCCTGATGCTGTAGCAAATACTTGGAGGATAATTTGGCAAAAAGACAAAGAATTGAATCGAAAATATACTTATGATTTTGAAGTGTATGGAGAAAAATCTCAAAATGGTGAAAATTCAGAAGTCGATATTTTTATTGCTATTGAACAGCAATAAATTTTTTACATAACATCTAAAACGTCAACTTAAAAAACTGATTGACAGACATCTTTCTATATTATACAGCCCAACTAAAATCTTTATAAAAACTCATGCGGATAGACTGCACTACGATTTTGAAAGCGAAGAATATGATCTTTCACAATCACTCCTTGATCGATATTGATTGCATTCTTAATCGTATCATTTTCTAACCAAGCTTCCCGTCCACTTATCACAGAAGGAATATGAACAATCAAGGCTGCAGAAATCGATCTCGAAGCACTTTCCCAAAAATAACTTGGCGTATGATCTACAGCATAGTAATCTATATTCTCAATAGAAATCATCGGATTCTTGAAAGTAGTAGGCGTCGCAAAATAAAATCCCATACCCTCATCACAACTGACATCAATAATTAGTGTTCCAGGTCTTAAGCTTGACTTTTCATCTTCATTGACATAGTTAATAGGATCATCGACATCTTGATAAGTACCATTAATAATAATTTCAGACTCATTGATTAAATCCAATAATGGTCGTTCTGAACCATCATGTTCCACTACAATAAGCCTAGGTTGATCACCTTCTACTTTTATCACTTGAACATAATGAACATCCAAAACCTCTTCTCGTACTTCGTGATTTGGTCTTTGAATACAAATCGTAATATCTCTAAATCCATGAGCTTTCAGAGCGTAAATCGCACCTCTACTCACTGCTCCAAAACTAAAAATTATCACCTTTCTCTGATTGCCATAATGACCATCTATACCCTTAAGTTGAAGCGCATGAATGACTGCACTATATCCTGCAAGTTCATTGTTTTTATAAAAAGTATGTCGTCCTGCTTGACCACTTGGAGTCCAAACGTACATGTCTTCAAAAGCAATTAAAGTCAATTTTTTATCTATAGCAATTTGAGTAATAGGCATTTGTTGGGCGCAGTGAGGATAGCCCCAAAGTGTACCACCTTCCTTCAATTCTTCCAAATCAGACAATACCGGTTTAGCAATTATTACCGAACCAATATCAGATAGAATTTCACTTCGAGTAGTGATCCCACCTGTCAAAGCTGCAATTTCTTCATCCGAATAATTAAAAGGTAAACCATATCCTTTTTCAAAAATAAGTTGCTTTCTAATTCGTTCAGGAAGTCTAGTAAGGTGTTCTGGATGAATAGGAACTCTTTTTTCGTCCTCTTTTTGGGAAGTGCCAATAACACCCATAGTCAATAAAGTCATGTATAATATTTAAAATTTAAACTGATCGTTGGTGTATATAATTAAAACACTGAACAGAATGCCCTAAATAGGCTACACAAAATTCTTAGAGTGAATTATTGTGGATTCTATAATATAAGCTTTTAAGAAATAATGCACTAATTCTTTAACAGTTTTTAGCTAAAGCATTGATAATGAATTAAGAAAGTTAATATCTTAGTAATAAGTTGAATTAACTTGATTATTCTGCATCAGAAATATCTAACTTTAAGTTTATCAATAAATATATAAACTATGTTTGACTTCAGATTGAAAGTATTTGATAGAGTAGCCAAAAAACAAAATTTCACTAAAGCTGCCAACGAATTAAATATTACTCCACCTGCAGTGAGCAAACATATTAAAGAAATAGAACAGCAACCACACACCAAATAATAAAATTTGTATCATAAATAAAATTGAAATTTAATTGTAATGCAAAAATTGATACAATATTTAGAAAATCAACCTAGCCTTCAAAAAGGAATATTTTTTCTGCTTGCCATCCTATGTTTGATGCCTTTTGTATCAGCACCTTTAGCACTGGTTTTGGGATTTATAATGGTACAACTCATTGGCAATCCGTATGAAGAAGCTTCACAGAAATTGGTACATATCTTATTGCAAGTTTCAGTTGTCGGGTTAGGATTTGGCATGAATACGAATAGCGCTTTTGAGGCGGGAAAAGAAGGGTTTATTTTTACAATATTCAGTATCGTTTCAGTACTTATATTAGGATTTTTGCTCACAAGATTCTTGAAAATTGAAAAAATCACAGGATATCTAATTTCTGCAGGAACTGCTATCTGTGGAGGAAGTGCAATCGCTGCCATCTCTCCGATTGTGAAAGCTAAAACCAATCAAATTTCAGTCGCATTAGCAGTAATCTTCTCTTTAAACTCTATTGCTTTATTAGTCTTCCCGATAATAGGAAAATATTTGGATTTATCACAGCATGAATTTGGTTTGTGGTGTGCGATTGCCATTCACGATACGAGTTCTGTCGTGGGTGCATCTAGTAAATACGGCTCAGAAGCATTAGAAGTGGCTACCACCGTAAAGTTAGCTAGAGCATTATGGATCATTCCATTATCCTTCTTATCTGCATTGATCTTCAAAAACAAAGAAAGTAAAATTCAAATTCCATGGTTCATTGCTTTCTTCTTGCTCGCGATGATCATGAATACCTATCTCCCATTTGTACAAAGTTTTAGTCCGATAATAGTAAGTATATCAAAAGCAGGATTGACACTCACTTTGTTTTTAATAGGTGCAGGTCTTTCATTAAAACTCCTCAAAAATGTTGGTTTCAAGCCCTTGTTAATGGCTATCATCTTATGGATATTTATTTCAGTTGCTGCTTTGTTAGTGATAATGAATGGGTAAATAAAACATTTACAGCTCATCCAAAACTAAAATACAGCTCAGAAAGTGATGATAATGAGCTAGAAATTGTAACTTTATGAGCCGAATGATATAGATGTTGGATATAAGAGAACAAAAAGTAATCGATTTCATAATAAAAACTGGAGAAAGTTCATCAAAAGAAATTTTTGAAGGGACTGATTTATCTGTAAGTATTGCAACACTTAAAAGAATTATTTCTAAGCTAATAACTGAAAATTATATTTCATCGATAGGAAAAGGAAAAGGAACAAAGTACATAATTTCACCATGTTACGAAGTCATACTTCCAATAGATATTGAGAAATATTATGAAAAGGAAATTGACGAAAGAGAAATTAAAAAAGTTTTTAATTTTGAAATTATAACAGATGTTCTGGTAAATTTTAGTGTATTTACTGAAAGTGAATTATCTAAATTGAATCAACTTCAAGAAACTTTCTTAAAAAACATCTCACATTTGTCTGAAAATGAATACCAAAAGGAATTTGAAAGATTAGCAATTGATTTGAGTTGGAAGTCCTCTCAGATTGAAGGAAACACCTATTCTTTATTAGAAACAGAGAAGCTTCTTAAAGAAAAAGAAACTGCATCTGGAAAAACTAGAGACGAAGCCACCATGCTTTTAAATCATAAAGATGCACTTGATTTTATTATTGAGCACCCGGATTATCTAGATCCTATGTCTATTTCAAAAATTGAGGATATACATTCAATTTTAATGAAAGAACTCAACGTAGATAGAAACTTAAGAAACAAACGGGTAGGTATATCTGGAACCAACTATCGACCTTTAGATAATGAATTTACAATTAAAGAAGCATTGCAAAATACTTGTGACCTCATCAACAAAAAAGAAAGTGTATTTGAAAAAGCTTTATTGACACTGGTTTTACTGTCTTATACTCAACCCTTTATGGATGGAAATAAAAGAACTGCAAGAATCGTTAGCAATGCGATATTAATTAATGAAAAACATTGTCCGCTTTCATTTAGAACAGTTGATTCAATAGAGTACAAAAAAGCCATGCTTTTATTTTATGAACAGAACAATATTTCAAATTTCAAAAAAATATTTATAGATCAATTTGAATTTGCAGTGAATACTTATTTTTAGATAGAAACGAAGAGTCCTTAGACAAATGAATCAATATGTATAAAAACTACATTAAAAATGACATCGTGCATTTAAGCGAAGAACAAATTCTGATACTAAATATGAGTGAGGAAGATATAAAAAATCATCGCTACCTTTCTCAAGAAGATTTAGATAAAAATGATTTAGAATGGCTAAAAAGCCTATAATCTGGACTGACGCAGCTATAATGCAAAGGCGAAAAGCAAATAGAAACTATTTATAAATCGAAGACCAATGAAAAAGAATCAAATTGTAATAGCGTTAATAGCTTTTCTAATCATTATTGCTGTATTAACTAATCCCAATCAAGACCGTCATAAAGAAGTTGTTAAAACTAAAATCAACGCAATAATGCAAAAATCATTATCTGAAGAACTTTCAGATTTCGATGATGTATGGGGAAATGCTGGCCAAGCTTTAGGAATGATGCTTGGAGGTGTTGTAATCGATGGTATTATAGCGAATGCAGTAAGTACTGATAATTATCTAATATTTTCCACTACTAAATTTACTTGGGAAGGCAATACAAAAGTGATTGGAATTGGAGCATTTGGCAACGTTTATATTTCAAGCCAATTAGAAAAAGGTTTCAAAGAAGCGCTTTCGAAAGAATAAAATTATCTCTTAATATTCTTTTTAACGCACAAAATTAAATTCGAGTCTATCTAAAAAGGATATCCAATAACCATATTCATTACAAAGTACTTCATGTGCAATAAAATGACTAGGCTATTCTGTATTCCAGATTTTTACAGAAATATTTATTCCAACTATATTTTAAACTTTAACCATACCAATCAAAAATAGACTATTTTTGAAATGTATGAAAGTGAGTTGGCTTCACTCTAAAACGTAATTTTTGTATAGGCAGATATGATGCAGCTATTAAAAAATACAGCATAATAAGAAAGTTCATTTTCATTTAATTTTTTCCAAAGACACAATAACGATGCAGGATTACAACGTGCCACAAAAGACAACAAATATAACTGCAGTAGTAATTTCAATTGTGCTTTTTTGTGCCTTATTGAGCTTCCCTATTTTAGAAAATCAACAGGCTCAACATGCTTTAGCATTACTAGTATTGGTAGCGATATTATGGATAACAGAAGCAATTCCACTGGCTCTAACGGGACTGCTGATACCGGTTATTGCTGTTTTTACTCAGCTAGCATCACCTAAAGAAGCTTTTAGCGAATTTGGTCACCCTATAGTATTTCTATTTATGGGTGGTTTTGTGCTTGCAGGTGCATTGTCAAAATATTCACTTGACAAACGATTGGCTCAAAAATTAATTGGCTTAGCAAAGGGAAATTTTTATTGGTCTTCTATTTTATTGATGCTTGCAACATCATTAATAGCTTGTTGGGTTAACAATACATCTTCAGCTGCAATGATGATTCCACTTGGTATAGGAATGTTAGTGCTGTCGAAAAGAAATATGGTTTCTCGCGAATCTAAATTTCTTATGTTGGGAATAGCATACGCTGCAAACATTGGAGGAATAATCACAATGATAGCTACTCCACCCAATGCCATCGGTGCTGCCATTCTTGGTCTTTCATTTTCTGAATGGCTCATGTATGGCGTACCTATTTTTTTAATCACTTTCCCGCTCATGGTGGTGGTATTAACTTTATACTTTAGACCTGATAGAAAATTGAACATTGGTACTATAGTAGTTCAATATGAGAAAAAGGCTCCAAATAAAACACTTTTAGCGATATTCTTATTCACTGCATCCTTATGGGTATTGGATGGGATAATTGCACCACTTCTAAATATAAAAGAAGGCTTTAATTCAATGGTAGCAGTTATGGCAATTTTTTTATTGTTTATAACGAAAGTATTGGATTGGGAGGAAATCATTAAAAGCATTCGATGGTCAGTTTTGCTACTTCTTGGAGGAGGCTTAACTTTAGGAATGCTAATTGACCGAAGCGGTCTTGGAATGATAATGGTCAGCAAAGTTTCAATGCTAGTAAATGTTATTCCATTATTCTTTTTTTTGTGGATTATTGTAGTTTTCAGCATCATTGTTACTGAGTTTATGAGCAATACTGCAAGTGCAGCTTTAATCCTTCCGCTCCTATTTACCATGTCGAATCAATTAGATATTAATCCCATGATTTTGGTATTTCCTGCAACGATTGCCGCATCATATGGATTTATGATGCCAGTAGGAACTCCGCCGAATGCAATGGTATTTGCTACCGGTCTTGTTCCTCAAAAGAGTATGCTAAAAGCTGGATTTTTACTAAACTTGCTATTTTCTATTATACTCACCTTGTTTTTCTACCTTATTTTTTCTTGATTAGATAGGAACAATACTGTATTAATGTCATCTAGAAACTCATTTATTTAAACAAGTAAACTTAAATCAATGAAGGCTATCTTTCCCCAAATTAAAAACCACATCAACAATTTTGGAAGTCTAGTAGCGAACGAAGACGAAGTACAAGCATCCATTTCTGCAGCGGAGCAACTAGGGGAATCTTTGGAACCTTGATTATAATTTGAATGGATCATAAATGGTAGTCCTAATATTGTTTTAAAAGCCTTTGGAAGTTAATCCTTGCAAATGATTATGAAAACTCTGAAAAATTTACAATATTTATAAAAAGGAATGTATGAAAGCTGTAGATCATCTTAGAAACAATATAATAGATAAGTTGCTTACTATTTCAAATAAAGATTACTTGTTTGCGCTGAATCAAATCATTGATAATAACTACGTTGATAATGACATCGTAAATTTAAGTGAAGAGCAAATTCTTATGCTCAATATGAGTGAGGAAGATATAATAAACCATCGCTACCTTTCTCAAGAAAATTTAGATAAAAATGATTTAGAATGGCTAAAAAGTCTATAATCTGGACTGACACAGCCATAAAGCAAAGACGACAAATTTTAAAGTATTGGACTATTAGAAATAAGTCATCTACATATGCTGAAAAGCTAATCTACCTAATACGAAATCGTGTAGAGTTAATTGCTGACAATCCATTAGCCGGAAAAGCTACAAATCATACTGATACTAGAGAATCTGCATTAGGAAATTTTAGTATTTATTATAAATTCATAAATGATAGAATTTATATTGTAGCATTTTGGGACAATCGTCAGAATCCAAAGACATTAATAGAAATTTTTAAATCATAATTTTTATCAATAAAGTTTACAAATGTTTAATTTGAAGTAAATCATTTAGAATGAGCACCACTGAATTAAATGATATTATTACAGAACATCTTTCTCAGATTGAAGATGAATCTTTTTTGAATGCCATTAAGACAATTATAGAATCAAAAATTTCTGAAGAAATCTATATATTAAGTGATGATGAGAAAAATCGAATTTCTATAGCAAGAAAAGATTTAAAAGAACGCAAGACTATATTTCATGAAGATGTACAAAATGAATTAAATCTATGTCTAAATTCAAAATAGAATGGTCAACAGATGCGAAGTCTGATTTGTATGAAATTTAAGATCAACTGCTTCTAATAATTATGATTTGGGATTGTCGAAGAAACCCTTTAGATAAAAGAGTTGAGGAGAGAATAAAATATCAACACAATTTATAAACTCCAACTCCTCTACTAAAAAAAAATCCTATAACAATATTTCATACGTACTTACTTTTACACCAAGACATAAACTAATCATTTCAATACTCCACTTCTATTCCAATTGTAAAATATCACTATTAAATTCTTAACAAAGTTTTTTACTATGTGAATAATTATTCGCAAAATGTAGAAGAAGTAATTGTTTAGAAAAAAAGAAAAGTATACTTTGTATCAAAGTAAGAATATTCGTACTGTATAATGATTTATAATTATAAACGATTATGAATTATAATTTATAGAATACATATGCTTATAAATTACATAAAGCTGTGTTGAATAATAACTAAAAAAGAAAAAATGGATTTAAATTGGGTGAGAGAAATTATAGAATCAGAATTTATGAATTCAATTTTCACAGGATTAATAGCTTCTATCTTTTTTGCATTAATTATTTTGATTATTCAGCGAATAAGATATCGCTGGTGTCTCAGGTGCAGGTTTAATAATAGAACCTTCCATACTTATTATAAAAGGTTTTCTGATGAAATTGTCCAAGAAGTTAAATGTACAGTAAAACGTAACATCTTAAAATTTAAAGGAAAAAACATTTTAGATGGTCGAACTTTTAGCGGTGAAATCATTTTCAATCCTATTAATTTAAAAATTGGTGAAGGATTTCAGGCTTATGATAATTCTGATGCCTTTAATTTTACAAAAGTTATTATTAAAAGTGATAATAGTCTTTTAGTGGATGCTTCATATGTAGCTATGGAGGATATAAAATCAGGGAAAAAGAAAGGAAGTAAATATGGGATTTTAAAACCAGAAGCTTTTATCTGGAGAAAGGTAGATTAATAAATAAATTAAAATTACAAATATGGGCAACAATGAAAAAACTTCAAAAAAAGTAGCAAGTATTGCATCTAAACTTTTAAAAGATCCCAAAACTTCAAAATCTATTAAAACAATTACAGTATCTCAATGGATAAGAAATAACTAAAACTAAGTGATTCTTTACTTAAAATACAAACAATAAATTCAAATACTATGAGAGATCATTTAGACAAAAAACTAGGAATTATTACTGAGATATGGAATGAGTATATCATGCAATACCGATTCTGTAATTCACAAATAAAGTTCACTCCTGATGTTCAAACAAATTACTTTGGAGATATTATAAAATATTTCTCTGATACAAACAATATAATTTACAATAAAAAAAATGCATTAACTATTCATGAGAATATTGAGAATTCAATAAGCTTTTTACAAGCAATATATATTCAACAGGATTTTGTAATTGAACTATTACATATATTTAAATGCAATATTGAAAATAATCCATTAAAAAATAATATTAATTATTTTTTAAACAGGGAAATAAGAAATGAGTTAGTTGGACATCCAATAAGAAAAATTGATCTAAATGGTACAAGACAACTGAAATCATCTACAATATTTAGTAATTCTACTAATTCTGAACAAATATCTTATTTAAGATATCATATTGACAATAATTACAGTTTTGAAGAAGTAACTTATTTCAAAAAAGACATAATAAAAAGACATGATTTGTTTATTGAATTCTACTTTGATTTAATAATCAATAAATTAAAAGATGTTATATCATCATTTAAAATAAAAATTTTAGATTTCGAAATAACTTTACAATATGCGACTTTTAAAAATATCATTACAGTAGTATCTCACAGTTTTGAATATATTTTTACGATAAACTTTATTTATAATCCTGAAATTTTATTGAAAATTTATTATTTAAAAAATAAAAACTTGCGATACAGTAATGCAATAGAAATGTTTAGAAGAGATTTGAAACATTTTATACAATACAGAACTATGAAAATTACTGAATTTATAGAAGGAACTAAAAATGATAATTCAAATCAAATAGATAAGAAAATTTCACAGGTTTCTTATCATTATGAATTAGGGAAATTAATAGATAATACTTGTATAAATGATTTTAGATTCTTTAGCTCTCTGTTAAGAAATAAATGCAAAGACAATCAGATTATTTTAGAAGAGTTAGATAACATGGAAAAAAACTTTAAAAATGAATTAGAATATTATTGCTCATATTATTTAATCTGCAATGAACTAAACTAGTTTTATTCTCAAATCTCCCCTAAAAAGGATATCCAATAGCGATATTCCAAACGAAATTCTTCTTGCGCCAATCTTTGAAATTGTCTTCAGGAAATTCATTTACCCATCTTGTGCCTTCGTCTAAGTATGGTTTGTACAAGGGAATTCCTAAGTCAGCACGAATCACGAAAAAGTCAAAATCTAATCTCAATCCCAATCCGGTTCCTAAAGCTAATTGCTGATAGAAATTATTGAATTTAAATTCTCCATCTGGACGTTTTGGATCATCTTTTAATAACCAAATATTTCCTGCATCAACAAACAAAGCCAATCTGATAAACTTATAAATCGTATATCGGTATTCAGCATTCATGATGAGCTTGATATCTCCTGTTTGCTCTATCGGATTGATTTCGCCACCATTCACAGAGGAAGTATATCTTCCTGGCCCTACAGACCTAAAAGGGAAAGCTCTCAAGGTATTCGGTCCACCAACAAAAAACTGTTTGACGTAAGGTAAAGTTTCACTATTTCCATAACCCACTCCTATGCCTGTATTGATGCGAGTGACTAATCTGGATTTGCGAGAAATGTCCCAATAATGTCTGAGTTCAAATTCTGTTTTAGCGTATTGAGAAAATGCACTTTTTAAAATTTTGTAAGGTTGCTCGCCGTTTTTATTGAATAATTTGAAAGCAGAGTACAAAGTATTTCCTGCGATCTCTCCATAAGCATTGAAGAAGATATAACTCTTATCTTCTGGTCTTTTTTGAGTATTCAAGGAGAAAGTATAATTACCTCCAATAATGGTCAGGTTTTCAAAACTCTTTTTTAATAGAGGGTTTTTATCCAACAAATCTTCAAATTCTTGCGTCTTATTGGCTATTGTAATTCTATTGATACTGATAGGTTCGAAGGCATGCTGAATACGTTTGGTTTTATTCCATTCATAACCATAAGCGAGTTGAATCGAATAAAGTGTATAGTATTGTAACCACTTTTGAAAATTGACTTGAGCTTTAATATAGGTCTTAGGAGCTGTTTCGTTTTGATCTTTTCTATCTCTTTTGAATCCTACTAATCTTGGAATATCTTGTCTGATTTCAAAATTGGTATTGATGATATTCAATTGTGCTTTACCATTATTGGATTGGAACTCTGTACCTGCACTAATTTTAATGGTCAGTTTATTGGCTTTTCGGTAGAGGTTATTATTGATATAACTCACTGAAACGGATGTTCCTAAAAAACTCCGATTGGAGGTACTCGCTTCCACGTCGGCTTCAAAACTTTGATGCTGTGCCGGCGTCAGAAATATATTGACATCTAAACTATCTGCCGCTGATTTATCATACTGAATATTGACATACTTGAACAAATTCATATTCACATATCTACTTGCGGTATAATTATATTTTTCAATAGAGAAAGGTTGTTGAGTTTCAATCAATGTATTTCGGTAAAATACTTTTTTATCCAAAAACTTATGATCTTGATGGATTGTCAGATCTTTATAATCAAAAACTTCTTTGACTGGAATAGAATCATCTCTTGTTACAATATCATCTACCGTATAAATATCTACATTTCTAATAAAATATTTTCGATGTATCGTATCGTCTTTTGGAGCTTGAATTCTCAACTGTACATCTATAGAATCTCCAACATGCGCTGTATCTATTAAGTAGAAGATATCTTCTGAATCAAAGTCGTAATAGCCAAATTTTCTAATGTACTCTGCTAATTGAGTTCTGTCTTTAGTGAAGTTTTCGAGATGGTATATCTTATCTACTTTCACAAAAAACTTCTTATCAAAATCAGTGATTAATGTATCTAACTGTGAGCCGAAAGTCTGTTTGGTAAATTTGTGAATATAAGTAGGTCCGTTATTTTCAACAGTATATATATACTTCCCTGTTTGCTTTTTGACTTTAGCTTCACTCTTGACGAAAGTATTGAAATAACCATTGTCTTGCATAGACTTTTGGACGACTTTCTCCATCGTCGTATTATCTACATCAGACATCAAAATAGGTTTCTCGCCTAGCTTGTTTTTCATCCAATGTTTAAGACTTTTTTTCTTATCAGGATTAGGCGTGACTTTACTGTACAACCATTGTTTGGTATAAAATAAACCTAAAAATTTAGAATTAGCTTTTGGGACAATTTTGTCTTTTACTGCATTTTCTACGTCTTTCTTTTTGACAATTTTTTCTGGCTGTGAAAATTTCAAATCAGCACCTTGATACATCACTTGACCTTCTTGCAAAAATTTGGAAGGGCTACAAGCACTGACCATCAATACCAATGCTATACATACAATTTTTAAAGCTTGTACTTTCTTAATCATGGTTTTGATTTTTTATTTTTATTCTTAATCACTTTGCCAAATTTGGTTTTATAGCTGAAACCAACTCCTGTTTTCCATAAATTATTTTCATTCAAAACATCATAATCTGATTTCTGAAATACTTTGATTCTATATTTTCCATCATCAGTGACTTTGTATTCTAAGACAAAATCTCCAGCAACTCCTGACAATCCGTTTCTCTCTTCATTACCAGAACCTAAGTCCACATTTCCACCTACTGAAATTTCTAATTTATCATTGAATAGAGATTGACTCACGCCCAAATTCACTTCAGTCACTTGTCCACCACCCTCACTCACTTGGTCGTCATATTGATCTAAGCCGAAATTGATTTCTAAGCCTTCTTTATTTCCTGCTAATTTATTCAACTGTGAATTGATCAAATCTCCCACACTCCTCAAAGCGGTTGCTGTACCTGCTGTGGCGATATTTCCAGTAGAAGAACTTCCGGTAAAACTGTTGAACAATAACAAGCTGAAGACCTCTTTATTCAAATCTGATTCATTCATTCTAATCCTCTCTAAAGCTTGAATCACATTACTACCTATTGGTCCTGAAGATTGATCAGCCAATTTAACATCGAAGGTCAAAACTGGTTCAGAAAGGCGTCCGGACGCATTCAATACTACTGCCACTTTTGCTCTCTTTCTTACATTGTCTTTTTCAGAATCACTCAACGCACTCACATCATTATTCAATAAAGGCAATGTACTAGCTTGAGTATTGTATTGAGCTTTAATATCTAACAAAGCATCCATGACATCACCACTGAAAGTAATTTTCCCACCCGGTACAATTTCAAAATTCTTCTTCAATATATTTTGGTAGGAAAATCTGTAATTCCCTTCTTTCACAACATAGACTCCTGTCATACTTAAATTTCCAGTTGGCGGTAATTTTACTAATAGTTGAGCATGACCTTTAACTTGTAAATTATCACCAGTTACAGGATCGATGACCACATTTAATATCGCATCCTCCGTAATATCTGCATTCACTGTTAGGTCTAAAGTGTTAGGAATTTTGTAGTTTATTTTGGCAATACTATCGATCGTTTCTTTACTGAAATTTTCAAAACCATCTACAAATACGATATATCTTTCTTGATTTAAAATGGCTTCATTAGAAATCAATTGAACCGTAAAGTCAGTATTAGGTTTTGTTTTCACCTTCACATTTATGACCGGTAAATCTAAATCTCCTTTAATAGTTGCATTCGCATCAGCTACTAGTTTTCCATAAAACAAAGCATCTGATTGTTTCTCGCTACTTAAAAAAGTAAAGTTATTAGCATCTAAATTTAGGTCTAATTGTAAGTCTTGGAAATATTTATGTTGTATGCTTCCCGTGAGAGTAGCTTTATTTTGAGTGCTATCTATCAAAGTAATATTCGGATCAATACTAGTTTCAGAAAGTTTTATACTACCTTTTTCTACCGTATATTGACTTCCTAATTCTACCACTTTAGCACTCACTCTATCCATATTCAACACTCCATTCACTTGAGGTTCAGACGCTGTTCCTTTGATAGCAATATCACCACTGATATTCCCTGATAAGTTTTCTGCAAAAGATTTTACAAATATTTCAAAAGGCGCTAATTCAATATTGTTGATGTCGGCATTAGCATTGATAGTTCCATCACTCATTTGATAATCACCAATCACTTCCATGTTATTCGTCTCTCCTAATAAGGTCAAGACAGCATGAACTTGGTCACCATTTTTATCAGCTTTCAATCCTATATCTCCAACATTAATATCATTGATGGCGATATTGTCAATTTTTAAATCTCCATTAATAGGTGCTTCATTTCCTTCTAAACCAACGGCTAAGTCGCCATTAATCTCACCTGTGAAAGTTGTTGAATCAAATTTAATCAGTTGTAAAATATTGTTGATGTCAAATTGATTGAAGTCAACTTTAATTTGACTCATATTTCCTTGAATCGATAAACTTTGATTATCGTGCACCAATTTGATTTCTGGAATAGTATCTAATTTTGAAATACTCATTGGAGCAGCTTGAACTACATTCCACTCATTAAAGTTTAAGTACAAAGGTTCTTCAATATTTAAGAAAATAACTTTTCCAGTTCCATCAATATTCCCTTGAATTCCAAATCTATAATTGGTAGAATCTTCAACAATTCTTGCGCTGAAAGAAGATTTATTTTCATTCATTTTTACATCTACCTCAATCGTCGGAATAGATAAGCCATCAGAAATTCTAACAGAATCTATTCTTAGTTGAGTTTTTAATTGATTGCCTTGATTATCACCTGTCAATTTTGCTTCATAAACTTTCATATCGCCGTATTGCAAAAAAGGCATATCAAATTTTAAGTCACTCAAGTTTTCGGGAGCATCCAATGTAAAAGACAAACTCGCAGTATCTAATTTTCTTAAATCTATTTGGAAAAGATGTGCTAAATCTGTTGGGCCTTTAATCCCCACTTCTACTTTAATATAATCTTTTCGGATAGAATCTGTTGCTGCTTGCGAAACTGCGTCATCCACTTCTTCGCCACCTATAAAAGAAGAGAATGGAAAATATTGATCTCCAAACTTAGTAAAAACTACAGGTAATTTTGTGGTATTAAATTGACCGAGTAAGGATGCATTTAACACAGGAGATGTCAATAATAACTGACGTTGTTCATTATCTAAAATTTCAGCTGTGAACATGATAGAATCAGCTGCCCATTTCAAACTGTCATTTTCCAAAAGAATATCGTGAATGCTAGCATAACCCAAAATGTCATCTACATTATACCCTTGAATATCAGCATCGATTTTCAATTTCGCTTTCAATGGATAAGGTAATAAATGCAGTGCGTATAAATCCAAATTTGAAATTTCACCTACAACTTGAGCACTTGGAAAAGTATCATTCAGATGAGCTGTACCATCGATATTAAAAAAGATATTAGGATCTTCAGAAGCTATATTTCCTTCAAATACTTGACTTTCTATTTGACCTTTAACAGATAAATTCTGGTATTTATAGCTGTTAAAAGTGACATCATTCACTAATAAATCAACTTTAGCATTCAAATCTTCTAAAGTCATCCCTTGACCATCGATATCAATTTGAGCAGTTAGTTTACCTAAACTGTCATTTTGCAGGATTTTTTGAAGATCTAAATCAGCTACATTTATTTTACCATCGTATATAGCATGAGAATAATCTTTATTCATTTTCACTAAAATATCTGCATCGATGTCTCCAATATTACTTTTCAGAACACCGTTCACATCATATTTGTACAAGTCACCTGAAACTTTTCCAGAATAAGTAGCCGTGTTAAGTGCTAACAATTGTGTAGGAAGACTATCCATGAATGCTCTCAAATCTTTGGATCCAGTAGTAAAATGTTTGAAATCTAATTGATATTGGAGTTGGTCAGTGTTCAAAATATTTCTCACCTGACCATTCATTTTAGCATCTAATTGACCTTGAGTATGAAGTACTAAACTTTGAATGATCATTTTTTTCATATCGCCATTCAGAAGTGCAGAAAGTTGAATTTTGCCTAATTGTTTTGCTGAAGGTTTTAAAGTTCCTTTTGGTAAAAATGGTTGAATTTCAGAAATATGAGTATTTGCACTGAATTCAAAATCATTCAAACCCATCAGGTCTGTATTGGTGACATGAAGTACATTTCCTTTTAATTGAACTTTATTTTGACCAATATTTGCAAATAAATGATCGATAGAAATATTTTCTAATGTTCCATCAAGCGACCCGTCTAAATAAAATATTTCATTTTTAAGATGTTGAATTGAAGACATGGTATCTATCATCGGCAAGAAGTACGTCAACTCCGGCAGCGACAAATTCAAAGAATCTACTAAAAGATTCAAGTTTTTCACTTCTTCTAAATTCAATAATTGAGCAAAAGAAGCATATTCAATAGAGACATCTGCTTTCCCTTTACTCCTATCTGTCAATAATTCTAAACCTTTTATACTCGCTTTATGCTCATCAAAGAAAAGATCTAATATCAATTTTTCTAATTGAAACTCTTTATTCAATTGAGCTGATAAATTTTCGACTTCTAACTGAGCTTTGTTTTCATCTACTTGAATGTTTTTGATTTCTAAGTTCAAAGCTTGAAGGTCAATATCATTAGGATTAAAATATTTACCTTTTGCGATAGTTCCATTTTGATAAAAAATAGTAGAATTAGAAATCTCTACAGATTCCACTAAAATTTTCATTCCTAAATCTTTCAATGGGAACTCTATATTTTGAACGATTGTATCTTTTAAAACTGGCGTTGGAAGATCTTCAATAGGATCAAATAATTTTGCACGGACTTGTAATTGATCGATATGAATTTTTTGAATGTCGAATAACATTTCATCCAAATCCATATTATTCATTTTGAGCGAAGTAGACTTTAAATTCAATTGAAAATCACCCGATAATATTTTTGCAGAAGCATGAATATTTTCAAGATTGATCTTTCCTACTTTGATAGCATAAGAGCTGCTTGTAGTATCTTCTTCAGAAGCGAATGCATCAATGATGAATTGGTAATTAAAAACGGAATCTTTGTCTTGTTTAAGATGAATAACAGAATTTTTCAAATCAATATTCTCGAGATTAATATCTTTTTTAAGGATTCCAAAAAGAGAAATATTGACTTTTAAATCAGCTGCATAAAGTAAAGTATCTCCTTCTAAATCTTCGATATAAATACCTTTAGCAGTGACTCTGTCTAAGAAATTGATGTCAATTTTATCAATACTAATTTTAGATTGAACTTTCTCTGACAACCAATCTGTAGCGTAATGAGCTACTTTAGTTTGAAAAAATGGAAATTGTAAAAGAATAATCAATAATAAAACCAACAGAAGTATCGCACCAAGTCCATAAGCCAAGTATTTAAAAAACTTCTTCATTCTATTTGAGCTTTTCTTTTAGCATAATATTTTCATCATTTAACCTGTTGATTAAAATACTTTGAGAGTTAATAAATTTTATCTTGTCTTCAATATCTTCTTTCATTGCTTTAAATACATTATCAGGCACTTGAACATTGACATCAAGTTGATTTGGAATTAAAAATTTACCAATCAAAATACCTATAATTAAAAAGATGATGTATATCATATTGCTTTTTTCAACTGTCTGCAAATAAAACTTACTCTAAAAGGAGCAATTTTACAACAAATATTAACTAATATCAACGAGATTGTTTTTGAGTTGTTACAAAATTGTACGGCTTTCTTCTAGTGTTTTAGGTCATTTCAGCTCTAAAAGTTACTTTAAAGCTATTTATTAAAATCAAAAAAGCTTCTACTCTTGCGAATAGAAGCTCTATATTTTAGTATTCTTTTATAAGATTAAAATCTTTCTAAACCTGAAAAGAAGAATGAACCTTCGATTGCAGCGTTTTCGTCAGAGTCAGAACCATGTACAGCATTTTCACCGATAGAAGCAGCATATCTTTTACGGATAGTTCCTTCAGCAGCATCTGCAGGGTTAGTAGCACCAATCAATTTACGGAAAGATTCTACTGCATTGTCGCCTTCTAAGATTGCAGCTACAATTGGACCTGAGCTCATGAATTCTACTAATTCACCATAAAAAGGTCTTGCACTGTGTACTTCATAAAATGCACCAGCTTGAGCTGTAGAAAGCTGAGTATATTTCATCGCTTTGATTTTGAAACCCGCTTCATTGATCATTTGAAGAATATTACCGATATTATTTGCTTTTACTGCATCCGGTTTAATCATTGTAAAGGTAAGTGAACCTGCCATTGTATTTATTTTTGTGGTGCAAAGCTAAGCATTCCAATCTAATTTTAAAATAAGTGAATGTGAAGAATAAATAAAGAATGATAGCATGTGGTATTTAATTTTAATCACAGAACAGATATTTGCTATTTTATTAATCTCCGTAAATATCCGAAGCATATCATTAGCCAAATACAGATTCTACTTTAAGCAATATTTACTAAATTTATTATCTTATGAAGAATCAACAAAATTTAGAATATACCAACAACTTATATCAGTTTTCAAGAGAATTAATATTAAATGCTCGTCAAGAAATATTTCAAACAGCACATTTTGCTATGGTTGAAACATATTGGCATATCGGACATAAAATAATGCAAGAACAAGACGGTGAACAATATGCAAAATATGGAAAAGGCTTATTAAAGAATGTTTCCGAGCAACTACAAAAAGAATTTGGAAAAGGTTTTACTTATACTAACCTAACCAATATGCGTAAATTTTATCAGCAATTTCCAAATGTTTACGCACTGCGTAAAGAATTGAGTTGGACACATTACCGTTCATTAATAAGAGTTGAAAACTCAAAAGCTAGAGAAGTATATATGAATGAAGCTGCTGATAATTCATGGAGTACAAGATTATTGGATGAGCAAGTAGATAAGCATTACTATGAAAGATTGATAGCTACACACAAAGAAACCTTGAACAATCTTAATATCGAAAGCTCAAAACTACTCTCTTTGAATCCACAAGATTACATTTTAAAAGATCCTCTTGTATTAGATTTTTACGATTTAAAGGAAAGGCAGATATACAACGAAAATCAAATAGAACAGGCAATTATAGATAATCTACAAAAATTCTTGTTAGAACTTGGTAAAGGATTTTCATTTATTGCCCGTCAACAACGTATTAGCACAGAGTTCTCGCACTATTATATAGATTTAGTATTTTATAATTATATCCTCAAATGTTTTGTACTAGTTGATTTAAAAATCGGGAAGCTCACCCATCAAAACATTGGTCAACTGGACATGTATGTAAGAATGTATGATGAGTTAAAACGGACTGAAGGTGATAACCCTACAATTGGAATTATACTTTGTGAAGAAAAAGACCATGCGGAGGTTCGTTATTCAGTATTAAATGATAATCATAATTTATTTGCAACCAAATACAAACTTTATATTCCATCAGAAGAAGAATGGATCAATGAAATCAACCAAATTCGTTCACAAATGAATTTAGAGTAATAAGTGAAATACTTTATGAATTTATAAGATTCACCCATTGAGGTATATGCCTCTTTGATTAAAACGTACAATTTTGAAAGAGTAAAACATTGAACACAGATTTTTACTCACTCATTTATTTTACCTAAATTATTAAAATTGAATCTTATGAAAACGTTCGCAAATTTCTCCATCAAAATTTTAAGCCTTTTATTTCTAATCACTTTAATAACTGTTTCGAGTTGTAAAAAGGATAAAGACATTGAAAAAGTTCAGAAAAATGCCAGTCTCATTGGAGAATGGTCAAACGTCCAGCAAATAGGAAAATTTACTAGTATAGTTAGATCAATAAATCTGAAATCAGATGGAACTGGAATTTCCCAGATTTATAGATATGTCTCTACTAGTTCAACTGCAATTGCTGATGACAAAATAAAATGGAGCACAAAAAGCAATAATGTATTGCAATTGGATTATGAAATCGAGTTAGTAGAAACATACACTTATAAAATTGGAAGAGATGAAGCTTTTAACGATACCGTTTTAACTTTAACAGATGAAAATGGGACTGAAATTGATTATTTAAAAGCCAAATAATAATCTTGAAATGTTCTTTATGAATTAAGAAATTAATTAAAATATTTAATGGATTAGTTGTGTTTAATCATCAAAGACTTATCATGCAGTCATTTAGAAAAATACAATAATATTTAAAGCTGAAATTTTCCTTAGAGAAGTCTTGAAATTTGATGAGAAAATAAAGACCTTAGCGAGCCATGAGTGATGATTTCAATTCTTTAAAGGAGCTTTTGTCTCAACCCATTCAAATTACGATTACCTCTCATCAGAAACCTGATGGCGATGCAATGGGTTCATCTTTAGCTTTATATAATTATCTAACACAGTTTGGACATCGCGTAAAAGTGATTGTTCCGACAGATTTCCCAGCATATTTCAATTGGATGCCAGGTGTACCAGAATTGTGGGTGTATCCTGATCAAAAAGAAGTTTCTGACGAATGGATAAAATCTTCTGATTTAATTTGTTGTCTTGATTTTAACGTATTGAGCAGAATAGCTCCGATGGATGAAATCGTCAAAGAAGCCAATAAGCCTATTTTGTTAATTGACCATCATCTTCAACCTGACACTTTTGATTGGATGCTGCATGATGTAAAATCCAGCTCTACCTGCGAATTGATTTATCGCTTCATACATATTATGGAGCCTTCGCCAGCTATCAGCATAGAAATTGCCCAATGTATATACACAGGTCTATTGACTGATACAGGTAATTTCCAAAATGGTGCCACCAACAAGAATGTATTTTTAATCGTTGCAGATTTAATGGATAAAGGGTTAAATATTCAGTTTGTACAACAAAACCTCAATCAAAATAGCACAGAATCAAAATTGAGATTTTTGGGTAATGCATTATTGAATAAAATGACTGTTCGTGCAGATTTAGGCATTGCTTTTATAGTAGTAGAAAAGAAAGATGCTAGGACCTACAATCTACAATCAGGTGATACAGAAGGAATGGTTAATTTTCCATTGAGTATCAAGGACATCCAAATCTCTGTTTTAATTAAAGAAGAAAGAGAAATCACAAAACTATCTTTCAGATCAAAGGGGGATATTGATGTTAATGAATTCGCAAGAACTCACTTTGAAGGTGGTGGACACAAAAATGCTGCAGGAGGAAAATCTATTTTACCACCGGATTGGATCATCAAAAAAATTATTGAATTAATAGAAAAGTCTAAAAAGAAGAATAAATGATTTTAAATAAATATTTCATTTTATTACTAGTGCCCTTCTTGCTGTTTTCATGTAAGAAAAAACCTAAAAAATCCCTTGAAGAACTTCCTACACAAGTGACCGTTTTTGAAAAAGAAACTTACTTGCAATCAAAATTAGACAGTCAAGCTATACTTTCCATCAATAGTTTTGGCAATCAAATTGATTCGGCAGTTTACCAACTAGAAATTGATTCCATCTCTAAAACTATTTTAAAACAAAAAGACAAAGAGACATTTCATACTAAAAGTGGTAATTTATATATTATAGAAGAATATGGAGGCGGAGAATATCCCGTCAAAGGAGATGTAATAGAGGTCAAAGTGGAAACCACAACTTTAGATGGTAAAAACGTTTTTTCTACTACACAATTGAAACAAAACCTTCAATTTATTTTAGGTGTTGGGCAAGTTGTTCCAGCTTGGGATGAAGTATTTCTAAATGTTCAAGAAGGTAGTAAATTTCAAATTGTCGCTCCATCTGCAATGAGTTATGGTTCAAAAGGCATTATTCGCTCTATAGCTCCTAACACAATATTGAAATATGATATTATATTTGAGAAGATCATTCAGCCAAAAAACACTGCATCCAAAGATCAACCTCAATTAAAAATAAAAGAAAATAATAAAGAGAGTCAACAAAAAGATGCTCTTCCCGTTTCTATCAAAAAACCTGACACTAAGAAGAAATGACAGTTTTAAGCGTAAATATTAATAAAATAGCTCTTATCCGTAATTCAAGAGGAGATGATTATCCGAATTTATTACAAGTAGCTAAAGATTGTGAAGGCTTTGGTGCTCAAGGAATTACAGTGCATCCAAGACCTGACGAACGTCATATTAAATACGCTGACTGTTACGAATTAAAAGAAAATATTAGCACTGAATTAAATATCGAAGGATATCCAAATCAGAAATTCTTACAAATGATTCAAGAAGTGCGTCCTCAACAAGTCACTTTAGTTCCTGACTTACCGGGTGCGCTAACTTCTGATAATGGTTGGGATACCATTTCCAATGCTTCATTTTTAAGAGAAGTCATTTACGAAATCAAAAAAACGGGTGCAAGAGTTTCTCTTTTCATTGATCCAATCGAGCAGTTGATCGAAGGTGCTGCCGATGTACAAGCAGATAGAATTGAGTATTACACAGGTCCTTACGCTAAAATTTTCAGCGAGAATCCTGAGCATGCGATAAGAAAGTACAAACAAACAGCTCATTTTGTAGAGCAGTTAGGAATGAAAATCAATGCAGGACATGATTTGAATCTCAAAAATTTAAAATTTTTCAAAGACAACATACCAAATCTTGCAGAAGTGTCTATTGGACACGCTATAGTTTGCGATGCATTATACTACGGATTAGAAAATACTATTCAGATGTATAGAAGATGTTTAGCATAATACCACATACTATTTGTTGTAAAAAAAACACATAGAAACATGGTTTTCTATTCTCTAAAAGAAAAAGATAGGAAGATAAATCTTCACTCAAAGTCAGTCTATGTAAACTTGTACAATGCACTTGGCATCTTTAATTGAGTTTAATACCTATAAAACCTATGGGATTAGAATCTTCAAATTGCCACACTGCTCTACATTAGCACATCATTTCCTATGTGCTTAAAAATTAGAGAAGTCTAGTTATTTAGTCATTCATAGACCATCTAGCTAATACTGAAATATCTATTGGAGCAAATTCTCCTTTTAAATACTTATAATATCCACTTATAGCTATCATTCCAGCATTGTCTGTACAGTATTGAAAATCAGGAACATATACTTTCCAGTCTTCTTTCAAAGCTAATTCTTGAAGAGTATTTCTCAAGCCTTTATTTGCACTCACTCCGCCCGCGATGGCGATTTCTTTGATTCCTGTTAAGTCAGAAGCTTTCTTTAATTTCTTCAATAATATTTTGACAATAGTAAATTGAATGGAAGCACAAATATCATGAAGATTCTCTTGAACAAAATTCGGATTGATTTTAGTTTGATCTCTTAGAAAATATAAAACCGATGTTTTCAGTCCACTAAAGCTGTAATCTAAATCAGCAATATTAGGTTCGCTGAATTTAAAAGCTTTGGGATTACCTTCTTTTGCATATTGATCAATGAGTGGACCGCCAGGATATGGAAGCCCTAACATCTTAGCTGTTTTGTCAAAAGCCTCTCCTGCTGCATCATCAATGGTAGTTCCTAAAACTTCCATTTCGTTATAATCTGTTACTTTAATGATTTGAGTATGACCTCCTGATACTGTGAGACATAGAAAAGGGAACTTAGGTTTTGGTTCATCTATAAAATGCGCCATTACGTGAGCGACCATATGGTGTACATCTATAATAGGAACATCTAAAGCTTGCGCCATTCCTTTAGCAAAACCAGCACCTACTAACAAAGAACCCATCAATCCTGGACCTCTTGTAAATGCGATTGCGGAGATGTCCTCCAATTGTTTCCCTGCTATCTTTAAAGCTTGATCTACAACAGGAACAATATTAGCGGTATGCGCTCTTGAAGCTAATTCGGGTACGACTCCACCATATTCTGCATGAATTTTTTGATCTGCAGAGACATTGGCAAGTACTTTGCCGTTAACACAAATTGCTGCCGATGTGTCATCGCAGGAAGATTCGATAGCTAAAATGCAGATGTCTGCTTTAGTTTGCACAGATTAGTTTATTTTTGAGGGATAATATAAATACTTTGACAAACAAAATTATAAAAACCATTTTCAATGGACTAGGAATTTTTCTAGTTTTCCTTTTGGCTTTAATAATTTTCACATATTTCATCATTCAACAAGAACGCGTTCAAACGTGGATGGTGGGTAAAGCTACAACAGTTTTATCTGAAAAAACAGGCACACGAATATCTGTAGGTAAGGTTCACATACAGTTTTTTAATACCGTGGCTTTGGGAGATGTATATGTGGAAGATAAAAATGGCGACACATTAGCTTATGTTCGGTCATTGGATACTCGACTATCCTATTTCAATCCATTCACTTCAAAATTTCATTTCAACTCACTTTCCTTAGAAGGCGTAAGAGCAAATATTTATAGCACTGAAACCGATAGTGTTTTTAATTATCAATTTCTGATAGATGCATTAAAAGGACAACCCAAGCCTGCACCAAATACTGATAAAAAGAAAAAATCCACTGCTTCTGCGATTGACTTTAGAATTAAAGAAATTCATTTGGCAGATATCGCTGTGAACTTTGATGATCAATATGGAGGTCAAGGTCATCAAGTACGTCTTCAATCTTTGGATATTTCAGTTCAGGATATTGATTTAGATTCTAAAATACTTCATGTCAATTCTATAAAAATAGTAGAGCCTCATTATGTATTGAACACTTATAAACCTAGTGCAGATACAACCGAGAGCGAACCATTCGAGGTGAATATAGGTTGGAATATGCAAGCCAACGAACTACAAATCGATAGAGGGAAGTTTGGAATTCATGATCATACAAAGAACAGAACTTATTCTAAATCAGGATTTGAATTTTCTTGGTTTGATGTAGATAGCATTCAATTGTCCGCTCAAGATTTCAAGTGGGACAGTATAATGACTGTCGATATTCAAAATTTAGTAGCCCGTTCAGCTGTGAATGATGTCAACCTGACTAAACTTACAGGAAAGGCACAATTAAGTGATCAGTTTATTTCAGCTCAAAATCTAGAAGTCAACTATAACCAATCTATAGTCAGAGGTGACGCAAAATTATCCTTTAATGGATTTGGAGAATTCAATGAGTTTATTGACAAAGTTCATATTCAAGCAGATTTAAAAGAAGTCAGATCCAACGGTCATGATGTCGCAGTATGGGAGAAATCTATAAAACAATATGTTCCTAACGCATTCATTTCTGGGAATTTTGATGGTACGATTAGTGATTTTAACGTAAAGAATTTAGTAGTCACTGCTAATCAGTATACAGAAATTCGAGGAGAAGCCCATATTAAAGGCATTCCTGACTTTGACAATATGTTTA
The DNA here is from genome assembly GCA_035515235.1 of Chitinophagales bacterium. Taxonomy (GTDB): domain Bacteria; phylum Bacteroidota; class Bacteroidia; order Chitinophagales; family JADIYW01; genus JAMLHH01. The sequence goes on from DATJBS010000022.1 coordinate 98,848, forward strand.
TAGATGCTCGTATAGAAAAGTTGAGCACCAAAAGCACAGAGCTCAAAACGATTATACCATATATTAAATTGCCAAAAGAAATAGATATGGCTGGAAACATTTCAGCTAAAGGTAGTTTTAAAGGAATGATTAAGGATTTCAAAGCGGATCTGAATATCAATACTGACGTGGGGAATTTATTAGCCAATGCTCACATGATTTTCCCTAAGAACGGCTCTCCTATTTATAAAGGGAACTTTCAATCCAAAGGAATCTCACTCAAAAAAATCACCCAATCGGACAAGTTTGATGAAGTAGCCTTTAATTTAAATATTGATGGGAAAGGATTTGACTTGAATAATTTAAACACTTCAGTCAATGGAGTGGTGACAAGATTAGATTATAATTATTATCGCTACAATGACATTACGCTTAATGGGAAGTTTCAAAACAAAAAATTTGAAGGTGATATACATTTAGATGACGATTGTGCAGGATTAGATTTCAACGGTATGGTGGACTTAAACAATCCCGAAAATCCTATCTATAATTTCTATGCAAAACTAGATCAAGCTGATTTACAACAATTGAACTTGATTCCCAACAGAATTATTGTCAGTCTAGAAGGTAATTTTAAATTTGCTGGAAAAGACATTAACAATCTTACTGGAGAAGCTAATATTTCAAATATCAATCTAAAAGACAATCAGATAGACGTCAATCTTTCTGATCTATTAATATGTCTAGAAAAAACAGGTGACTACAAAGAATACACTATTGAATCTGAAGAAATCAATGGATATATGAAAGGTTATTTCGATCCGATCAAATTACCTGCATCCCTTCAGTTTTATCTTTCTCAACACACCTCTTTACTCAAAAGCCCTGGTTTTGAAAAATTAGATCAAATTTTATTTCCTCAAGATGTAGAAATGAATATCCAGGTATCTAAAGACATCGGAGCAGTTTCATTGTTAGATCCAAAAATTCAAAGATTTACAGATATCACTGTAAAAGGAACCTATAATAGTGAAGAGCAAAAAATGAATTTGGACATTAATTTCGACTCTTTAGTGTATAATAATATAGCTTTCAACCAATTTAAGACCAATTTATTCAGTAGAAATGACTCTTTAATCGTCGTAGGAAGTTTAAACAGTGTAGATGTAGGTAAAACCAAAATCAACAATATTAGACTTGGCGCTACATCAAACTTAACTGGACTTTACAGCAGATTAAGAGTAGAAGACGAAACTGCTAAAAACAACTTAGAACTTGTTACAGTTGCAAATTTCAATAACGATACTGTTAATATCCGTTTCCCAAGATCAAGAATCAGAATCAATGATAAAAACTGGACCATCAATCCTGGAAACAGCATCTTTATTTTAGATTCCATTTTCAAACTCAATAACTTTGTACTACAAGAAGGTGAGCAAAAAATCAGTATAGAAAATAAACAAAATCTTTCCGATGCTTTTGTGAAGATTGAGAATTTAGACCTAGCCGATTTAGCTCAAATATTAGATACCACCAAAATTTTAAAAAGTGGTTATTTAGATGCGAACATTAACTTGAAAAATGCATTAAAATCACCTGAAATAGATGGAGACTTAAGACTTAGAAAACTCAATATCTATGACGAAGAAATTGACTTAATTAATTTCGACGCAAGACTTTCTGATGAAAAAAGCTTACTCGACATTGATGGCTTTATTAGTGACAATGACTATTCTGTTCGATTAAGTGGAAGCTATTCTCTAGATAAGAAATCCACCTCTCCTATTAATTTGGACGTGGCTTTTGAGAAACTCAGTTTGAAATTTTTAGAGTTCCCAATTATCCTTGGAGAAGAAATCTCCAATCTTGAAGCTTTCGCAAAAGGTCAAATTAACGTGTCAGGGAGTATTCAGAACATTGCATTGAATGGAAAAGCTACAATTATAGACACCGCTTCATTAAAGATTAACTTCTTAGGAACTACTTTGAAATTTGCAAATGAAGATATCGTCCTCAAACCAAAAAGTATAGAATTTTACAAAGGTGGCCTTTTCGACAAGACCATTACTCTAATGGATAATTTCGATAACAAAGCTACTTTAAGAGCAAAATTAGAACACAATAGCTTTAAAGATTTTGCTGTACAAGCCACAGTTATTACGGACAAGTTCAATTTTTTAAATACTACTTATAAGGACAATAAAGATTTTTTCGGTAAAGTATATGCCTCAGGTATTGTAGACATCAGTGGACCATTGGATAATCTTAACATGAATATCACAGCCAAGACATTGCCGAATACCGAATTTAATATCGTCGTGGCAGGTTCAGGCGGAGATCAATTATTTGACTTTGTTCAATTTACAGATAGAAGCATTCCAAAAGACACTTCAAAAAATAATGAAAATCGAAAACCTTCCGCTCCTTCTAATTTATATCTGAATATGAATATCAATGCGACTCCCGATGCTCAGTTAAAAATGTATTTGGATTATGTAAAAAATGATGTCATCAGAGCAAGAGGAAATGGAGAACTTCAACTGAAAATCGACCCTAATGGCATGCAAATGATTGGAGATTATGTCGCTACTTCAGGAGACTACCTCTTTTCTCAGCAAGAAATTGTCAATAAAAAATTCAACATTAGAAATGGCAGTACCATCACTTGGGATGGCGATATTATGAATGCGAAAATGAATGTTAAAGCCATTTACAGCGCGCGAGTCAATATGAACGACATCGTGGATTCTACTTCTAATTTAAGAAACAGAAGGTTCCCTGTAGATGTTGTATTGAATATGGGTGGAACTTTAGCTGAGACAGACATTAAGTTCTCTCTAGCCGCTCCTGAAGGCCAGGCAGTCATTCCTGATGAGTTAACAGCTGTTATCAACAGAATCAATAGTGACCCTGCTCAAGTGAATACTCAAGCATTTGGTTTGATCTTATTCAATAGGTTCTTGAACTTGCAAGGCGCGACTAATCAAGCCGGAAATATTGGAGTAGATTTAGCCATTACAACTTTAAGTGAGTTTTTCAACGCCAAAATTTCAGAATATGTCAATGATGCTTTAGGGATGCTATTGCCCGGAACAGAAGTATCTATTAATCAAGGAACGGACAATACGGGAATTAGAGTCACTCGAAAATTAAGTAATGACAGATTGATCATTAATTTGGGCGGTGACGTACAATATGGTAATAAAGAAGCCATCCAATTACAAGAAAACAATACAGGATTTATTGGTGACGTAGAAATTGAATACTTGATTACAGAAGATGGAAGAATTCGAGCGAAAGTATATTCCAGATATGACAACACGATTATTCGCTTAGAAAATGAAAGTTATCTTAGATCAGGATTAGGGATCACCTACCAGAAAGAAGTAGATAAATTCTTACAGTTATTCAAATTTGACGGTAGAAGAAAAAGAAAAAAAGTTATTAAAGAAGTCCCCAAAGAAACAGATTCAGATTCTACAAGTACACCTTTAAGCAATCCAATCATTATAAAATAATCAGCGATGAATTTATACGATATACAAATCAATCTACTGAATGGCGAAGCGCTAGACTTCTCAAAGTATCGAGGCAAGAAAGTCATGATAGTCAATACTGCTTCTGCTTGTGGCTTGACTCCTCAATATGCACAGTTACAAGAATTGTACGAGTATAACCATGAACTAGTCGAAGTGATTGGAGTCCCTTGTAATGATTTTGCTGGCCAAGAACCTGGCACTGCAGAAGAAATACAACAGTTCTGCGATATCAATTACAAAATATCTTTCCCATTAACAGAAAAGGTTAAAATAAAAGGCGACGATATCCATCCCTTATATCAATTTCTCACTCAAAAATCTTTGAATCAATTACAGGACAGTGAAGTCTCGTGGAACTTTCAAAAATATTTATTAGATGAAAGTGGAGCACTCATTCATGTATTTTCACCTCAAACAGAAGTGCTTTCTGAGGAAGTTTTCAAAGCAATAGGTATATCTTTATAGTATGCAGTTTCAGAAAGTTGTAGGATTAGAGAGCATTAAGAAGCATTTGATACGACAAGTACAAGAAAATAAGGTACCGCATGCTCAATTGTTTTTGAATCGTCCAGGGGCAGGTGGATTGCCATTAGCTTTAGCTTTTGCACAATATTTAGTTTGTCAAAACCCAAGCGATACAGATAGTTGTGGCGTATGTCCTTCTTGTGGGAAAGCTCAAAAACTTATTCACCCTGACATCCACATGACTTATCCAGTCATTCGTCCTGAAAATTCTAACAAAATACCATTAAGTGAACATTTTGCTTTGCCATGGAGAACATTGATTCTTAAAAACCCATACGTTTCGGAGTATGAGTGGCTACACACCATTAACACAGATATCAAACAAGGAAATATCACTCGAGAAGAAGCGTCAAAAATTATTCAAAATCTCAATTTAAAATCTTTTGAGAATGGATATAAGGTTCAGATCATTTGGATGGCGGAAAACTTGGCAGAAGTTGGGAATGCTTTATTGAAAATTATTGAGGAACCACCTGAGAAATCTGTGATCATATTGGTAGCAGAAAACCAAGAAGCTATTTTATCTACTATAATATCTAGAACGCAAATTCTTCAAATCCCAGATTTAAAAGAAGCAGAAATAACTGAGCGATTGATTCAAGATTTCCAATTGAATCAAGAGACCGCAAAAGAGTATGCCTACATTTCTAGCGGAAGCTTCAGAAAAGCTCAACAATTGGCTAGTGGTGAAGTAGAGGGATTTAGCGAAGACTTAAAAAACTGGTTAGTTTATTGCATGCGAGGACCTTCTGCAGATTTAGTCAAGTGGACTGAAACTAGACATGCGAAAGGAAGAGAATATTTGAAAAAATTCTTTGATTATACTATTCAAATTTTCAGAGAGACATTAGTTTCAAAATATACTAACAATGAATTGATGCCGCGGGTTTCAAAAATCGAAATTCCCGTTACTCAAGCCTTGATGAAATATATAGATCACGATAATCTGTATGAATTGATTCCAAGAATAGAAGAAACCGCCTATCACATAGAGAGAAACTCTAATGCCAAAATCTCTTTATTGAATCTATCTATAGATATGCGTAAGATTTTGAAAAAATAAATGATAAAGCGTTAAAAAATTACGCTTCACCTATTGCTTAGAATGAAAAGTAAAGTATATTTGCACTCGCAATTAAGAAAAGTATTTTTTGCACGTTCTAATAAATATTTTTGCGAATGTAGCTCAGCTGGTAGAGCACGACCTTGCCAAGGTCGGGGTCGCGAGTTCGAATCTCGTCATTCGCTCATTTGAGTGAAATCATTTGATTTTTCTCCATGAAAGAGTTATGCCCTGGTGGTGGAACTGGTAGACACGCAGGACTTAAAATCCTGTAAGCCGAAAAGCTTGTACGGGTTCGATTCCCGTCTGGGGCACATCTCTTTTATAAAAAAGTTCATTAAAATATTGCGAATGTAGCTCAGCTGGTAGAGCACGACCTTGCCAAGGTCGGGGTCGCGAGTTCGAATCTCGTCATTCGCTCAACATTGCAAAAAATTTTGGAACAGTTGCCCTGGTGGTGGAACTGGTAGACACGCAGGACTTAAAATCCTGTAAGCCGAAAAGCTTGTACGGGTTCGATTCCCGTCTGGGGCACTCTTCCTGAATAAATGCAAACACAAACTCAGTATACTGAGCTTCCCTAGACAAAGCATGTCTTCTTACAAAATCTGCTTCTTTTTTATTTCCTTTATTTTTCTATTTTTACAAACATGAAAAGACTATTTATTGCTCTTGCTTTTACAATAACTGCTCTTGCATGTAAAAACTCTAAAGATTCTAGCGAATCCATCGTAGGAACTTGGAAAGTAAGCAATTATCAAAATAATCTATTAGTCGAACAATCAGAATCTGAAATTAAAGGTTTTGAACGAAGCGTAAGACTACAACGTGAAAAGATGATTCAATTTTCTGAATACACCTTCAATAAAAATGGCTCTTATCATTTGCAACACTCTCCTACCGACTTTGACAAAGGAAAATGGCTCATCCTTAGCGACAGTCTGATGGTACAAAGCAGCGAGATCTACCATACTTCTGATACTAGCATCATTCATTTTCATAGTCCTACAGAAGCTACTATTTCTATGACCGATTTTACTCAGCAAATCTCCGTAGATATTATAAAAATATCTTCAGACAAATAGGAATTAGTTGACTGTAAGACGCAGGACAATATCATCTTAAACTTTACAATTTAGAACGACAGATCCTCTTTTTAAAAGCGTATAGAATTCTAACGAATAAATACTTGCATTTAAGCTCCAGTCGCGCAAATCGCTTGTATTGCCTTCAAAAAACTTATGGCAATATCTCATTCAATTATACTTAAAAACAAGAAACTGCTTGATCAACTCTTAAGCAGTTCAAAAAAAAATGGCGACTTGTAATACAAATCGCCATTCTATATATTTTAAAATCAAAACTAAGAGTAGAACTCTTCTTTTTGAGCTTTTACTCTATCGTCATCTAGATATTCGTCGTAAGTCATCAACTTGTCTATAATACCTTTAGGAGTTAATTCTATCACACGATTAGCAATAGTATGAGTGAAAGTATGGTCATGAGAAGTAAATAACATTGAACCTTGATACTCTACCATACCGTTATTCAAAGCAGTAATAGATTCTAGGTCTAAGTGGTTAGTAGGCTCATCTAAGATTAAGAAGTTTCCTTCTTCTAGCATCACTTTTGAAAGCATACATCTTACTTTTTCACCACCAGATAACACTGTACACATTTTCAATGTTTCTTCTCCAGAGAATAGCATTCTACCTAAGAATCCTCGGATAAAGGTTTCGTCTTTTTCTACTGAGAACTGTCTTAACCAATCGATTAAGTTGATTTTGTCTTTAAAATATGGACTATTATCGTTAGGTAAATAAGATTTAGTGATCGTTACACCCCATTCGATATTGCCAGATGTAGGTTCTGTTTCACCAGCTATAATAGATAAGAACTTAGATACAGCTAAGTGATCTTTACTAATGATAGCGATTTTATCTCCTTTGTTGACAGTGATATTGATGTCTTTAATTACAGTACCAGCATCGCCATAAGAAAAACTTAAGTTTTCAACGCTCAATATTTGATTCCCTGCTTCTCTTACTTGCTTAAAGAAAATACCTGGATATCTTCTAGATGAAGCTTGCATATCATCTAAGTTGATTTTCTCTAATGCTTTCTTACGCGAAGTAGCTTGTTTTGACTTAGAAGCGTTTGCACTAAATCGAGCAATAAAGTCTAATAACTCAGCACGTTTAGCCTCTGATTTTTTGTTTTTATCAGCTCTTTGTTTTAATAAGATTTGGCTCGTTTCGTACCAGAAAGTATAGTTACCTGAGTATGTAGAAATCTTTTTAAAGTCGATGTCTACTATATGCGTACAGACCATGTCTAAAAAGTGACGGTCGTGAGATACAACTATAACAGTATTTTTAAAATCTGCTAAGAAGTTCTCTAACCAAGAAATCGTATTGATATCCAAATCATTCGTAGGCTCATCCAATACTAATACGTCAGGATTACCAAATAATGCTTGTGCTAATAACACTTTGATTTTGTCATTCCCTTGCAGGTCTTTCATTAAGCTATTGTGTAAAGCTTCTTTTACTCCAAGATTACTCAATAATTCAGCTGCATCACTTTCAGCATTCCAGCCATCCATTTCTGCAAACTCTGCTTCTAACTCTCCTACTTTAAGACCATCTGCATCAGTAAAATCTTCCTTCATGTAGATAGCATCTTTCTCTTTCATGATTTTATAGAGATGTTCATTACCCATAATGACTGTCTCTAAAACAGGAAATTCATCAAATGCAAAGTGATTTTGGCTCAATACTGACATTCTTTCTCCGGGCGTCATTTCGATATTACCTGTGGTAGGATCAATTTCACCAGAAATAATTTTTAAGAAAGTAGATTTACCGGCACCATTTGCACCGATTACACCGTAGCAATTGCCTTTAGTGAACTTCATATTTACGTCTTCAAAAAGAGTACGCTTACCAAACTGTAGGGAAAGATTATTAACTGCGATCATTATTGTCTATAAAGTGATTTGGCGCAAATATACAAAATTTAAAAGTGTTCAAATTCTATAATTCTCCTACTATCAATTAACAAATGATTATTTGAACATTCTTAACATGACAAAAATAAAAAAGTCCTCTTTTTAGGGAGGACTTGATATTTTCTATTTTTAATCTATTCGACGATAAAGCTCGAAGGGAACATTTTCCTCACTTCTTTGAGAAAAGTTTGAGCGTCTTGTCTCGAGACAAAAGTACCTGCTCTTAATTTAAAAGTAGGCGGTTCGAAACTCAAAAAAACTGGTATCTCAGGATATTTAGAAGCAAATTTAGCTTTTGCATCATTGACTTCTGAGCGAGATTTAGATATGATAATTTGAACTCTATAAACCTTCTTTGGCACTACTTTAAGACTTGATTTGGCAGAATATACTTTTTGTAAGTAATCAATTCTTGGATCTTTGAAGATTAAAGCATTTCCTTTAGTTAGAGTATCAGAGCTTTGAGCAAATATATTTGCTGAACCTCCACTCATCGCTAAAACAATCAATAATAATAGAACTCTCATATTAAATACCTTGACCGTGACACTGTTTGAATTTCTTGCCACTACCACATGGACAAGGATCGTTTCTTCCTATTTTCACTTCATTTCTAATAGGTTGAGGCTTTTCAGGTCTACTTACCAATTCTCCTGCTGCTCTTTCTGCGCTTCCATCATTATCATAACTTCTGCTTTCACTGACTTTAGACATCATTTGCTTTTCAGCTAACCTTGCTTTTTCCTGAGCTTGCTTCAACTCATTTTCATCAGGTGCAGGCAATTCACATTTCACAAGGAAAGAGATAATACTTTCGTTCATTTCTCTCAACATATCCTTGAAAATTTTGAATGCTTCAAATTTGTAAATTAATAATGGATCTTTTTGTTCGTGAACTGCCATTTGGACAGATTGACGTAAATCATCCATTTTTCTTAAATGCTCTTTCCAAAGTTGATCGATGAAAGATAAGATGATATTTTGATGTAAGACTTTGAGGACTTCTCTCCCTTCAGAATCTACAGCTTCTTGAAGATTGGTTACGGCATTGACGGTCTTAATACCATCGGTAAATGGAACAATAATATTCTGTATCTGACTGCCTCTATTGAGTAGTATCTGTTTTAAGGTTGGAAGCGTCTGTAATCTGATGGCTTCCATTTTTCTATTAAATGCACTTTCTGTTTGATCATAAATTTGATTAGCCAAAACATCTGCACTCATTTTCTCTAATTGTTCTTTAGTAGTTTCAATTTCAATTCCTAAAAATTTAAAACCATCTAATTTCAATTTATCCGCATCGAGTGAAGCTTTAGCAGCTTCTGCGATGTCATAACATAGATCATACATCATGCTATCGAGATCAAAAGAAATTCTTTCACCATCCAACGCATGCTGACGACGCTTATAAATCACTTCTCTTTGAGAGTTCATGACGTCATCATATTCCAATAATCTTTTACGAATACCGAAGTTATTTTCTTCTACTTTTTTCTGAGCTCTTTCGATAGACTTCGTGACCATAGAGTGCTGAATGACTTCACCATCTTTATAACCCATCCTGTCCATAATTTTAGACAATCTGTCTGAACCAAATAGTCGCATCAAATCATCTTCCAAAGAAGCATAAAACTGCGTACTACCTTTATCTCCTTGACGTCCAGAACGTCCTCTTAGCTGCCTATCGACCCTTCTTGAGTCGTGTCTTTCTGTACCAATAATTGCTAAACCACCAGCATCTTTTACGCCAGGGCCTAATTTAATATCCGTACCACGACCTGCCATATTTGTAGCAATCGTTACTTTACTTGTTGTACCAGCTTCCGCAACGATTTCTGCCTCTCTTTGATGTTGTTTAGCATTCAATACGTTGTGTGGAATCTTTCTCATGGTTAATAACTTACCCAATAATTCCGAAACCTCCACGTTAGTCGTACCTACTAATACCGGACGACCAGCTTCACGCAATTCTTCAATCTCTTCAATAATTGCGTTGTATTTTTCACGTTTAGTTTTATAAACTAAATCTTCTTTATCATGTCTTTGGATAGGTCTATTCGTTGGAATAATTACCGTATCTAATTTATAGATAGACCAAAACTCACCTGCTTCTGTTTCAGCAGTACCAGTCATACCGGCTAGTTTGTGGTATAATCTGAAAAAGTTCTGTAAAGTAATGGTTGCAAATGTTTGTGTAGCTGCTTCAATTTTTACATTTTCTTTCGCTTCTATCGCTTGGTGTAATCCGTCAGAATATCTACGACCGTCCATGATACGACCTGTCTGCTCATCTACGATTTTTACTTTATTGTCTAAAACAACATATTCTATATCTTTTTCAAATAAACAATATGCTTTCAAAAGTTGATTGACAGTATGAAGTCTCTCTGACTTAATGGAGAAATCTCTAATTACTTCATCTTTCTCAGCTTGCTTTTCTTCAAGAGTAGTATCCTTATTATCGATATCAGCCAAAAGGCCTCCAAGATCAGGAATAATAAAAAAGTCTGTTTCCTCAGAATCCAAAGTCATTAAGTCAATTCCTTTTTCTGTGAGATCTATTTGGTTATTTTTCTCATCAATAACAAAGTACAATTCGCTATCTACTAATGGCATTTCTTTATTTTGATCTGCCATATAATGATTCTCTGCTTTTTGAAGCAATTGACGCATTCCAGGCTCACTCAAGAATTTGATCAATGGCCCACTCTTTGGAAATCCTCTGTATGCTCTTAGTAATGCTAATCCACCTTGTCCTTCTGCATAACCTGTTTTGCCATCTTTAATAAGACTTTTTGCTTCTTGCAAAAATTTAATAACAGCTTTTTTCTGGATATCTACTAATCTTTCTAATCTAGGCTTAAGTAAATGAAACTCTTGTTCGTCACCTTTTGGTACAGGTCCGCTGATGATCAATGGCGTTCTCGCATCATCTATCAATACGGAGTCGACCTCATCCACCATTGCATAATGATGTTTACGTTGAACTTGCTCATCTGCTGAGCGAGCCATATTATCTCTTAAATAATCGAAGCCAAATTCGTTATTGGTTCCGTAAGTGACATCTGCTAAATAAGCTTTCTTTCTTTCGTCTGTATGCGGTTGATATCTATCTATACATTCGATTTGAAGACCTAAGAAGTTAAAGAGAGGATTCATCCATTCGGAGTCCCTTTTTGCCAAGTAGTCATTCACTGTTACCACGTGTACTCCTAATCCTGATAAGGCATTTAAATATGATGGAAGAGTTGCCACTAAAGTTTTTCCTTCACCCGTAGCCATCTCAGAAATTTTACCTTTATGTAAGATAATACCTCCAATTAACTGCACATCATAATGCACCATTTCCCATTTCACTTCACTTCCACCTACAGTCCAAGTCGTATTATATTGAACTTGATCACCATCTACTTTTAAATAAGTTTTGGTAACAGATAAATCTCTATCCAATTGATTTGCAGTTGCAGAAATTACTTCATTTTCTTTAAATCTACGAGCAGTTTCTTTAACGACTGCAAAAGCTTCAGGTAAGATTTCCATCAATACTTCTTCAATTGCTTTGTCACGATCCTTAGTGAGATCATCAATCTGCTTGAATAATTGATCTTTAATTTCTAATTCTGTCGCTTCACTTTCTGCTTGAGTTTTTAGCTCATTAATTTGTGTATTGATTTCAGAGATATAAACTTGAATCTTCTCTTTAAATTCAACAGTTTTATTTCTTAGTTCATCATTAGATAATGATTGGAAGGATTGGAATTTCTCATTAATAGCCTCCACGAGTGGCATGACTTCTTTAATATCTCTATTGGATTTCGTTCCAAACAGTTTTGCGATTCCTTTTGCAAATATGTCTAACATCTATTTATTGCTTTGTGCGACGTAAAATTAAAATTTCTATGCAATAGTTGGTGACAAATAAAATACCAAATGTAGATAACTGACATTTTTACTGAATTAAGTGCAAATGAGGTACAAGAAATGGCAATAAAACGAACATTTTTTATTGATAAACTTAGTAAAATGAAATCACTTTAAATTTATTAGATAGAATTTTAAATCGTGAACCAAAACATTGTGTATTAAAAGATTGCTAGAGAAGCGGGGTATTCATCAAATATCTTAGTTAATTTTATAAAAGTTCAACACCTTTCCTTATATTCAACATTATATATTATAAAAAAAAAACGAAATGATAAAATCTATTCAATTTATCTGTTCTGTTATATTAATATCAATGACATTTCCTCTCCTAGCTCAAAGCATTGATATTCCAGATAATAATTTAAAAAATGTATTAATTGCCAGAGGAGTTGATACAAATAATGATGGAGAAATTCAAGAGAGTGAAGCATTGGTTGTAGATTCATTAAATATTGCTGGAAAAGAAATATCGAATTTAAAAGGTATTGAATTCTTCAAAAACTTGGTATATTTAAACTGCTCTTATAATTCATTGCTCGTCTTAGATGTCAGTCAACTCACACAACTAAAATACTTAAACTTTACATATAACAAGCTTTCAACTATAAATTTAAATTCTACACTCCAACTCGAAAGCTTATTCGGGCATTTTAATGGATTAATCAGTTTAGATCTGAATCAATTAGTAAATCTTAAAGAATTTGGTGTTTCTAGCAATAAAATCACCTCCCTCAGTATAAAGAATTTGACAAAATTAGAAGCTGCACAATTTGATTATAATCTTCTTACAAGTATAGAATTAAAAAATCTTCCAAGCTTAAAAGTACTACAATGTCCTGGAAATAAAATGACCGAATTGGATTTAACTGGCTTGAATAATTTGGAGTATTTAAGTTGTTATTACAGTTCATTGACTAGTCTTAATATTAGTGGTTTGACTAAACTAGAATCCATCAGCAGTGAAGGATGTAAAAACTTGACGACACTTACTCTTAATAATTTACCTAGTCTTAAAGAATTATATTTTAAAGAATGTAATTTAAGAGATGTTCTCATAAGCAATTCAGATAGTATAGAAACTATTGACTTTAGAAAAAATCAAATTGAAATCTTAGACATTAGTTCATTGACTAATCTAAGAGAAATTCTTTGTGATAATAACCAAATCAGCGATTTAAAAACTGGCGTTCATGATAAATTAGAAACTATTTCTTGTTCAAATAATCAAATATCTAAGATCGAATTCAAACCACTCAATAGTCTTACATATTTAGAATGCTCTAATAATTTATTAAAAGAACTAGATTTAAGTAATATCGTAAATATTGGAGCATTAAGATGCAACAATAATCAGCTATCTAGTATTGATCTATGTCCTCTAAAAGATCTTCAAATATTAGATTGTTCTGGCAATCAATTAAAAGAATTAGATGTCAGTCAACATAAAATGTTATATACTTTAAACTGTTCTAGAAATCAACTTACTCAATTAGATATCAGCTTTCTAGGAACTCTTATGGATTTTAATTGCACTTATAATCCCTTAGAAATATTATACATTAAAAATGGTATTTACAATATGATGAGCTGTCCTTATTCGCCACCATATCCATGTTATAAATATCAAATATTTGATTCAGTTCCACATCTAAAATACATCTGTACAGATGCTTCTGAAATAGAAGAATTTAAGCAAGTAGCTATTAATAACGGGTATTCTAATATTATCATCAATTCATTTTGTAGTTCATTTATTGATGGTACTTTTTACACCTTAAATGGCCAAATCAAATTAGATTTAGATAATGATGGCTGTGACGAAACTGATTTGAACTTCCCTTATGCAAAAACTAAGATTTTCAATGCTATTGATACAGGATTTATAATTGCGGGAACTGATGGAAATTTTTCTACCGACTTAAATGCTGGAACATATACCTTTCAACCAGTTATTAATTATTCCAACTACTACACAGTTCATCCAGAAACAGCAACTATTACTCTTCCAGATACAATAAGTCCTGCATTTTGCATCAAACCTAATGGCATTCACAATGACTTAACTGTTGCAATAATTCCAGTTAGAGCTGCTCGTCCAGGATTTTCTGATGCAACCTATAAAGTAGTTTATAAGAATAAAGGCAATACAACTCAAAGTGGAACTTTTACTTTCAATTATGATGAAGACAAAATGAATTTTATCTCTTCCTCTCCTATTGCTGATAACACTGGTGCAGGAAATGTGAGTTTTTACTTTAGTAATTTAAAACCTTTTGAAACTCGTTCTGCACTCATCGCTATGCGTACCAATTCTCCTACAGATAATCCAGCTGTCAATAGTGGAGATGTTTTAGAATTTACTGCTACTATTATAGGTGCAATAGATGAAACACCAGAGGATAATTTGGCTACGCTGACTCAAACTGTTGTTGGTAGTTTTGACCCGAATGATAAAACTTGCTTAGAAGGAGAAATTGTTTCCCCAGAACTCATCGGTAAAAATGTACATTATCTCATCCGTTTTGAAAATACTGGAACGGCTAATGCTGAAAATATAGTGGTGACAGATTATATTGACACGGCAGTTTTTGATATCAGCACTTTACAAATTACAGATGCTTCGCATACTTGTCATACTCAAATTAGCCAAGGAAACAAAGTTCAATTTATCTTTAACGATATCCAATTGCCTTTCACAGAACCTGACAAACATGGCTATGTAGCTTTTAGCATTAAATTAAAAGAAGATCTAGTGATTGGTGATAGCATCAAAAACAAAGCAGATATCTTTTTTGATTATAATCTTCCTATTGAAACTAATATTGCTAGCGCAGAAATCAATTATAGAACGATTACTTATATCGGTAAAAATCAAACCTTGCAAGGTTCTTTAGATATTTATCCAAATCCATCGAATGGTCAATTTGTCTTAGAATTGAAAGCGAATATCAAAGCTCCTGTTCAAATCAGCATCTTGAATGTAGAAGGGAAAACGGTTTTTGCTAAATCAATCAATCATCAAAATCAAAGCAATTTATCTCTTGATTTAAAACATTTAGCTAAAGGTATTTATCTCATCAAAGCACAAATCGAAAATGAGGTGGTTTCAGAGAAAGTGTTAATACAATAGATAAAATCAAAATTCAACCACATAGAGAATCATAGTATTTTCGTGCAATAAAAAAATAAATCTTCTCACATAATCGGTCTATGTAAACTTATGCTATGCCTTTAGGCGTCTTAGAAATTGTTATAAGAGCTATGAAATCTATGTGGTAAAAAATATTTTACAGGGTATTTTTCTGATCAAAGCACAAATCGAAAATGATGTATTGACTAAAAGAGTGGCGATACAGTAGAGGATATTTGATTAGAAAATTAGACGATTAGAAGAATAAATAATTTTCTCACTCATCAAATCATTTGAATTCAGAAAGATTAAAATAGAATCAATTCATCAGAAAATAGTGACGCTTAAGCTTTATCTTTGCGCCATGAATATTCTTTTAATTGGTTCTGGAGGAAGAGAAAACGCATTTGCAAGACAAATTTCACTGAGCAAACACTGTCAAAACTTATTTATCACACCAGGAAATCCTGGCACAGCTGAATATGGGGAAAATGTAGAGATCTCAAGTACAGATTTTCCAAGTATTAAAAGTTTCGTACTACAAGAAAAGGTTGACATGGTCATTGTAGGTCCTGAAGCTCCACTAGTAGAAGGAATTTTTGATTACTTCATCAATGACGATTCATTAAAAGATATTCCAGTAATTGGTCCTTCTCAACAAGGTGCAATGCTTGAAGGAAGTAAAGCATATTCTAAAGCTTTTATGGTTCGTCACGGGATTCCCACTGCAGGATATCAAGAATTTACCAATGAAAATCTACAAGAAGGATTAGATTATATTGCTACTCAAACACCACCAATTGTATTAAAAGCAGATGGTTTGGCTGCAGGAAAAGGCGTATTAATTTGTCCAACTATTGAAGAAGCTCAAAGTGAATTTCAAGAAATGCTCGGTGGTAAATTTGGATCAGCAGGAAGTAAAGTTGTGATTGAAGAATTTATGACAGGATTGGAATATTCTGTTTTCGTACTTTCTGATGGAAAGAATTATCAAATTTTACCAATTGCTAAAGATTACAAAAGAATCGGTGAAGGTGATGCCGGCTTGAATACAGGAGGCATGGGAGCTGTTTCTCCACCGCCATTTGTTACCCAAGCAATGATGCAAGAAGTCGAGCAAAAAGTCATTATTCCAACTATAGAAGGATTACAAAAAGATGAAATCATTTACAAAGGTTTTATCTATATCGGACTAATGAACACTCCTGGAGATATTCCTAAAGTCGTAGAATACAATTGTAGAATGGGTGATCCAGAAACGCAAGCTGTACTTCCAAGAATAGAATCTGATTTTTTAGAACTTATGCAACATACAGCGAACGAAACATTAGATCAAGCGGAGTTAATAATTTCTGAAGAAGCTGCCGTAACTGTTATCCTTGCTTCTGGTGGATATCCAGAAGATTTTGAAAAAGGTTTTGAAATCACAGCAATCGATGCTGTAAAAGATGCAATAGTTTTTCATGCCGGCACTCTATCGAAAGATGACAAAACTCTAAGTAATGGTGGAAGAGTTTTAGCGGTGACTTCTTTGGATAAAGATTGGTTGAAAGCTTTAGAAAAAAGCAATCAAGCTGCTGCTACGATTCAATATCAAGGAAAATATTATAGAAAAGATATTGGTTTTGATTTGAAGTAAAGTGTGTTGTTGAGTGGATTGTTTTTCTTTATGAGCGTGACACTCGCACCAACAGATCTCTTTACGAATTGCTTATGAGATGCTTCCAGCATGACATGATACAACAAACATTAACTCATTGGCACATTAGCACATTCAAAATCGTCATTGTGAGATACGTAGCAATCTTTTGCAAAACTCGTCATCCTGAAGGTAACATTAGTGGATTGATGAATTCTTAATTACAATGCTTTTTATACTTCGAAAGCCTCAGTATCAGAGATTCTTCACTTCGACGTTGCTCAGTGACCACCTTCGTCAGAATGACATTTTGCACTAACTTAACCACATTAGCGCTCCCACCAACAGATCTCTTTACAAATTGCTTCTGAGATGCTTTCAGCCTGGCATCATATTAATCACATTAACTCATTGCCACTTTAGAAAATCAGCACATCCTAATATCAAATCTTTTCTTTTTTAGAAACGACTTCTATTTTAATTTAAACTTTTTACGGATAGAAGACGTGGCACTAAAGATTCCTAATCCGTTTTTAATATTGGAATGAATGATTGCAGGCTCTCCGAAATTGTCCTTACCTCTCCTTCTGTAAGTTTCTCTATAAAGATATCCGTCTTCAGTAAGTGCAGAAATAAAGAAAATTAATTGTATAGATTTTACTGAATCAGATTTAAAATTTTCGGTAGATGTCAAAAAAAGATTAAAATCAAAATCATTCGTTGGAGACAATGCTTTTACCCAATTTCTTTTATAATCTCTAAAACCTGTTCCATCATCAAAGGCATCAATTCTATAAGTCTGATTTTGTAGTTCTGTAACTCCATTCTCATTAGTCACTTCGACATCAATATCCCAATATGCAAAAACAGCGATGTACTTAGAATAAAAATCATCAGAGACCAATCCAATTTTGACTGGTAGAGTATCATTATTATTGATTTGTGAGAATTCCTTGCCAAATGTAAAACTTCTGATAATTGGTTCTGAGGGAACTTTTTGATAGGCAGAAATCATCGGCAAACCGCCATATGTGGCTTCTATAGTGTAAGAATTTTCTGGCGTGATTTTTTTCTCTGAAATATACACTCCAAAAGAAGTATCGGTGCTTTGCTTAAAAGATAGCTGTTCGAATAATTCTCCATTCTCATACAGAATAACTTCAGCATCTGAAGGCGTGAAGAAATCACCCAGTTGATTAGGCTTTTTAGGCAGAGCAATTAAAACTTCAACAGGCTGTCCATCACTAATCTCTGCATTTAGTGTTAAAATCTTATCACTATTATCAAAATCTATATCATAATCTTGAATACAAGAAAGCATCAAAATTGGCGTGCAAAACATAATAACTTTAAAAACCAATCGCATAGCTAAAAGAGGGTAAGATGGGTAATAATGTGATAGATTGATATTTAAAACGTGCTTTTTCATTGATACCTGATGTCTTATCAAATAGAGTAAAAACATTCTTGTGGTTATAAATATTATAAAGACTCAAATTGACGCTCTGTTTCCATTTGCCTTTTTGCCATTTATAATTCGCACCTAAATCTAAATGATGGTAAGCTCTTAATTTTTTATTATTTCTCTTTTCGAAATATGGGATCTGTTGGCTATTGTTATTCAGATAGTAAGACTCATCAGATTTGTCTGCATAATAATCTACCAAACCTAAAGATGGATAAATCAAATCAGGCTTAGTATAGGGTCTTCCTGATCCATATGCCCATGTCACGGCTATATCCCATTTTTTATTGATTTTATAACTCATCAAAAATGAAACATCATGTCTTCTATCATAAGTATATGGATACCATTGACCTCTATTTAATGCATCAAATTTCTTATCGGTCTTCGAAAGATTATAGCTTATAGAAGCATTGAAGTCTTTAATTTTTTTAGAAAGATAAAACTCCACTCCATATGCTCTCCCTACGCCACCACTTAAAACACCTTCCTGCCAATCTCCCTTTTCAGCAAAATAAGCGCCTACGACATTCTCAATTTGGTTTTGACTTCTTCTATGAAAAACATCTACGCTCCAATTCCAATCTTTGATACTTTGTCTAAAAGCTATAACATTCTGAAATGATCTTTGTCGTGGTGCATAAGCATTAGCTGGCACCCAATAATCGCTCATGACATCTCCTACGCTTCCTGTGATCATGTGGAGATATTGCTCTGTGATATTACTTGCGACCTGCATAGTAATAGATTTAGGTAAACGAAACTCTAAAGACAGTCTGGGTAAAACAGAAGCCGTTTGATATCCTTTAGTGCGATAATAATTGAACCTTAAACCTGAATAAATATCTACATACTTTGTAGAAATCGAATGTTCTGCAAATGCAGCATATTCTCCAGAAAAAACTTTAGTAAGATTATTCTGAACTTCTTCATAAACTTTATCATCGTATAGCAATTGATAGACAGATTTATCTGGATTAAATCCTCTCCACGCTAATTGAATACCACCTTTTAAACTGTGTTTATTCTTTATCCAATCTAGTTGATTATAATATCCATACTCTACAATAGATGCTATTTTTGTATTGATTGTTTTTTCATTAACAGTATAATATGGAGATTCATATACATAATCTTTCAGTCTGATATTGTCTTGTTTTAACTTAAATTGAGTCGAGTAGACCTTTTGATTAAAATATAGATTCTTGTTTAAATCTAATTGATGACTTACAGAATTTAATGAATTTCTCCAACCTATTTTATAATTGAAAAACTTGTTCTTAGTATATTTATTATTGGTAGAATTATCGATATCATACTCCTCATCTGTTTTAGACATCATGTATCTATCGTCTGTAAAGAAGAAATTCCACTTGATCGTATTTTTAGAATTGATTTTATAATTTAAAGACGCATTAATGTCATAGAAGAAGTAGCTGATGTATCCTTCTTCGTTATCTATTTTGTATTGAGATTTTGAGACGGGTTTTATAAATAATCCTGCATGACATCCTCTTAATCCTAACTGTAAGCTGAGTTTATTTTTAACAATAGGTGTTTCTAGATACACTTTTGTATTAATTGTACCTATTTGAAACCCTACATGTGTTTCAGTGAGAGAAGGAGATTTTGTAGAAACAGAAATTGCAGAAGTTAATCTATTCGCTAGTCCAGTTGGGAAATAGTTTTTATATAAATCTGCTGAGTGAATGATATCGCTATTGAAAACAGAAACTATCCCAAAAAGATGACTTAAATTAAATAATGGCACTTTGTCTAGTGAGACTAAATTCTGATCCGAGCTTCCCCCTCTTACATAAATTGCCGTACTTCCTTCGCTTCCAGATTGCACACCAGGCAGAAGCTGTATGGCTCTGACCAATTCTTTCTCCCCAAAAAAGGTAGGCATCATCTCTAAAGTTTCTTTAGAAACCCCTAAAATTCCATTACTTCTATTTTGATAATCAGCAACTACATTGACAACAGCAAGCTCATTAAAGATTTCATACATCTTGAGTTGTATGCTAGTATCTTGATGTACTTTTATTTTAATACTATCAGAACGATATCCAATATAACTGATATTCAAAGAAGAAACTCCTTTTCTTACTTTTAAAGTCACCTCACCAGTAAAGTCAGAAATTGCACCTATTTGTTGCTTTTTATCTTGGACAGCAGCACCAATAAGTGGTTCGTTGGTCATGGCATCTGTCACCATCAACTTCAAAATATACTCTGCATTTGCGGGGAATGAACCCACAAATAATATTCCCAATAAAATTATTAATCTAATTTTCACGACGTATGAATGCTATGTCTTATGACTCTAATGCGCTAATTTCCAATCTCTAGGTTGAA
The DNA here is from genome assembly GCA_035515235.1 of Chitinophagales bacterium. Classification (GTDB taxonomy): domain Bacteria; phylum Bacteroidota; class Bacteroidia; order Chitinophagales; family JADIYW01; genus JAMLHH01. The sequence continues at coordinate 119,480 of DATJBS010000022.1, forward strand.
AGTAAGCTAATGATTCAAATTCTGCTGATTTTTCTTCAGGAACAAAATTATAAACCCACTCCGCTTGTGGTGGCAAAGACATTAAAATGGATTCAATTCTTCCATTTGACTTCAAGCCAAAATGAGTTCCTTTATCATACACTAAATTAAACTCGGTATAATATCCTCTTCTCATGAGCTGCCACTTTTTATTAGTATCACCGAAAGACTTAGAGCGATTTCTTTCGACTACTTCTGTATAAATTGGTACAAATGCATTTCCAATATCTTGTACAAATGCAAAAATATCTTCCATGCTTTTTTCTTCGTCGCCTCTCATATGATCAAAAAACACACCCCCTACTCCTCTCATTTGATGCCTATGTACTATAGTGAAATATTCATCACACCATTTTTTAAATTTAGCATAATAAGTCATGTCATGTCGATCGCAAGCATCTTTCAAATATTGATGAAAAAACAAAACATCTTCTTCATTGGGGTAAGCAGGAGATAAATCTATTCCTCCACCGAACCAAGCATCCACCACATTTCCATTTTGATGATCTCTCATCTCAAAATATCTGACATTCATGTGAATGATAGGCACCATTGGATGATTAGGATGAATAACAATAGAAACTCCTGTAGCATGAAAAAAATCTGCAGTTCGAGTCTCTGACTTTAGCACCTCAGGCAACTTTCCGTGAACATGAGAAAAATTGACACCTCCCTTTTCAAAGACATTTCCATTCAAAATAATTCTTGTATCTCCTCCACCACCTTCTGCTCTCTCCCATAAGTCTGATTGAAAAGTTCCCAATCCATCTACTGCAGATAAAGATTCAGTGATATTGTTTTGAAGCTCTTTAAACCAAGAAGAAATTGTATCAATAGTCATCATTGTGCAAAGGTAGAAAAATGAACGTTCTTCCTTGGAAATTCATTGAGACAATTATCAAAAAGTAATACCGGACAATATGAATTCCTTATAATTTGCTTTTAAGATTCATCATTCCATGCAGAACTCTTATCACTTCGATTTCATCAGTAGATATAACAGTATAAAAGATGATATGCTCACCACATTTATATCCTAAAATCCCCTTTGTCACAACTTCATAATTTTTTCCAAGTTTTGGATTTGTTGCTAAATTACTGCAAGTAGCCAACAATAATTCATAGTACTTTTCTGCTTGCTTTTCAGACCATGTTTCGATGGTGTAATCCCAAATCTCAGACAAATCTTCAACGGCTTTATTCGTGAAGTAATATTTAACCATTGACGTTTTTCTTCGTCTTTAAATATTCAAGATGTTTCTTTGGATCAAAATCTAGTGCACGCCCACTTTGAATTCCTTCATTTAGTGCATCTCTTAAAGCAGTAATTCTATTTTCTTCATCTTCTAACAAGCGAAGACCTGCTCTTATTACCTCACTTGCATTATTGAATCTACCACCGTTAACACTATGCTCAATAAAGGATTCAAAATGATCACCAAGAGATATAGAAGTATTTTTTCCCATAAAGATAATTTACTACTAAAGTACCAAATAATGGTAACTTTCAAAAATACATCAAAATTTTAAAATCTAACAGATTATAAAACTCCTTTTTTTAAGAATGATTTTTAAAATCACCAAAACTATAAGTTTGAACTACTTATAATTTTCACTTTATACTAAATACTGAACATTAGTTATAATTTTTTCGGACATCCTAAGAAGGTGTCGTATCTTAGCGTTTTAATAAAAAAATATGCCTGATTCTACGCCGTGGTTTGAAGTTTGGTTTGACTCCCCTTATTATCCTGTTTTGTATCAAAACAGAAATCATGATGAAGCGAGACTATTTATCGATCATTTGACGGAATGGTTAGAAATACCTAAAGACAGCAAAGTATTAGATTTGGCTTGTGGAAGAGGACGTCACGCAAATTATTTAGCTGAGAAAGGCTATCAAGTTGTAGGACTAGACATTTCTCCAAAAAGTATTGAAACTGCTATAAAAAGATATCAAAATAGCCATTTAGATTTCTTCATACATGATATGAGACAAGCTTTCAGGTTGAATTATTTCGACTATATTTTGAATTTCTTTACCAGTTTTGGATATTTCAAGCAACTTAAAGAGAATCAAGAAGTATTTTCGGCAATTCATAAAGGCTTAAAACCTGGCGGAAGAGCGATGATTGATTTCATGAATGTAGAGAAGGTGCTCAATAATATAGTAGATAGAGAAACTAAAGAAATTAACGGCATCAATTTTTATATTCGAAGAAATGTTGAAGATGGCTTCATCAAAAAAACGATCAAAGTAGACGACGGCAAAAAGATTTCATTTTTTAAAGAAGAAGTTCAAATCCTCAAACCTGTTCATTTCTATCAGATGATTCAGGACGAAGGTTTTAAATTAATTAAGGAATTTGGCGATTACCAATTGGGGCCATTTGACTCAAAAAGTTCAGATAGATATATTTTGATCATTGAAAAACTATAGCATTAGTATGATTAATATCGACGAATATTTCATGCGAGAAGCCCTCAAGCAAGCTACTTACGCCCTACAAGAAAATGAAATTCCTATTGGCGCAGTGATAGTTTATAATGATAAAATTATTGCAAGAGCTTACAATCAAGTAGAAAAATTAAAGGATGTCACTGCTCATGCTGAAATGATAGCGATTACTTCTGCCTCTGATTATGTTGGAGGTAAATTTTTACAAGATTGCTCATTGTATGTGACACTCGAACCATGTATCATGTGTGTCGGTGCTATCAGACTTGCAAGATTCAAAAAGGTAGTATTTGGAACTCACGATCATAGACATTTAATGCCAGAAAGATGGGATACCTTATTGCCCAAAACTGAAATCTATAAAAATGTATTAGCTCAAGAATCTCAAGCCTTATTGGATCAATTCTTCAATGCTAAAAGAACGCTCAACGCGTAAGCTCAATTTTGTTAAGTTAAGCACGATTGTCATCCTAAAAAATCCATTTACGAATCGCTATTGACATTTGAACCATTAAGAAGTTAAGAGGATGAGCGATTAAGTTTAATTACGAATTTGTCATCCTATAAGGATCTCATTACGAATCGCTATTGACATTTGAAACATTAAGAAGTTAAGAGGATCAAGATGAGCGATTAAGTTTAATTACGAATTTGTCATTCTGAAAGAATCTCATTACGAATTGCTATTAACATTTGAACCATTAAGAAGTTAAGATTTGTTTTTAGTCAACTATTTAAGACGCTTCGAGAGCCCCAGCGTCCGACCGGTTGGTCACTAAGGCTTTGGTCATTGAGCTTGTCGAAATGACAGAGAACTAAGAACAAAACAATCCCTATAAAAACAATTTTTCTTTTCTATTTATACTTTTTTTAGCATTGTTGTCCGAGATAAATTAAAATAAAGTTGTTAGTCTATCAAAAGTAGCCTAAACATTGACTTTTTATTTTTAATTATCAGTTTTTTCAAAAACAAGCTAATCAAATAAAGTGAGTTGATT
>DATJBS010000023.1:0-1722 GCA_035515235.1 Chitinophagales bacterium
TTTGCTGTGTTGATAGCTTTAAAACTGAGACTGTTTTAGTATTTTACACACTAAAACAGCACCCAACACACAATTTGTGTAACGAGTTGACTACATTTAATTCATAGGATTCAACTCACTTCACAAATTGTGATAACGTTAGCCGTAATCCAAAATAAAGTGCCCTAATACAAAAGTAAAATGTACATATCTAAAGTAAGCCTTGTCAATTACAGGAATTTCGCAAATGCGTATTTTAATTTTAATAAAGGAATTAACACCGTTATAGGTGAAAATGGTTCGGGAAAGACAAACATTTTTAAGGCCATCAGATTGCTTTTGGAAGATGCTTCGCTACAGTTTGCTTATAAACTCACAGAAGGTGATTTTAATAGAACTTTAGATAAAGGAAGATGGAAAGGTCATTGGATTATCATCAGTATAGAATTTGATGAACTGAATGATGAAGAAGCCATTCAATCATTATTCATACACGGAACCGGTATTGCTGAAGAGGACTATGTAGAAAAAGCTACTTACAATCTTTTTTTTCGCCCAAAAGCAGACATCAGACAAAAACTTTCTGAGTTAGCTGAAGGCGACAAAGCAGGATTACAAGCTGCACTTGATGATATTAATATTTTAGATAACTATGAAACGTTTTTTACAGGGAAAAGTACAGCGAATTTTAACGACCCTGAAGTGTACAAAGAACTTGTAGGTGATTTTGAAAATGTCGTTTTTCCTTCTGCCATTGATGCATCAAAATTTGGTTCTAAAATCCCTCATCAATTATCTGTAGCTAAAGAAGTTTCATTTACTTTTATACAGGCACTAAGAGATGTTGTTAGTGATTTCCATAACAACCGAACCAATCCGTTACTCACCCTTTTAAAAAATAAAAGTGGCGAAATAAAAGATGCTGATTACCAACCTATCAGCGATTTAGTAAAAAATTTAAATGAAAGCATTGAAGCACTTCCGGATGTACAGACTATCCGTGAGGATATCAAAACTACAATTCAAGATGCTGTTGGGCTTACCTATTCTCCATCATCCTTATCGATAAAATCCAGTGTTCCTGATGAAGCAGAAAAATTACTGCAATCCTTAAAATTATTTATTGGAGAACCAGGAGAAGAATATGAAGGCGGTATCCACGAATTAAGCTTAGGAGGAGCTAATCTTATTTTCCTGACCTTAAAACTTTTGGAATTTAAATATCGAAAATCAAAAGATACTTTCGCAAATTTCTTAATTATAGAGGAGCCAGAGGCACATATCCATAATCACATTCAGAAAACATTGTTCGACAAATTGGATTATGGTGATACTCAAATCATATATTCAACCCATTCTACCCAAATATCTGAGGTTAGTAATGTAGAAAACATAAACATCTTAGCTAAAAAATTAAATTACGCAGAGGTTTATCAGCCTTCTTCAGGCTTAAGTGCAGAAAACATCAATCAGGTACAACGATACTTGGATGCTGTAAGAACCAATTTGCTCTTTGCTAAAGGTGTGATTTTGGTAGAAGGTGATGCCGAAGAAATTCTAATACCAATTATGGTGAAGAAAGTTTTTGGGATAAGCTTGGACGAGTTAGGAATAAGTTTGATAAACATTAGAAGCACAGGGTTTGAAAATGTTGCGCAACTTTTCCATAATGACAGGATACAAAGGAAATGTGCTATTCTTACTGATTTAGATGATGCTATTTGTGATACCACAATTAATGAT
>DATJBS010000024.1:0-72734 GCA_035515235.1 Chitinophagales bacterium
ATTTGCTTTGAGCTAACGGAAACACGTTGAAATACAAAGCAATAAGAACCGTTACCAAATCGTTACCTGATTTCTTTGATAATCCCTATAAAAGCCTTGTATTCACCCGATATGGCTTTTTCCTGAAAACTTTAAAATAAATATACAACATAAGTAATTGATAATAAGTCTTTTATAGTGAGGTTGCGCAACCCTGTGCAACTACCATAGTTCCAATAAAGTGCATTCCTTTGCTTCCATAATCATATAAATATACAATGATGGAAGTAAATCAAATTCTCGAAAAGCTAAGTCAATTAGAACTAAAAATTGACGAGCAAAACCTACTTCAAAAAGAAGTACTCAATTTTAATGATGCCTGCAAGTATCTTGACATCAGTGCATCACATCTCTACAAGCTAACCTCTCAAAAGCAAATTCCACACTTTTGCCCCCAGGGAAAGAAACTCTATTTCAACCGACAAGAAATAGACGAATGGTTAATGCGAAACAAGCAGGAAACTTCGGAGGAAATCGAAACGGCAGCAGCTAATTATTTAATCAGAAACAAACGTAAATAATTATGAGCTTTTATAGATTTTCCGAAGAAGAGGTTCAAGACATCAAACAGCGTTTAGATGATATTTCTTTGACTTTAAAACAAAAGCAAAGAGCCACACCCGACCAAATCTGGTACGACAATCAGGAGTTTTTACAGGTAATGAATGTAAGTAAGCGCACCGCAGCTTATTGGCGTACTGAAAATGTAATTACCTATTCACAAGTAGGCAATAAAATCTACTACCGACTTTCTGATATTATGGATCTACTTCATAAATGTACCATTCCTGCAAATAGTGCCAATAACCTTAAAATTTCTACTGATGGCAACAATAACGACTTATAAGAATTTCAATATAGCAATTGAGGATGTTTCACTCTCCTCAATCATTTCTAATATTAAATCAGGCATTTACCATGATAGTATAAATGCTATTCGTATGGCTAAAAGTATGGGCGAATCTGAAAGAGCCGACCAGCTTAAAAAAGAACTTTTGGCGTTCACGCCTTCAGCTACTTTTAAAGACGGCAGAAAAAAAAATTTACTTACAGCTTACAGTGGTTGCGTTCATCTTGATTTTGATAAATTGACACCCGAAGTATTGCAAATGGCTTTAGACCTTGCAGTAAATATTCCTTTCACTTATGCTTGTTTCATAAGCCCAAGTGGGGATGGTTTAAAAGTGTTTGTCAAAGTTAATACCGACCAAGAATCACACGAACAAGCCTATAAGCAAGTGCAAGCTCATTATGAAAAGGAAATTGGTATTGAAGCTGATCCAAAATGTAAAGACATTACAAGGCTTTGTTTTGTGTCTGATGACCCAAATGCCTTTTATAATGAAAACGCAATTACTTTTGAAATTTCTTTGCAAGAGCAAGCTACTTTAAGCGAACCTCTTTTTGAGCAAGCTCAAATTTCGTTCAATACCATTTTTGATGAATGTGTTGGTTTTACTAACAAGATTATGATTTACAATAATGGCAACCGCAACAACTACTTATATCAATTAGCTTGTAATTGCAATCGCAGAGGTATTTCACACCCAGAGGCAGAACATTTGATTACATCAAATTTCTACCACGAAAATCAAACTGAAATACGAAAATCAATCGAAAGTGCTTATCAAAATAATTTAGCAGAGTTTGGCAAGTTTGCAAATCTTGCAGGTTTGCCAAAGAAACAAACTACAAAAGAAATCACAAATGATTCCACAGAAGACTATCTGAAAACAACGCCTACCATTCCAGTAGAAGCCATCATTTTGATGCCTAACTTATTTCAAGAAGGAGCAAAAGCATTTGAAAACGACCCACGTAAAAGAGATGTTTTCTTAACCAGTGCCTTATGTATTATGAGTGGTTGTTTGCCTAGTGTTCAAGGCGTATATCATCAAGAAAGAGTCTATCCGCATTTGTTTTCTTTCATCATTGCTCCAGCCGCTAGTGGTAAAGGAGTTTTGAAAAATGCCAAAAGATTAGGGGATAAAATTCACGAAAGAATGGTGGAAAATAGTAAGCAAGCTAGAGAACAATTCGAAAACGAAATGGTAGATTACAAAGCCCAATTAAGCAAGCGTAAGAAAGACGATTCAATACCAGAAAAACCACAAGAGCCTGCCTTTAAATTGCTATTTATCCCTGCCGATTGCAGTCAGGCAATGATGATGCAAATACTACAAGACAATGACGGTAGAGGCATTATTTGCGAAACGGAAGCGGATGCAATGAGTGGAGCAAACAAACAAGATTGGGGCAACTATTCTCACATTATGCGAGCAGCTTTTCATCACGAAAAAATATCAGCAGCAAGAAAAACCAATAGGGAACTTTTAGAAATAAAACACCCACAACTGGCTGTGGCCTTGTCAGGTACACCTTCCCAAGTGCCAAAACTGATCGCTTCGGCAGAAGATGGTCTTTTTAGTCGTTTTATATTCTATGCCTTCAAAAATGAAATCGTTTGGCAAGACCCATCACCAAGACCAGGTGGAATTGTTTACAACGACCACTTTGAAGCATTATCAAACGAAGTGCTAAAGATTGTAGATTTTCTAAACCAGTACCCAACTGAAGTATTTTTAACACAGAATCAATGGGATAAACTCAATCAAGTTTTTTTCGACAAGCTCAAAAACGTAGTGATTTTTACAGGCGAAGATGCGGCAAGTGTAGTATTTCGTTTGGGCTTAATCCTGTATCGCTTTTGTATGATTTTTACATCCTTACGGAAGTTTGAAAATGGTGATTGTTCAAAAGATGTAACCTGTACTGATGAGGACTTTCAAGCAGCCTTGATGCTTTCAGAGGTGTATTTACAGCATAGTCTTTTAATGTTCAACAATTTAGAAGAACAGAAAATAACCAAAGAATATACAATGCCTAATAATAAAAAACAGTTTTTAGAGCAATTGCCACAAGAGTTTCAACGCAAAGAAGCAGTTGCAATCGGTATAAAGTTAGGCTTATCTGAAAGGTCGGTTGATGATTTTCTTAACAATTCAGTTCCAATGCTTTTGGAAAAACCTAAGACAGGGCATTATCGAAAAGTAGCATAATGATGACGAAAATTAATATAAACTTAGTATGTTTGTCCTTATTCGGACAAGTCAATAAATGGTTCAATATGCAAAAGATATTTCCTCAAATCAAAGAGAATTACGCTTTCTATAACAATTTGTTATCAGAGAGGAAATCCATATTTACAGAAGTTATTGAAATAAACAATAGAGCTAATAATCATAGTTTCGTTGAATCTGTTGACAAGATTAATCACCCGGAGGTGAATGATGATAATATGGTTTTGTGTGTTAAGGTGAAAATCAACAACCACGCCTACTTCCAATTCAAGTTAAGATACAAATCATTTTTACCAGCTCCATTCTTTCGTTTTGATAGTGATGGTGAAACGCATAGAAATAAGATTGATGGTATAAGTCTTGAAGAATCGCAAATCACTACACCTCATTTTCACAAGTTCAATGAAAACGGTATTGAGACAGCCTACAAAACCGATAAGTTATTAGACCCAAAAGAATGTAAGGCATTAGAGGATATTAACTTTTGTATTGTTCATTTTTTCTATGAATCAAATACAAGATTAAAGGATGATGATTTTCCCATAATTAAAATAGAGTCAAATACTTTAGGTTTTAAAATGAACAAGGATGACCCTAACCAAAATATTACCTTCCTATGAATCTATTAGAAATTTTCACAGATATAAAAAATGCTTTTGGTGGCTTATGGCAAATCAAGCAGAGAGGTAATTCATTAGAAATCATTACCCCATACGCAACTACCAACAATCGTTTTGTTTCAGTATTTCTATCCAAGCAAGGAAATGATTATGTTATTTCTGATGGTGGCTGGTTAAATAGTGGAGTGTATGAAGTTGCCATAGGTGAAGAAACTTGCTTTTTAAAAATACTCTACCATTTCCAAAACTCTTTTGAAATTAAGCAAATTGCAAATGCTGAAGGCACTACTTACTACTATCTAAAAACCGCAAATGCAATCGACATACCTTCTAAACTGTTTGACCTTACTCTATTCATTCAAAATATTGTAAGTGTTTCAGAAATAGCCTTTGAGGATAAGGAAGAAAAGGAAACCAAAGAAAGATTTGTGTCAGTTGCAAACCAATACTTGAAATCATTTACTGATAAAGAAAAATTGAAACTGAATCAATACCTAATACCGGAGAAAAAGGATATAAAATTCAATGCTATCTATTATAATACACCAAGCACATTGTCTTTGGTAAATTATGTTACAGGTAGTTCTAACTTCTATTTTTCCAATAGTATTTCAAAAGCAAATATGCTTTTTCAAATGGCTGATGATTCAAATGTTAAATCATTTATAACATCAAAAGTTTCAATTATCGACACTTCAGCGGATGGTTATGTGCCTGATAAGTTAGCAAGCTACTTATATCATTTAGAACATCACACAGGTTCAATTTTAGTGAACTGGAGAGAAAAAGAAAAACTTCAATCAATACTCAATTAAGATGACAAAGCAAGAACTTAAGACTCACACATTAGGCGACAAACTTCGTCAGTTAAGAGATGAAAGAAACTTAATGCAAAGAGAAGTTGGTGCAGTAATAGAAGTTGACGGAGCATTTATAAGTAAAGTCGAAAACAACGAAAAACCAATTAATCGGAAACATCTTACTACACTAAGCAAGTTTTTCAAAGTGCAAGAAGAAGAATTACAAACGCTTTGGTTAGCTGATAAAATTAGACTAATGATAAAGGATGAACCTAATGCATTAGTAGCATTGAAAAATATTATTGAAGGAATTGAAGCAAATGGATCTAACTAAATACCACGCTAAATATTTTGCCTATGATTTGACTAGGCAATTACCTGCTAACGATATTGGTAAACTAACCGCCTCTTTGCAGGATGCTCAAGTTGACTTAAATCCTCATCAAGTAGAAGCAGCTCTCTTTGCATTTAAATCACCATTATCTAAAGGTGCTGTTCTAGCTGATGAAGTAGGATTGGGAAAAACTATTGAAGCCGGTATCATACTATCGCAACAATGGGCAGAAAGAAAAAGGAAATTATTAATTATAGGTCCTTCAAACTTGCGTAAGCAATGGAATAGAGAGTTGGTGGATAAATTTTATTTGCCTTCGGTAATTTTAGAAGCTAAATCATTTAACAACTTAATTAAAGAAGGAAATCTAAACCCTTTCAATCAAGAAGATACGATTATAATTTGTTCGTTCCATTTTGCTAAAAACAAAGCACCTTACCTTAAACACATCAATTGGGATTTAGTAATTATTGATGAGGCACATCGTTTACGTAATGTTTATAAACCCTCAAATAAAATTGGCAACGGCATCAAAGATGCATTAACTCATTGCAAAAAAGTTTTGCTAACTGCAACACCTTTGCAAAACTCTATTTTGGAGTTATACGGATTAGTCAGTCTAATTGATCCATACATTTTTGGCGATTTAAAAAGTTTTAAAAGTCAGTTTAGCAGAAATATTGATGACGAAAATTATGAGGATTTAAGAAATCGTTTACAGCCAATTTGTAAGCGAACTCTGAGAAGACAAGTTTTAGAATACATCAAATACACAGAGCGTAAACCATTAGTTCAGGAATACTTTCCCAATGAAGATGAAACAACACTTTATAATTGGGTAACTGATTATTTACAAAGACCAAAATTATATGCTTTGCCTTTCAGTCAAAGGCAATTAATGACTTTAATTCTTCGTAAACTCTTAGCATCTTCAACTTATGCTATTTATGGAACTTTAGATGCATTGGTAAAACGTTTGGAAAACATTTTAGCTAATCACAATACCATTGAAGAAGAATCCGAAATGGCTATTGATTTTGAAACTTATGATGAAATTCAAGACGAATGGGAAAGCGAAGAAGAAGATGAAAGTGAAGCCGAAGATAATTTTGAAGAAAAAATCTTTACAGAAGATGAAATAGCAGAGGTAAAAACGGAGTTAGCTGATTTAGAAAAGTTTAGAGCCTTAGCTAAAAGTATCAGAAAGAACTCAAAAGCAGAACAACTTTTTACAGCTTTAGAAAGAGGCTTTAAAGCATTAGAGTCCTTAGGAGCTAATCAAAAAGCATTGATTTTTACAGAATCTAGAAGGACACAAGATTTTATTTGTAACCTACTGGAGGCAAGAGGATATGCCGATAAAGTAATAAAATTTAACGGAAGTAATACAGATGCAAAATCAAAAGAGATTTATGCAGCATATCTAAAAAAGCATAAAGGCACTGATATTTTAACAGGATCTTTAACTGCTGATAAAAGAGCTGCTATTGTAGATTATTTTAAAGATGAAGCTACTATTATGGTAGCAACCGAAGCAGCTGCCGAAGGAATCAACTTACAGTTTTGTTCTTTGGTTATCAATTTCGATTTACCTTGGAATCCTCAACGTATTGAACAACGTATTGGAAGATGCCACCGTTACGGTCAAAGATATGATGTTGTAGTGATTAATTTTCTAAATAAATCCAATGCAGCAGACCAACGTGTTTATGAACTCTTAGATCAAAAATTTCGTCTTTTTGATGGTGTTTTCGGGGCTTCTGATGAAGTTTTAGGAAGCATTGGTAATGGTGTAGATTTTGAAAAAAGAATTGCTACAATATACCAACAATGCCGAACCACAGAAGAAATTCAAACTGCTTTTGATGATTTACAACAAGAATTGAAGCCAGACATTTCTGAAAAAGTACGAAAAACAAGAAAAGTACTCATTGAAAATTTTGATGAAGAAGTAAGAGAAAAGCTCAGAAGTAATCTTTTTGAAAGCACTGAAAACCTCAATCGTTTTGAGGAAAGACTTTGGTTTACAACAAAATACTATTTAAACAGCTCTGCACAATTTGATGATGAAAATTACACGTTTACATTAAATAAAAATCCTTTTCCTAATGTTCCTATTCATCAAGGACCATATATGATTTTAAAGCCTAAACAAGGGCAGCGCAAATCAGATATAGATGTGCCTAGCGATACTAACATTTATCGTGTAGGACATAAGTTGGCTAAAGAAATTTTAGGAGCTTGTAAGCAACTTAATACAGCGCCAAAAGAATTGACCTTTGATTATTCTAATACGCCTACCAAAGTTACTGCACTTGAGAGCTATATTGGGCAATCAGGTTGGCTTCAAGTAAGTTATTTAGCAATCAATTCTTTTGAATTTGAAGATTATCTTGTCACTGCTTGCATTACTGATAAGGGCGAAGTTATACATAATGAAATAGCAGAAAGATTCTTTTCAATTCAAGCAACAGAAGAAGAACCCATATACCTTAAAAATGAAATAAAATCAAACTTAATTGATGTTTTAAATAGTGAAACTCAAAATGTTATTTCAGGAAATACCATTCGTAACAAAGACTTTTTTGATACAGAAATGGATAAGCTTGACCAATGGGCAGACGATATGAAGTTAAGTCTGGAAAAAGAAATCAAAGACTTAGATGCTGAAATCAAACTTCGTAAATCCGAAGCTAAAAAAATGCTCAATCTGGAAGCCAAAGTAAAAGCACAAAGAGCAATCAAGGATTTAGAGAAGAAACGAAGCGAAAAACGCCAACATCTTTTTGAAGCCCAAGACACCATTGACGACCGCAAGGAAAACCTATTAGACGAGATTGAAAGACGTTTAAAGCAAGAAGTAAATACCACAGAATTATTCACTATTAAATGGAAGATGATTTAATATGAGAGAACACATAAACATATATTGTGATGAAAGCTGCCATCTCCAAAACGATAAGCAATCCGTTATGGTTTTGGGTGCTATTCATTGTCCAGCTTCAAAAAAGGATGAGATTTTTCTTCGATTAGATGAATTGAAAAGAAAATACAATCTTATTCCAAAACATAATAAGCATCCAAAAGAAAACAGAACCTACTATGAGATAAAATGGAATAAGGTTTCTAAAAGCCAAATTGATTTTTATAGAGATGTTATTGACTACTTTTTTGATGATGATGATTTATCATTTCGTGTTTTGGTAGTCCCCGACAAATCTCTACTTGATTATGAAAAGTATGGTCATACTCACGATACCTTTTATTACAAAATGTATTTCAGTATGTTAAAAGCTATTTTACAGCCTGAATTTGCTCATAATATTTTCATAGATATTAAAGATACTCGAAGCAGGGAGAAAGTGCATAAGTTAGAAAAGGTATTGAGGAATGATAAATACGACTACAATAAAGAAATCATAAAAAAAGTACAGCAGGTTCGTTCTCACGAAGTAGAATTGGTCCAATTGGCAGACTTACTTATTGGAGCAGTTTCTTATGTAAATAGAGGACTAAAGACCAGTGAAGCAAAAAATGAATTAATAGAACGAATTAGGCAAAGGTCAAGATATTCATTGTTGAAATCCACTTTAATCAAAGAAAGGAAATTTAATATTTTTATTTGGGAATCTTCTAAATACATCAGTACAATATGAGCGAAGTAGAAGAATTAATATTCCCAGACTTAGAATATTTTGAAGATTACAACGGTAATTTTCAAAATTACTTTCAAGCAGTATATCACATTTTTGAAAGCCATTTTATTAAAAGACAACCAACATATGATGGACTAACTGTTTCCGCACCACGTCAACCACTTGTGGATGATAAACATCACAGAACATTTTATCACATCACTCACGAAGGGGAAATTGAAAATGACCGTGAACCTGATTTCAGAAGAATGGAGCGTATACGGTTCCCAAAATATGTTATTGATTGTTGCCCTCATTCAAAATTACTTGTTTGGGAAAAAACTATTGGAAGAGACCAACGCATACACATCTTGAATGAAGAAGAACAATATTTAGTAGTCCTTACAAGGCGTAAAACTTACCTAATGCTATGTACGGCATTTTACATAGAGCATAGACACACGGTAAACAAAAAATTGAAAGAATATGAAGGGTATAAAAAAACCAAAACCGCTTAGGGTTGCTAAACGGCTTCTAAACTCCTTTAACACTTACAGTCCTAAGACTTGGTTACTGAGCTGTCGCAAAGGTACAATTATTTTTGATATGTAGGGAATATTGGCTGGCTAAAAAAAACAAAAACATAATAGAAAACGAAATAGAAAATCATAAACCCTTGCAAAACAGACTGAAAACCTGTTTTGTGTAGCGTTTAGAAATTTTAAGACATAAATAGAAATTGATACAAATGAGCAATAAAAAACAACTCCAAAAACTCGAACTCACTTGGATTGGCAAAGGCGAAGAACCCAAGCTCGAACCTCGTATTCTTATAGAAAACCCAGAGTACAGCTATGGCGACCCCAATAGCCCCAATATGCTTATACACGGAGACAACCTCCTTGCCCTTAAAGCCCTCGAACAAGACTATGCTGGCAAAGTAAAGTGCATTTACATTGACCCACCTTATAATACGGGTGCTGCGTTTGAGCATTATGATGATAACATTGAACATTCTATTTGGCTTGATTTAATGAAACGTAGATTAATGCTATTGAAGTCTTTACTTTCAAATGACGGCTTTATTTGTGTTCATATTGATGATAGTGAGGGTCACTATTTAAAGGTTTTAATGGATGAAGTTTTTGGCAGAAGCAATTACCTGGCAACTTTTTATGTTCGGGTAAGATATGCTGATAAAACGCTTAAACAAGATATGGCATTTCATAAAGAAATTGAGCAAGTTCATATATATCGAAAAGCATATGGTGCAAAGCCAAATTTGAATGAATCAGAATCTAACTTTGATAAATTCATTTATTATTTTGAAGAAAAATCTGAAGGTAGAGAAATTGAATTAGGCGGTAAAAAAGTAGTAATATTTGAGAAAGGTCAATATAAAATCAAAAAAGGTGAAGGTTCAGAAAATGGAAGAAAGGAGATTTGGGCTACAGGAACTATTTTAGACGGCAATTCATCTGGTAGATTTTTTCGTGATTATTTAACAGGTAGATATGAAACTGATGGTCTTGGAGTAGTTTATAAAGTTTACGGTATTGGTGATGATAAATTTGATTTTAGATACTTTACAGGACCACAAAGAGAAGGTGCAACAAAGGGTAAATACTTTCAAGGGGTTCCTAATTCCCAATTAGAAAATCAAGACGAAACTAAAAAAAGCCCCATTAGTAATTTTTATGATTTAGCGGGTAGTTTCGGTAATTGTCGTCACGAAGGAGGTGTTGATTTCAGAAGTGGTAAAAAACCTGAAAAACTACTTCAAATTATTTTAAATCATTTTAGTAACGAAGGTGATTTAGTACTTGACAGTTTCTTAGGGAGTGGTTCGACAGCAGCTACTGCTTTTAAAATGAGAAGAAGATGGATAGGTATCGAATTAGGTGAGCAAGCTTATTCTCATTGTTTACCACGACTAAAATCTATTCAAAAAGGCACTGATTTGACTGGAGTTACAACAGAAACCGATTGGAAAGGTGGTGGCGGTTTTAAGTTTTACACTTTAGCTCCAAGCCTATTAAAGAAAGACAAGTTTGGTAACGAAATCATCAACCCAAGCTACAATGCCGATATGCTGGCAGCAGCAATGGCAAAGCAAGAGGGTTTTAAATACCAACCTCACGAAAGCAGCTATTGGAAACAAGGGCAAAGTGCAGAGCAAGATTTTATTTTTACCACTACACAGTTTCTTACTGTAGAAGCCTTAGACAGCATCAAAGACGAAATGCAACCGGGCGAAACATTGCTCATTTGTTGTAAGTCTTTCCAAAAAGAATGCAAAGGCAAGTTTAGCAACATCACCATCAAAAAAATTCCTTTGATGCTATTGGGCAGATGCGAATATGGTAAGGAAGATTATAGCTTGAATATTATTAATATGCCAGTGTCAGAACAGGATTCAGAGGATTTTCAAGATGGACAAGATTTTGAAGGCGACAAAGTAAGTGTTCAAGAATTAGCAGATAAGAATGTAATGAGCAAAAAAACTAATAACCCTTCATTATTCGATTAATTATGGACATTAATGATTTAACGCATAAAATAATTGGAGCATCAATGCAAGTGCATCGAGTGTTGGGAAATGGTTTTCAAGAAGTCATTTATCAAAGAGCCTTAGCAGTTGAGTTTAATCATATTGGCATCAACTACGAAAGAGAAAAAGAAATGAATATATTTTATAGAGACGAACAAGTCGGTACTCGAAGAGTAGATTTTTTTGTCGAAGAAGCCGTAATGGTAGAACTTAAAGCCGTTTCAGAATTAGAAGAAGCTCACAAAGCCCAAGCCATTAATTACTTAGAAGCCTATGGCATTGCCAACGGCTTACTTATCAATTTTGGCAAAACAAGTTTAGAGTTCAAAAGGGTTTACAATAAGAAGTTAGTAAATCCTGCCAATCCCATTAATCATAAAAATCCTGTTCAAGACTAATATGAATACAACAGCCAATAACATAAAACAACGCTTATCACTTCGTGAACCGCTTCAAGATTCACTCGATATTGTGGCTCAACTTTGTCAAGAATTAGAGCTAAAAAAAGAAGTAGATTTATTAGCAGAATTAGAAAAAGTAAAAGCTCATTTTCCTACCTGTACCGATTTTGAAAGAGATTTTGTATCCATTGCTTTTTCTATTGCCACAGGTGTAGGCAAAACCCGTTTAATGGGGGCTATTGTAGCTTATTTATACTTGCAAAAAGGCGTAAAAAACTTTTTCATTTTAGCACCTAACTTGACTATTTACGATAAACTCATAGAAGATTTTGGCAATCCTGCTTATCACAAATATGTGTTTAATGGCATATCAGAATTTGTACACAACAGACCTGTAGTAATTACAGGCGATAATTATGCACAGCAAGGAGTATTATTTTCAGATTCAGAAATCCGTATTAATATTTTCAATATTGCCAAGTTCAATTCGGATAACAGAGGAACAAAGCAAGGTGGGGTTTCTTTAGCTCCGAAAATCAAAAGACTATCCGAGTATTTAGGGCAATCATATTGGGAATATTTGTCAGGTTTAGAAGATTTAGTTATTCTAATGGACGAAGCACACCGATACCACGCAGATGCTTCTAAAAATGCCATCAATGAACTAAAGCCCATTTTAGGCATAGAAATGACCGCAACTCCATTTGATGAAAAAGGCAAGCAATTCAAAAACATAGTTTTTGAATATTCCTTAGCCCAAGCCTTGTCAGATGGTAAGTACGTAAAGAACCCGGCTATTGCCACTCGTAAGAATTTTCAAAAAGGCTCTTTAAGTGATCGAGAAGTAGAAATCATCAAATTAGAAGATGCCATAAGCATACACCAAGACACCAAAAACGAATTGGAAATCTATTCCAAAAACAACGAAGTGAAATTGGTAAAACCTTTCATTTTAGTAGTTTGTAAAGACATTGCCCACGCCAAAGAA
Organism: Chitinophagales bacterium; assembly: GCA_035515235.1. Taxonomy (GTDB): domain Bacteria; phylum Bacteroidota; class Bacteroidia; order Chitinophagales; family JADIYW01; genus JAMLHH01. The sequence goes on from DATJBS010000024.1 coordinate 12,449, forward strand.
ATATACGAACTCATCAATACAGATGGGTTTTATGATGGGCAATACAAAGGCAAAGTCTTACAAATAGATTCATCAACCAAAAAAGAAGAGGATATTGAGCAACAGTTTATTTCTTTAGAAAGTACAGATAATGAAATAGAAATTGTAATCCACGTAAATATGCTCAAAGAGGGTTGGGATGTAACCAACCTATACACCATTGTGCCACTTCGTGCCGCCAATGCAGGTATTTTAGTAGAACAAACCATTGGTAGAGGGTTAAGACTACCTTATGAGGGCAAAAGAACAGGCGTAGATAAAATTGATAAATTAACGGTAGTAGCCCACGAAAACTTCAATGCCGTTATTGAAGCAGCCCAAGACCCTAACTCGGTATTAAACAAAATGAGTTTTGTAGAAATAGCCGAAGAAGATTTATCTACCAAAACCGTAGTAGTTACCTCTCAGCCAGTAATGGAGCAAACCTTTGTAAAGGAGCAGGAAAAAATCAATATTATTGTCAACCCACAAGACAAACAAAAGGCACAAAACAACTTAGATGCTAAAAAAGCGATTATCAATGTATTGCCCGATTTTGGCAGTTTACCCGAAGTAAGACGTGTTGAAGATTTAAGCAAAGAGGAAGTAAAACGTAAAGTAATACGGCAAGTAGAAAAAAACCTATCCGAAGGTCAGTTGAATGTATTTGCAGCTCAAATTGTAGCAGAAGCCAAAGAGGTGTATGACACAATGGTAACAGAATACAAAAAGAATATCATTGAAATACCACGTATGGACTTGGTGCAAGGCGAAACAAGAGCCGAGTTCAAAGACTTTGATTTAGATATTACAGGGTTCAATTTTCAAGCCTTAGAGCAAGAAATTATCCGAATGGGTTTAAAAGATAGGCAAGTAGAAACACTCAAAGCAAAATCAAGTGGTTCGTATGGCAATCCTATCAAACTAATCATTGCAGAATTAATTGATTACCCAGAAATTGATTATGATGAAAATGCAGACTTGCTTTATCATTTAGCAACCCAAGCCTACGAAGCTATTAAAGCCAATATAAGCAACGAAGAAGAATTGCCTTCGGCAATCTTCCAATTCAAAGCAGCCATAGCGGAAAAGGTTTATAATCAAATGAAACAGCACTTTCAGTTGCATTCAGCAGATTATGTTGCCCCAAGAGTATTTCCATTTATACGCATAGAGCAATGGAGTTTTTCTTCATTGGTAAATGCAGGCTACAAAGACTATCGAGATATAGTAAGCCCTACCAATATGATTCCTAAATACGTATTCAGAGGTTTTGAAAAAGCTTGTCATTTTGAATACAAGTTTGACAGTAAAGCCGAACAAGATTTAGCCTTTGTATTAGAAAATGATGCAACAGTAATCAAGTGGTTAAGACCAGCACCTAATCAGTTCCGTATTTATTGGGATAACAACTCAAAAAGGTATGAACCCGACTTTATTGTAGAAACAGCAGGCACCATTTATATGCTTGAAGTCAAGCGTTCAGATCAAACCGAAGAAGAAACCGTATTAGCCAAAAAAGTAGCAGCAGAACGCTTCTGTAAATACGCTTCTGAATACACAGCAGAAAATCAAGGTAAAAAGTGGATGTATTTAATATTACCGCATAACGAAGTAAGCAGAACGGTAAATATGAATTATTTAGCAACGAAGTTTAAAGGGTAAAGTATGATAGAATTTAAAGGCTCAAAATGGTACAAATGCGACCTGCATTCAAGAAACCAATTCAGTTATTAAGTAGAAAGTAATACGACTATGTCAATTTGGTATAATAAAAAAGAAGAAGAAATCATTCAGAGATTAAAAAACACTTTAGAATCCCAAAGTCTACAATTCATTGGGAAATTTACAAGTGTTGAAGACAAAGATTTTGGCTTTTTTAAAGATGTTCGATCAGTATCAGGAGTCAGAAAATATTACCCAACTAATGAAGGTGAGCCAGATGATTTCAACAATAGACCATTAGAAGTTTGGTCTAAAAAAACTATTTTATTTAACAGTGGCAAAAAGAAAATAATTCTTGAAGAAGGAAAATGGTATAAATTTTATGCAGTCCCAACTCAAAGCCAACTCAGGTTAAAAAATAAAAATCCTTTTTTGTTACAAACTGATTTGTCCAGAGCGGTTGATATAAGTTTATTTAGGGGAAATGAATTGATTGAAAATATTCAACAAGATTCAATTAATACACCAGAATCTGTTAAAGGGAAACTAACTCGTTCAATTGAAGCAATTTCAAATGAAATCAATACACAACCAGCAACTTTCATTTTTGAGTTAATTCAAAATGCAGATGACTATCCCAATGATGAGAAATATGTAAAAATGTCGTTTGATATTAAGAACCCTTATTTGGTTATAAAGCATAATGGCAGCCAATTTGACGTAAATAATGCTGTAGCTATATGTGATATTAATGAAGGTGATAAAAGAAATGAAGTTGAGAAAATTGGTTTTAAGGGAATTGGCTTTAAATCAATTTTTAAGGATTGTAATCTTGCTTATTTGAAATCTGGAGAATATTCATTTCGCTTTGATGAAATAAAATGGCGTAATGAGGGTAGGAAACTATTTTGGCAAATTACCCCTATTAATACTGATGAAAAGGATTTCCGTAACATATTACTGCCTTCCAATAATGTCAATTTGATAATAAAACCGAAGGAGCCAAAGCAGCTAAGTAATTATAAGTTTACTTTATTGGAACATTTTAAGGATGAGAGGATTTTACTTTTTTTGAGAAATGTTAAGGAGATTGATTTCATTTTAAATGACGATTCATTTAGCATTTCAAATACTGATAATAAATGGAGAATTTTTAAATCAAAAAATATTTTAGTTGAAGAAAGCATTCGTGTGGAATTAAATAGAGGAATAGCACTTAATGATAAAAGGATACCTTTAAAATACCAAAGTATTGAAAAAACTGAAATAGGGTTTGGCTTTTTAGTAAATGAAAATAAAGTTCAAAGTGTTGACGATGCAACAATTTATGCTTATTTACCAACAAAGGTCAATTTAGGCTTCGGATTTTTACTCAATGGGAATTTTATACCTGATGGGTCACGTACACATTTACACCAAGATCTGACTTGGAATAATTATTTATTTGAGAAGGCAGGAGAACTTTTTCCTAATAAGCTTATTGAATTGATTGAAAGTGACATTGACACATCAAGCGTCTTAAATCTTATTCCAAATTTTTATAAACTATTAGATGTAAATGACGATGAAAAAATTCAATTTATTAAGGCTTTTAAAGAAGGTTTTGATAAAAATATTACATCAAAACAGTTTATTCCAACTAAGGCAGGCTCTTTAGAAGCCCTTTCTAATATTTTGATTGATGAAACGGGTTTAGCAGATTTGTTAAAAGATGAATTTTTTGAATTAACACGTATTTCAGCAAAGTTGATTGATAATGAAGTTGGTGAAGGTATTGAGAAGATAAAAGCACTCATTTCAGAATCCAGTCAAGGAGTTGTTTACGGTATTGAAGATTTGAAAGCCAGCTTAAAGACAGCTGTGTTTCAAGATTGGCTAAAAATTCCGTCAAACAACTTTAGGCTCATTCAGCATTTTCAATCATCAGCAGATCTACAAAGTTTACTTGAAACAGAAGCAATAATTTTATCAGAAAGCAAACAGTTACTAAAATCATCTGCATTATTTAGTGATGTTCCAAATGAAGTAACTTTTCTAACCACTGAAAAAATAAACAGTGAGCTTCTAGGCTTATTGACTGAAAGTAAAATCAATCTTTCACTCACTGAATTTGAACCAGTTAAATTTTTCAAAAATAATATTGTAGCCAAACAAGTAAATATAAACGCTTCTTTGACTGATGAAACAAATCTTCTCAATTTTTGGAAATTCATATTTGACAACTGGACTCTATTTGAGCCTGATATTGCAATTAAAGATTCCTTTAAGCATTTTGTAGTTCTCTGCAAACCGAAAACTGAAAACGAACTTTCAAAGAAAGTGATTTCATCGGCTTACTTGTCAAGTGAATTTAATTCTACAAATGATATTGAAATTGTAGTGAAAGATATTAGCCCAGATGAGGTATTTATTTCTGATAAATACATTGATAAGAAAAGAGAAGCAGAAAAATGGAGAAAGATTTTCAAGCAGGCGGGTGCTATTACTGATTTGCAGAAAGTTATTGAAGTTCTATTACCCAAACTACCAATTATAGAACCGGCCAAGCATTTTGAAATTGCAAAGCAGATTTTCAAGTTTTGGAAAGACCCTGCAAACAAGTTGACTGATGCCCAAATTGCGTTAATAAAAACCAATCTCAATATCAAATGCGTTGATAAAAAATTCCGAAAATCAACCGACTGTATTATCTCTGACCATTACAATAATAATCAACTCATTGCTTCGTGGCTTCCAAACATAGAACTTGCAAATCAAGTTGCACAAGAGTATGCACCCAGAACAAACCAGGTTGCAGAATGGAAAAATTTCTTTGCCTTGATTGGATGTGTTGAGTTGACAGACAAGCAAAATGTATTTGATGCTAAAATAGCTTTTATAGTTGATGCACAGGATAAATTACTATTAAACCATTTTCAAATTTTAAAAGATATTTCAGATTTGCATAAAGCAAAAAAAGAAAATGGATTAGAATTTGATTTTAAGACTTATTTGTCGCAAATCAAATTACAAACAAGTAATGGAGAATGGCACTTAGCATACAATATTCATTTCTCAAACTTTTACAACCCAAAGTTGCGTTTGCAGAACGATCAATCAATCAATTCAATACTATTTTTTTTAAACGATAGCTATCAACCCACCCTAATAGATAAAAATTTTCTCACTGCTATAGGTGTTAACGATAGTTTCAAGTTCTATTTATCCAATTGTAAAAGAAGTGAGATACCAAACGATTATAGGCAAAGATTTGACAGCATAGCCCCGTACATAGTGCAAAATGCAAGTCTTTATAAAAGTCAACATAGATTGCTAAATCATATTGACCTTAATTACAAATATCTTTTAGTCGAATACAAATACTCAGAAATATTTTGGACGGAAGTAAAGAAACCAAACTCAAAGCATATAAAATTCCTATTTCAAGAAAGCACCTATAATTGTGGATACAACGGAAGCTTCAATGTTCAATTGGAGAATTTTGTTGTGAATTTTATTAAACAGAATGCAACACTTCCAAACAAAGACAATAATCTTAAAAAGCCAACTGAGTTGTTTTCATATTTATTATCTGATTACATCACCGACAAGAATGACTTATTTAAATATGATTTAAGTGGAATTTATTTTGACAACGACCAATCAAAATCATTGGAAGACATTTTAGGAGTTCAAAGATTACTGTCCCAAAAACATTGCATTGAATTATTAAGTAGAACTGAGTACAGAGTTGCACCAGAACAAATCCCAGCACTTCAAATTGTAGAGATACTTTCAGATTACACTCCTGATAATTATGAAAAGGAGATACTGTTTTTGCCAAATAAGAACCTTGAATGGAAATCAATAAATGAATTGTTCATTTCAAACGATGAGCAGTTTCAACTTGACCCACGCCAAAGTCTGCACGAAGATTTCTATTCTATTGCGTTAAGTTTTGGGGTTCAGGAATTGTCAGAAGATAATCTGGTTTTGATAACAAAACCTAAAACGCCACTGATTACAGATGAAATAGAATCATTTTTTAGAAATAAAGCAAAATTTATCGCATTCAAAATTGACCATTTAAATTACGAAGAAGTTGAAGCGATGATAATTGAAAAGATTAATCAAATAGAGTTTTACGAGATTACATCAATTTCAAAGGTATTTCCAGAAGTTAAGCCAATTTACAAAACTGAAATTGCTTTTCATTTTGAGGAAGATGAGGATAAAATCTTTTATAAAGGCAACTGGAAAACAAATTCAGAGCTTAAATTATACTTACATAAGCACATTCTTGAAGAAAAAATTCCTGAAGCTTGGTTTGAGAATGTTATTAATAGGTGGGATGAGAAAGAATTGAGTGAATTATTGATAGGTGAATATGGTAGTACACCCTTTGATAACGAAGAGGAAATTATTGATAATGAAAAAATATTTTGGGACGAATATTCAGAAGATGAAGCCACTTATATTAAGTCAATTGTAAATATTAACTACAATCAAGAAGGTCAATTAGATGCTAATACAACTGCCAAGATTAAAACACTAATGCTTATAAAAGGCGATTTCGGTAATTCACCAATCTCAGACGAAGGTCGCTACTTAAAAGCGGGAAATAATGAAATTCTTGTTCGTTCTGCACAAAAGGGTCTATTGTACCTTGATTTATTTCATTGGGAAAGACTGACCGAAGACAATGTAAAGATTGCTGTTTATACCAATACCCAAATTAACATATTTAACTCACAAGCAGATTTATTCCAATTCTATAAACCCCAAAATAAGTTTGGCGTTTTGCGAATGCCAGACGATTACAATTTAGATGATTACAATTCTTTAAATAATATTTTTGATAAAGGCAAATGGCATTTTGTATTTATTGTCAATGAAGATGCAACAGCAGCTAAGCAATACAAGGAGATTATTGATCTTGATGAATATAATAATTACGGATAATGAAAAAGCTATCAAAAGAAAATCAGATAAAATTTTACCAAGAAGAGATTAAAAAAATCATCGGTGATTACAAATCTTATCTCGATTCTAAATGCATTGATTTAATTAACAAGGTTGAGTTATTTATCGGCAATTTTGAATACGTTGATACTAATAGAAATCAAGTCGTTTTCTCTTTTGATAAGGATAAACTACCAAAAACAAAAATTCCACTTACAGCATCCAAGCCAATTTCTTCCGATATTTTGGGTTCCGATTTCAAGAGTATCACTTACAATACTTACAGAAATAAATTTGTAAAAGGTTATACAGAGTGTTATGGCGTCTATTACCAAGAGTTAAACGGTAAGTACAAAGTGGGTTTTAGTAATTTTGAAATTGAGTTTTTAAATTCATTAGCTATTGGTGATAAAATAGTTTTTGGAATTTCCGATCCTCCATTGAAATACTATTTCAACTTAATTCAATTAACCAAGAATGAAGTAAATTCTAAAGTAGTCGATGCTGTCCTCTTCAGTAACTACCATTTAAATGATTTTAAACCAATACATATAGATAATTCTTTAGAACTAATAGATAAGTATAAAACCAATTTACACAGCAGTGATACAATCATTATTCAAGGTCCTCCTGGTACGGGAAAAACGTTCTTTATTTCAAGACTACTTTCTTTGCTTTCGGAAGAAAAGAAATCAGTAATGGTAGCCACTTTGGCAAATAGATCACTTATTGAGCTTGCAAAAAAGTATTTTGAAATTAAGTATGCTAAGAAGGGTGTTGTCTTTAAATCGAATTTAACATTAGAAGAAACCAAAGAAGTAAAGGAATTGAAACCTATACCTAAGGACTTTCTTCCATCAGTAGGCAACATTTTGTTAACCACTTTTTATAAAATGACAGGAGTAGCCGCAGAAAATATAACGACTCCAATTTATGATTATATTATTTTAGAAGAAGCCAGTCAGTGCTTTTTAGGGACTATTGCAGCCGCAAGATTACTTGGTAAGAAAGTAATCTTGGTAGGTGACCCACTTCAATTGCCTCCAATTGTGAACCAAGAAAATCCAAGTAAAATATCAGTTGATATTGATTTAATACAGGAGTCATTTACTTTCTATGCTTCTACAATTAATTGCCCAAAATTCAGATTAACAACAACCTACAGGTTTTCAGAGAATGCCTGTTTGCAGACAAATACGTTTTATGAAAACAGCCTAAAATCAAAATCAGATATTCAAAAAGGCAATGAGATATTTTCAAAAATACCTACCCTTTACAACAACAAAGGCGGCAGCTCATTATTCTATTACGATTCAACAAATTTGAGAAGTATTTATGACTTGCTTTTAGCTCAGATAAATGCCTTGCTTCAAATAAACCCCAAGTTTGAAATTGCGATTTTATCTTCTACAAAGAAAGGTGTGAAATTGTTAAGAGATAATTTACTTCATAAATTCAATGATAAACAAGACCAAATTCTGATTAATACAGTCGATAGCGTTCAAGGCTTGACAATTGACTTCTGCTTTTATTTTGCGTTTTCTGATGGCAGTCCTACGTTTTCATTCAAACTAAACCGGTTCAATGTGGCAACAAGCAGAGCAAGATTTTGTACATTGATTCTATTAGATGAAGTTTACAAAGTGGTTCAGCCCTACAAAGGTTTGGTAGCCGAATTTATCTCAAAGTGTGATTTAAATAATGATACTTCTGTTCTCAAAATTATAGAAGCAGCCAGCAACAGTGATTCCACACTGCCTAAAACACCAGGATTAAAAGTTATAGACAGGGTAGACCTATCCAAGTTTGAAAAGCCTAAGAAGGAAATCATCAAAGGCAAGGAAAATATTTACATCATTGATACCAATGTATTTGTAGACTGCCCTGAAATAATTTCCAAAATTGATACTAAATACAGTATAGTCCTTTCTGCCAAAGTAATCGATGAGTTGGACTACCTTAAAATCTCTTTAACCGAAGAACAGAAACGAAATGTTCAGAAGGCATTAAGGCTAATAAACGAGAGTATTGATAAGCGTGGCATTAAAATGGAAACAGCTGATCTAAACTTATTACCCAATGACTTCAACAAAAAATCACCTGACAATTTTATCCTATCAGTTGCCCTAAAATTCAAAGGTGAAAACCCCATAATGCTCACATCTGATAATGGCTTGCAGATAAAAACCAAAGGATTAGGTGTAACCACAATTACGCTAAAGGAGTTTTTGAATCAAAGGAAGTATTAAAAGCAAAAAATTTTGTCATTCAAAATTTATTTCAATTGAATTTCTTCTAATCATAGTTGCCAATTCCTGTCTAATGGTAGTTCTTAATTTATTGAATTTACTTAATGTTACCTCATAATTTTCTTTTGTAACTACTTCATAATTAACCCAAATTCTAAAAACACAATGAGGATACATACAACAGAGTGGATCGTGTATTAGCTGCATTGTGCAATTATTGCTATTGCCATTTTTTATTTCTTGAAAATATTTTATGTATTGATTATTCTCATTTAAACTTTTTATCTCCAAAATACAAACAACCTTTCCAGTATATTTTTCTAACTCATCTTCAGGTATAATATTAAACAAAACATCATCCATCTCTGAAATGATATTTCCACAGTTACTACCTAAATTATTTGAAATATCACGCAACGAAATCGACTGAAAAGGATTTTCTATTTCATTAGGGTTACATCTTCTAAATATCAAATCTCCAATTCGAAACTCCAAAAAGACTGGTTTCTCGTTCCAATGTAATGATCCATGTATGTAATTTAGTGTACAATCCGGCATTAAATACTATGAAAGAAAGTTTAACACAATTGATTCAAAATCACATCCATCAATGGTATAAAATTCTAATAAATTACCTTTCTGGTTGCCAATAAACGAAAAAGCAAAATCATTTTCTGGATGCAGAATAATATTAACAAGCCCCTTTTCTGATTCTCTAAATAGTAATAAGTCTCCATCATCGTTAAGAGAATGCTTAAAGCTCTTTAATCTATGAGGATCTATAATTAACCTAACTTTATTAAGCTGATTGATTATTTCAGAAAGAACGGAAATCTGCCACTGTGTTAGTGTGTCATAATCATTAGTAATTTGATTATATATTTCTTCAACTTCTTCAATTAAGGGATTAGCAAAAGTTGTGTTTTCTTGTTCAAACATTTCTTTATAAAAATCACCTGCAAACTCAGACTGAACTAATGTTTGTTTAAATGCAATAATTTCCATTGAGTTGTTCATAAATTATATTTGTTTTTGGTTTTTTCTGTAATGCACTCTTGGAAGATACTGTTTTTAAGTTCTCTCATATCTCCAAATGCATCACTGATATTTTCATAATATTTCCCTTCAATTCTTCTATTAAGATTAATATCCAAAATTATTCCTTCTTTTTTATTGTCTTTTCCTTTTGTAACTGCAATTGTAGCTTCAGTTTTTGGATCGTTTACTAATGTATATTTTATAGAAGTAAAACTTTGCTTTACTTCTGTAAACGGACTTTCAGTCCAAATGTTTACAAAGTCTTTGATTTGTTCATCTTTGTCAATATCTATAAAGTTTAAATATCTTAAAGAAACATTTGTAACAATCAATTGTCCAGTGCATATTTGAAACTTCTCCCAATAAGAATTTAGCTCTAATATAAGTTCCACGTATGATTTGTACTCCTTAGTTTTGTGAAATGCCAATAAACCAACTTTGGCTTGTAAAATTCTATTGTAAGGCTCGTCGCATTTTAAAACATACCCTGATTTCTGCACATTAGTTACTGGAGGGGTGCCATCAGAAGTTGCTTTCAAATTAGCATTATATCCAGGTCTAATAACAGGAAAAGCTTTCTTTATTTCATCAATTTCAACAAAATTTTGAAGGCAATCTAACTTTATGTTTTCTGCAAACGAGATACTGAATATTATTTCCTTGATTGGATTTGATGACATAATTCTTAATAGTCTATCTTAAGTGAAAATTTATTCGAGAGCTTGTACTATACAAATCTAACAATATAATCTAATTTTATTAAGTTTTGATTTTTATAATGAAACTGAAAGGGTATTATATTTACTACATTAATTACTGATGCCAAACATGTCTTATGCACTCCCATCGCACAATGCCAATGCTTCAGTGCATTTATGGTACTGCGCCATTTTTAAACTGTCATACTTTTTGTGTGGTCTGTTTCCCACGCTTTACAGCACATTGCTTTTTTGTTTAAAGCATTTAATTTTTTAGAGGTAAAACTAAAAAAGCAAAGAGTTGTTGCCAACCCTCCACAGCCCAAACAAAAAGCCGCTACATTCCAACCACCACCACCATTTCGCTTATGCCAGTATTAAAAATGTCGGAAGCTAAGTTACATAATGTGCCATTATGTGTTCGCTACGCATAGACCCTGCCTTACTGATGCAAGCATCCCCACCCAAGGGCTATCACATAATGACATTATGTAAAATAGCCAGTACCATAACCGATTCATGAAAACTATCCCCACTCACAAAAGCCTTACTGATATTTTCATGTATCGGAAGCCGTAAAATCGTTACGGACATTTACCCATTACTCCCCACCACCCTTTTCAGAGGTGCAGAAAAAATAAACTATCATATTTTATTCGGCTTTAAGCAGCTGCTATTCCATTTCATTACATAGCACCAACTACAGCCTATATTGCAAGCAAGAGTATTGCCTTCTCTACATTCCACGAACCCTCTCTTTATTTCATTACGCAATCTGTATGCTTGACGTAATAGACTTGAACTTTGCAGAAATGTAAAGTTTGCAAAGTTTGCATTCTTGCAAAAGCATACAAGACTGCTTCATTCCATGCCCATACATTCGTTCCATTCCGTTCAGTCAGCACACTTGCTACCCTCAAGCCCTAGGCACATTATTGATATAGTTTATTTTTCTGATGTGTCACCCCATTTATGCAGATTTCATTATTTCTAATTTAGAATAAAAGTTAGGACAGATAGGACAGAATAATATCAAAAAGAATAAAAAAGGAAGCAAATGTAGGTGGTTAAAGATGGTCTGAAAAGGTCAAGCCCTACGGGTTTTGAAAAAAATCTCCACCCTTTCGGGTAGTATTTTTCTCAAAAACCTTGTCAGCCCACTTCTTACCACCATTTGAAAGGCTTTCTTTTTTTTTCGTTTTTTTCTTTGACATTTTATTGTCGAGGGGGATTTCGGAAGCCAACTAAATCCTTTCAAATGGCAAAATTCTCTCTTAAAACTTACAGTCCAGCAACTAAAACCGAAATGTTGCAATTTTTTATTTTAAACAAAGGGAAAAACAGCGGAAAACCACTTTCCGAGCCTTGCCCGAATTGCTTTGTTTTAACCGCCAAAAGCGAAGAAGATAAGCAGTTTTTTTACTCACTTTGTTTCGGCTTATGGAAGGCAAAATCCTTTGAATATTTCTTAAAAGGTTCTGTTATCCCATTCATTACCATTGGCGATTGTAAACAAGCCATCAATAACGGATTAGAGCAAGCCAAAACCGATTTAAAAGGCTTCAATAGGTCAGTAAAGGCATTAGAAATTTTAGAGCAGCAAGAGAAAAAATACAAAGAAACTTTGCTCCTTATCAATGATGCAAAGAGGGCTATTTTTTACCGTTACATCAAAAGGAGGTAAAAAACCTTTCCTATGGTTGTCTTATGGTTTAGGTACACTTATTTAAACCATATTTAACCATTATAGGAAAAAAGGTGCAAACGAAAAAAGCCCACTCGATTTGAGCAGGCTTTCCCGATTTTCCGAAATCATCTAATTCACTGATGAAAAATTAGAATATCTTGGCTACTTTCATCGCATTTCCTTGTGAAAATAAATAGTAGTTTGAGTTCACTTCTTGATAAAATTCTACTGCCAACAAATTCACAACCGACACATCTGCAGAAATAGTTGGAGAACCTGATAAAGTACTTACAACACTTATTAAACCAGTTGAAGCATTTACAGATAAATAACCTGAATCTTGCACGTCAGTTAAGCCATTTGTAGTGCTGTCTTTTGGTTCATAAACTTTTGTAGTACTGTTATATTCAAAGTCAGACAAAACTGCAATTGCATTAATGATTTTGAAGTGTGTAGCACCAGCAGGAATATACATTCTATCCAAAGGATTAAAAGATGGAATGTCCAGAGTTGAACTATCTCTTGCAACAGTTGGAGTAATAGTGTAAGGAGCGTTAAAAGCGCCATTAAAAGAAGTGAATTTGTTAAATTCAAATCCTTCTAAATACTGTGGGGCAACTGTTATCAAAATTGCTCTTTGCCCTCTTGCTTCAGAACCATCTTCCAAATTGATTTTTTTCATTATTGCAGTTATCCTTCCTGTAACTTGGCTATCGCCATTATTACGGATTAATCCTGCAATACTTGTTCTTAGTGATTTTCCTGTAATTGCACTTCCCCCAAATTCGTTCATATTTTCACGAGTACGAACAAATGCTGGATCTGATGAAATTTGTTCTGCAGATGGACCACCTTTTAAACCTGCAAAGTCGCCTTGGAGTCCTTTAATTTTGAAATGTCTTACACCGCCCATTGTTCCGGAGTAGCGAACGAGACCTGTTTGTCTAGCCATAATGATATGTTTAAAGATTAAAAATTAATGTAAATTTACAACGTAATCAATTGTAAATCAATTAGATGAATAATGCATTATGAAGCAATTCGAAGTAAAGTGTCAGATTGTAGTAAAAACCAACTATGAAATAGTTAAAGTGGTTGATGGTGACGGAATTATTGCAAAGAATATTATTTCTAATAAACAGGAAGAAATACGTTTATATGGCATAGATGCACCAGAGTTAACACCTTGTAAAAAACTAAAACAGGATGAAAGAGAAACAAATTTATCAGGTCGCTTTTTGATGGAGCTTGCACACCAGTCTTATGAATATTTAAGAATTCAGGCAAAGATTGGGATGCGGATTACATTAGTTCAAGAAGTAGGTAAGGAGCAAGACTTGTACGGAAGAACATTGGCTTATGTAGTATTACCTAACGGTAATAATTTAAATGAAATAATGGTAGAGAGTGGCTTTGCAAAGCCATATGATAAACTTTATTGCTCCCAACTACCAAAGTATCAAGAACTCAATTTGAGTGCTAAAACAAGGAAAAAAGGATTATATTTGCTTGTAGATAGGTTCTAAAAAACAAGGCATTTTCTCTTATTTGCCATCAATTTTACAGATTTTGTTGCCTATTTGTTGCCCAATTTGCATAACTATTTGATTATCAACTTAAGTTACTTTTTGTATCGGAAAGTAAAATTGGATTAATGATTCACGATTGTAAGATTAAATGTTTTGCTATTTTGTCCATTGTCTAAATTATAAACTAACTATATCAAAACTTTTAAATGATTCAGATAAATCAGAAACAATTGAAATGTAAATTGACTTAAGATTTTAAGCCGATTCTATATAATCAAAAGATAAATTTTTGAAAGCTCGTGTTTAGAGTTTACTGTCTGATACGGTTTTTTTGATTTTTAAAACATACGTCCTTGGAAGAATAATACTGTCTAATGTTATTATGGTTTCCTAACTCTTCGAATTGATTTTCTCTGAATTCCATACATCTACTTTAATATAATGTTATCACAAATCAATTTTCTTAATTGGAGTAGTATATCCAATTATAATGTATTAATATTGCGCCATAACATTCGTTAACATTCATGTTATCTAAATCTTGTCAGTACGCCATTAGAACTTTATTGTTCATTTGCTCTAGAAGTGAAGACCATCCTCGTGTAAGATTGCAAGAGATATCTGAGGCATTAGATTCGCCGCCTGCATTTACTTCTAAAATATTACAACATCTTGTCTCTGCAAAATTGATTCAATCCAAAAAAGGAGCGAATGGTGGTTTTGAAATGGGAGAAGCAGGATGTTCACATATTACCTTGGGTCAGATTGTAGAAATTATAGAAGGTCATTCTCTGACTGCAGGTTGTATTTTAGGATTATCTGAGTGTGACGAAAAAAATCCTTGTCCGGTACATCACATCTATTTTCCCATAAAAGTGAACTTAAATTCAAAACTTATGAATATAACCCTAAGCGAAATTTTAAATGACCCAAATCTTCTTAACATTAATTTAAAAACGTAAACAATTTTTTTAACTTGTATCCGGATATTTAAGTCCGATATAAAATCTATAAAACTATGCTATCAAAAAGTCAAGCTAGAACATTTTTTATAGGAGCCACAGCAGTCAGTTTCCTCGCTTTCATTCTGCTGACGATTTATTCGATGTCTCCCAAAAATGATCAAACTAATCATGAAAAGATCACCCCTCAAGTCATAAAAGGAAAGCACTTGTGGGAGGCTAACAATTGTATGGGTTGTCATACTATCATGGGCGAAGGAGGATATTACGCACCAGAATTAACCAAAGTAATTGAACGTAAAGGTGCACCCTTAGTCAAAGCAATTCTTCAGATGCCAGTTCCATGGGCTCCAAATGGCCGTAAAATGGTCGCTTATGAAATGAGCGAAGAAGATGCTGATGCCCTTGTCGAGTATTTAAAATGGATAGGTGAACTCGATCTAAACGGTTTTGATCGAATTGTTTCTCCGCTAGCTAAAGAACCTTCAAACTAAAAAACACAAATCATGAAATATAGATCACAGAAAGTAGCGTATTGGTTCTTTGCACTTTGCATGCTCCTATTCGCTTTACAAATAGTTTATGGATTCGTCATGGGATTTGCCAGAATAGGCATGGATGGATTACACGAGTTTATCCCTTTTAACACAGCGAGAGCTGTACATACTAATTTATTAGTTTTTTGGTTGCTATCAGGTTTTATGGGAGCAGCATATTATATCATACCCGAAGAGTCTCAGAATGAATTAGTGAGCGTCAAATGGGCTTATATCCAATTGATTTCATTTGCACTAGTAGGTGTTGCAGCAGTAGTAGGTTATCACTTTAATATCTGGGAAGGAAGAAAATTCTTGGAAATTCCTCGAGAGCTAGATTATCTAGTGGTAGTCAACGTACTATTATTTCTCGGATTAATTCTGGCCACTTTATTTAAAGGTAAGCGAAGAACGACAACAGCTCTTGTATTAACTATGGGTCTTTTCTTTGCGGCACTTTTATATTTACCTGGTATGATTTGGTTTGATAGCCAAGTAACAGATTCATTCTTCAGATGGTGGGTTGTTCATCTTTGGGTAGAAGGTGTTTGGGAATTAATCATGGGAGGTATTTTAGCATTCTTATTGATCAAGTTGACAGGAGTGGACCGTGAAGTCATTGAAAAATGGTTGTATGTGATTATTGGAATTACATTCTTATCAGGAATTTTAGGAACAGGTCACCACTACTATTACATTGGAGTCAATAAAATTTGGTTAATCGTAGGTGGAATCTTCTCAAGCTTAGAACCTCTTGCATTCTTAGCCATGGCGTTATTCGCTGTATATATGTACAGAAAAGGAGAGAAATCTCATCCTAATAAAATTGCTTTATTCTGGACGATTGGTTCAGCTATAGTTTCTTTCGTAGGTGCAGGATTATTAGGTATGGCGCATTCATTGCCTCAAACTAACCTTTACACTCACGGTACTTTAGTGACTGCGATGCACGGGCACTATGCTTTCTGGGGAGCTTACGCTATGATTGTTTTGGCGATTATTAGTTATGCTTTACCTAATTTGACAGGTAGAAAACGCTATGATAACAGAAATGGACATTTAGCATTTTGGCTTTCAAATATTGGAATGTTAGGTATGGTCACTGCTTTAGGTGTGGCAGGAGTAGTACAAGTATATTTAGAGCGAAGACTTAAAATGGACTTTATGGTGGCTCAAAAAGAAGTAGAAATTCACTTTGTAGTCATGTTGATTTGTGCTACTGTTTTTGCAATAGGAATTATATTTTATATGTATGAGTTCATCAAATATGGCTTGCCTACTGACGAAGCTTTAGAAGAGAATAATTAAGATCACTGGAAATAATTGATATGGAAATTTTAACAGAAGAGGAAAAAGCTCTTAAACAAGTTCCTTATTATTTAGAAACAGCGAAAGAATCTGCAGTTTTTAAACATGCACATCAAAATAACCTGCCCCTTTTAATTAAGGGGCCTACAGGTACTGGAAAATCTAGATTTGTCGAATATATGGCACATCAATTTGAGCAAGAATTGATTACCATCAGTTGTCATGAGGAAACTTCCGCTACCGACTTAATAGGACGGTTTATTTTAAAAGGTATGGAAACCGTGTGGCAAGATGGACCACTCACAAAAGCTGTGAAAAATGGATCTATACTTTATTTAGATGAAGTAGCAGAAGCTCGGCCAGATATCATTGTTGCTATTCACTCTCTGACAGATCATAGAAGAGAATTGTATATTGACAAAACTGGCGAAACCGTCAAAGCTCACGAAGATTTTATGTTAGTAGCTTCTTATAATCCTGGATATCAAAAAGGATTTAAAGAATTGAAACCCTCTACTAGACAGCGTTTTGTGGCGATTAGCTTCAATTATCCTATTGCAGAACAAGAAATTGAGATTTTAATTAAAGAAACAAAGATTGATTCTAAGATTGCAAAACAATTGGTGAACATCGGAAATAAAATTAGAAACTTAACAGAATTAGGACTTGCAGAAACAGTTTCGACTAGACTTTTAGTAGATGCTGCTCTGCTCATTCATAGTGGTTTGCCGAAAAGATTATCGGTGGACGTAGCTATGATAGAACCTTTGACTGATGAGGACCAAACACTTCAAGCGTTGAAAGATTTAGCACATTTGATGATATAAATTGAATTTGTTATTGCCTTAAATTTAGCAAGATGGGATTAGATATTGATGAATGGATTTACGGAGCTGCTGTTAAATTTTTTAAAAGGAAAAAAAAGAAAGCGTTTGATGATTTGACTCATAAAGTTGAATTAAAAGATATTAGACCAAGATTAACAATTTTGGCGAGAGCATTATGTGGCGAAGCCATAGAGATTTATCCTGCAGAAGAGGAAGGAGGTTATAAAGACAATATCTTTTTCTTGCCTTCTTCTTTTGCAGAATTTTCTACAATTGAAGAGAATACTTCCTTTTACTTATATCGTACTCTTTATTTATTTCAACAAAGAGAGCTTCGATTGAATTGGAAAGAAAAATCTATAGAATTAGCACTTTCAAGAGAAAAAGCCACTGAAAGTTCTACAGAGGTTTTAAAGCATTTGGCTATAGATTTCCCAGAATTAATTTCGCTTCACGATAGATTAAAAGAACAATTTTTACAAAGAGAATTTCTTGAAGAAGTAGCATCCTATTGGTTGTACGGAAAATGGATGTCGAATGATTTATTACCCAACAAATTCGATAATGCATTAGAAAATTTTGACGAGAATGAAAAAGCAAAAGAGGTCAATGATATTAAAACGGTCATGGACGCTCCTGCGATAGAAGAGGTAGAAAGCTTAACTGTCGATAAAAAGCAGCAAGAAGATTATGTGTTGTTGCATAATTTTGAAAAAGTAGAAACGGCTGAAGAGACAGGTGGAGTTTGGCGAGACTTTGACGGACAAGATGAATTAAAAGAACATCAGAGTGCGTTGGAAGAATTGAAAATGAATCAAACTGTAAGAGTCGATAATGCTGTACATTCCATATTTAGAGCAGAATTTGTAGAAAACACCACAGTCCTAGAAAGTTCGGAGAAAGATTACGAAGGTTTTCATTATAAATACGATGAATGGGATTATTCTAATAGAAGTTATAAAAAAGATTTCTGTAGCGTATATCCTGCTTCTCCTTTTCAATCAAATCCCTCTTATTACCAAAAAACAATAAAAGAGCACGCCACTATATTAATGGGGCTGCGAAAAATGATCACTTCTTTGAATAATAAAATGAAGTGGCAAAAAAGACAAAAGCAAGGTGAAGAGTTTGATTTAGATGCTCTATTAGACAGAAATATTGATATTCTGGCGGGCAAATCTCCTGATGAGAATATCTTCTATACCAAAAGGAAGACCGAAAAAGACATTTCTATTTTATTACTCTTAGACATCAGTCTTTCTTCAGATGGCTACGCTTTAAATAATCGAATCATTGATGTAGAAAAAGATGTTTCAATACTATTTGGAGAAATATTAAATGAGTTCAATATTGATTTTGCAATAGATTGCTTTTACTCCAAAACTAGAAATTACGCTTCGTACATCAGTTTGAAAGAATTTGATGAGCCATGGAGTACCGGAAAAGATAAAATTGGTGGAATAGAACCTATAGGTTATACGAGAATCGGAACAGCATTAAGACATGCTGGTGCGAGAATTTCGGCACGAGACACGAGCAAGAAATGGGTCATTCTCATCTCTGACGGTAAACCGAATGATTACGATAAATACGAAGGTAAATACGGTGTTCAAGATGTGAAACAAGCACTGAGAGAATTGAACGAGAAAAATGTCCAGTCTTATGCTTTAGCAATTGAAGCACAAGCAAAATACTACCTACCTCAAATGTTCGGCAAAAATCACTATCAAATTTTATCGAGTCCAAAAAACTTGATCGATAGCTTGGTGCATTTGTTTGTGAAGATTCAACATGGATAAGGGGAACTTTGACTCATATCCCAAGTCCATTTTCATTATTATGGATGAGATAATAAAGACTCGATAAGTTATTTCCTATATTTTTTCTGCCCATTTTATAGTTTTCTTATTTTTACTTTTTTACAAAATTTTGAATAATTGAGCCTAAAATTTCAGAATAACTACTACAAGTTTACAATCTTGGGATTATGCTTCACAAGGCATGTATTTTATTACGATATGCACAAAAGATCGATTGCATTTTTTCGGAGAGATAACCAATGGTGAAATGAATTTTTCAGAAATAGGAAAAATCGTTGAAACAGAATGGATAAAAACACCAGAAATCAGATTTGATATGAATTTAGAATTGGGCGAATTTGTGATTATGCCCAATCATTTTCATGCAATCATCATTATTGGCAAAAATGAATACAATGCCAATACCAATTCCATTCCCAACCCCAACACCGTCATTGGTAGAGGCGCAATGCATTGCGCCTCTACCAATGACGATGGCGTCCCAACCGATGATGGGGATAATGGTGGAAATCAATTCGGACCGCAATCCAAAAATTTGGCTTCGATTATTCGTGGATTTAAATCATCTGTAACGACCTATGCTAGAAAAAATAATTTATCTTTTAATTGGCAACCTCGGTTTCACGACCATATCATTCGATCAATGAATGATTACCATAGGATGTTAAATTATATCCTGACTAATCCTCAAAACTGGAATGAAGACTCTTTCAATAATATCCAAGATGTGTGATGATATTGAATAGAAAATAAACTAACAAAGCTGAAACTATTCCTAGTGTTCTTCCCCCAAAAACAAAAAATGCTGAAGTTTCCTCCAGCGTTTTTCATTATGATATAATTCACTTTTAATTTTTTACAGGAAGGAAATTGTATTCTTTGCCATATTCTAACATTTGGTCAAAGAAGGAATCGGGATAAGAGATTTTCACATCTTTAATATTTCCTTTTTTATCATGAATCGCTTCTAATTTAGGTTGGATAAAGCCTTTGTATGGTTTGATGTTTAATACATCGTATCTAGCTATGACTTCTTGATGAAGTTTTGGGTCGACTTTTACGCCGTAAGTTTCTACTAGATTTTTTCCAGCTTCATAATCACCTTCTGATTTGATTCTTTGGATTTCTCTTAGTAAATCACCGAATAATATTCTCAATTTATCATAGTCATTGACTTGAACATAAGTTTTATTGTCTTTTTTGATAAACTCTACTACATTTTCAGCTTTCCCTTTTTCATACACCCAATAGGCATTCAATGCTCTATTGCGCATATGAGCTTCCTCGATTTCATCGCCTAATTTGATTCTTGTTAATTGTGTCATTAAGCCGTTCATCATATAACTGTCGTATTCTGCTTTCCCTACTTCTATAGATGGCATCACTCCAATTTCTACGAGTTTCGGGTCTATTGCATAATATAAAGCCACTAAATCTGCTCTAGCTTCTTCTAATGTAGAAGCATAATTTTTTAAAGTTTTGTCAGGTGTGCCGATTCCAGGATTGATTTGTCCGGAAGCGTGGCCGATACATTCATGCATATCTGTGTGAAGGTCGCTAGACAAATTCCCGTACTTTTTTATTCTCTTCAAAACTTCCTGATTGACAGCAAATTCATCTAAAAACCCTGAGCTGGTACTAGTCGTGTTATAAGCGGCTACAATATTTCCTAATGAAACAGATTTAGAACCATATACTTTTCTCAACCATTCAGAGTTCGGTAAGTTGATACCAATAGGAGTCGTAGGAGCAGCATCACCAGATTCCATCACTACATTAATGACTTTTGCATTGATGCCGACAACTTTTTGCTTTTTATGTTCAGGTATAAGTGGAGAATTATCCTCAAACCATTGTGCTTCATTGGCGATTGCTTCAATTCTTTTAGACGCTTCAAAATCTTTAATCGAAACTATAGACTCATAACTCCCTTTGATTCCTAAAGCATCATTATATACTTCTATAAATCCATTGGTAAAATCGACTACTGTTTCAGTGATTTGCAACCATTCGATATTGTATTCGTCCCATAATTTCAAATCGCCAGTTTTGTAATATTCGACTAATATCTTTAAAGCTTTAGCTTGTCTAGGACTTTCTGCAAATGGTATTGCTTTTTCTAACCAATAAATACTTTTGTCAATAGCAGGTCCATACATTCCTCCAGATTTCCATACTTTCTCCTGAATTTCCCCGTTTGCTTTTAAAAGTTTGGAATTCAAACCCCATTCAGGCTCGTGATCAGAGTTAGGGAAAGTAGAGTAAAATTGTTCAACCTCCTCAGCTGTAACTCCTTCGTAAAAGTTGTTGGCAGAATTCGTGACGTGATCAATATCTTTAGTAAGCGTGACCATTTTAGACATATAATTCTTGTCGAAAATCACTTTTTTCATTTTATCTATAAATGCATCTACAGATTCACCTTCAGCTAGAGGTAAGCTTTTGCTATCTGAATTTCTAATAAATTCAGAGAAATATTCAAAAGTAAATTCTGGTAATATTTTGTCATTAGAGTAATGATGATGAATACCATTGCTAAACCAAACTCTGCCTGCATAAGTAAGTAATTCGTCCCAGTTTTTACCTGATTTCTCTCCTTTATAGGTATGGATGATGGTTTCTAATGTTTTTCTGATAGTGAGATTATAGGGATTTCTTTGGTCGTAAATGATATCTCTACCCGCTAGTGAAGCTTCAGATAAATAGTAAGCCAAAGTTTTTTGCTGTAATGTCAATTGATTCCATCCAGGCACCTCATATTGTATGATTTGTAAATCGGCAAAAGTATTAGGATAGGAAGTATTGTTAGAATTGGATACATTTTTTGTTCCACTACAAGACAAAGTGAAAATTACAGTAGCCATTAATATTAAAATGTTGGAAGCTTTTTTCATGTAGGATCGTTTCAATTTTAAACCTCAATTTATAAGTTTTGTTTTATAAATGCTTTTAAGTTGGGGATAATAGGAAAATTCATTTTTATTATTTTAAAGTTTTAATGGATTAAAATGATGTTAAGAAGGTTTGTCTGTATTAGTTTTGTGTGAATAATACGGTTTTGTAAAAATGTTATTTTGTATTAAAATGGCATATTTCTAATTCTTTTTTGCAGAATAATTCAATTATTCAATATTAAATTTAATCTTTAGGCACGAATATGGATAAAGAGTAAATATTGAACTGCAATTACATAAAACTTCCTTAATCTTTTCTAAACAGTAAAAATATATCCTCTAAAAGAAGGAGATTATTACATTTGTTTGTAAAAACCTTAGGATTAATAAAATTTACAATTATTTTTACCGACATCAAAAAAAACAAAACAAAAAACAAACGGTATGGCTCAAGCAAAACCAGCTCAACAAGCTAAGCAAGGTGGTGGATTTAAGCTCCCTTCAGGATTAATTATCCTTGTTGCTTTCATTGCATCGGAATTAATTTTCCATTTAATTTTTGGCGCAGAATCCAACTTTACAGCACCAGACAAAGTAACTCCTAAAGAAGGAAACTATTTGGGTGTAGTATATCATGGTGGTTTCGTAGTTCCATTCTTGATGGCGATGTTCATGACAGTAGTTGCAATCAGTATTGAAAGATACTTATCTATTGGAAAAGCATCAGGATCAGGAAAAACAGCAGACTTCTTAAAAGCGCTTAAAGTCAATCTTAACAACGGAAATATCAGCGGTGCAATTGCTGCATGTGATAAACAAAAAGGTTCTGTTGCAAACGTAGTACAAGCAGGTCTTCATAAATACGAAGAAATGCAGACTAACACAAAATTGACTACAGAGCAAAAAGTGTTGAACATTTCTAAAGAGTTAGAAGAAGCTACTACACTTGAGTTGCCTATGCTACAAAAGAATTTATCTATTCTTGCTACACTTGCATCAGTATCTACATTGATCGCATTGTTCGGTACAGTATTAGGTATGATTCGTGCGTTTGCGGCACTTGCAGTTGCAGGTGCACCAGATCCAGGAAAATTAGCAACAGGTATTTCTGAGGCTTTGATCAATACAGCAATTGGTATTTTTACTTCTGCTATATCGATTATTAGCTACAACTATTTTACTGGAATGATTGATGATTTGACTTTCTCTATCGATGAGATTGGTTTCAGTATCACTCAAACTTTCGCAGCAAATAATAACTAATCCAAACAATCTCTGAAGAATGCCAAAAGTAAAAATACCACGTAAAA
This sequence comes from Chitinophagales bacterium, assembly GCA_035515235.1. GTDB lineage: Bacteria > Bacteroidota > Bacteroidia > Chitinophagales > JADIYW01 > JAMLHH01. Next base: position 35,931 of record DATJBS010000024.1, read on the forward strand.
GTATAATAGTGGACATGACAGCCATGACGGATGTTGCGTTCCTATTACTTACTTTTTTCATTCTTACAGCAAAATTCCGTCCATCTGAAACTGTATTAGTAGATACTCCCTCTTCAAGAGCCACTGAACAAGTAGCAGAAGATATTATCATGATTACAGTAGACCAAGACGGAGGTTCATTCTTAACGTTATATACAACGAGAAGAGTGGCGACATTAAATAGTTTGATTGAAAGATATGGCGAAAAGTATCCTTCTTTAAGAACTCTGGATCAAAAGCAAATTAATAATTTTGGAAACATTGAGACCTTTGGTTATAATATCAATCAGCTTCCAGCATTATTAAAATTGAGTAAGGACGAATTAAAAGAAAAGGAATCTGAGAAAATGCCAGGAATCCCAATGGACTCTGTTGATGCTCAAATTGGAGATTGGGTCAATGCTGCAAGAGCCACAGGCTTGGACGCAGGACTTGAGATTCCTATAGCAATCAAAGGAGATAAATCATCTAATGTCACTGCTGTTAAGGATATTATAGAAACTCTTAGAAAAAGAGAAATCTATAGATTTAACCTCATCACTTCATTAGAAGGAAAAATTGATTAATCTTAAAATCAAGATATAAATGGCACAATTAGATACTTCCGGAGGAGGTGGACGTCATGAAAGTAAGCTGAAAGCCAAAAAAATGTCAACAAACGTTGACTTAACACCGATGGTGGACTTGGCATTTCTTTTGATTACTTTCTTCATGTTGACGACTACCATGTCAAAACCGGTAGCCATGCAGCTTGCAATGCCAAAACCTATAGAGGATTCTACAAAAGACAAAGGAGAAGATGTAAAAGCATCTCAAGTTTTGACCATCATCTTAGATAAAGACGATGTCATCTGGTACTACGAAGGTATTCCAGAAGAACTGACTCCAGCGACTTTAGAGAAAACAACTTATGCCCCTAATGGAATTAGACAACTGATTTTGGATAAACAAGCAAAAGTCAATGCTCAATTTCAAGAACCCGACAAAACAATTTGTCTTATTAAAACTACGAATGACGCAGTGTATAAGAACATAGTGGATGTGCTGGATGAAATGGACATTACTAAAACAAAGATTTTTGCTATTCAAAACATGTCTGAAGTTGAAACCCAGGCAGTAGCAGCTAAATGGCAATAAATACTAATCAGCAAGTTGAATACGTTATAAACAAAAAGAATATATGGACAAATATCCTGCATCAGTAACCATGGACGATCTGGTATTTGAAGGGCGAAATAAAGCATATGGCGCCTATCAACTACGTAAGATCAATCCTAAGTATGCAGCTATTGCTACAGTAATCTCTATTGTCTTATTTGTTTTGGCTGTCGTTTTTTCTAAAATAGAATTAAATGTCAGTGGAAAAGGAAAAGATGAAAAGAAAGTAATAGTTGAAACTACAACAGTGGAATTGCCTCCTGACGAAATACCAGTGGATCTTCCACCGCCACCACCGCCACCACCACCACCGCCACCACCAGAAGCTCCTCAAGTGAAATTCGTGGAAATGGTAGTGAAAAAGGACGAATTGGTAGCTGAGAAGAAAATCACTACGGTAGATGAGGCTAAAGATGAAACTAAAGCTATCAGTACTATAAATAAAGAAGGAGACGGAAATACTAAACCAAAAGTAGTAGAAGAAGCTCCTAAGAATTTCGGTACTGGACCTGCTGTTCCTGTTAAAGAAAAGGAAGACGTGGACGATCGTCAATACGAATTCTTTGAGATTTCAGAACAACCATCTTTCCCAGGTGGAGCAGAAGCCATGCAAGCTTATATCTACAAAAACATAAAATATCCTGAAGTAGCCATGGATAATGGTATCGAAGGAACTGTTTCTATACAGTTTGTGGTAGATAAAGATGGAACGATTACTAATATCAAAGTAGTAAGAGATCCAGGTGGAGGATTAGGTAGAGAAGCAGAAAGAGTTGTGAAATCTATGCCTAAATGGAAACCAGGTAAGCAAAGAGAAACTCCAGTTAGAGTTAAAATGGTGATTCCTGTTAGATTCAAATTGAATAGATAATTCTAATAAACATCAAAATATAAAGAGGTGATTCATTTATTGAGTCACCTCTTTTGTTTTTATAACCAAATATCTCTTAGCTTTTCATTCATATCACTTATCTTGTCAGCTACAGATATCAACTAGTAACATGAGAAAAATCCTATACCTAATCTTAACCATGAGTGTTCTTGCAAGCTGTGCAAGAGTGAATTATTTTAAAACGAAAAAAATAGACCATACTGATAATTACTTTGGACATGAAGTAAAAGATGAGTATCAATGGCTAGAAGACGATCAATCTAAAGAGACTGAAGTATGGGTCAATAAAGAAAACAAAATCACTCAGAAGTATTTATCTAAAATTCAATTTAAAGATCAAATGAATACTCGTTTGACTGAATTGAATGATTACGAAAGAATGTATGATTTTAGAAAAGCAGGTCTAAATTATATTTATCAAAAAAATACTGGACTTCAGAAGCAATCTGTTTTTATGATACGTCCTGCTTATGAACAAGAAGGAATAGAAGATGAAGTGTTAATTGACCCAAACTTAATTGACTCCACAGGAAAAACGCAAATCAAACTTCTAGAATACTTTAAAAACTTTGATTATATAGTAGCAGCTTTTAACCAATCTGGAAGCGACTGGTCTACTTTAAAAGTATATGATATTGCTAATAGAAAATTTTTATCTGATGAGTTAAAATGGGTAAAATGGACTACCATACAATGGTACAACCAAGGGTTTTATTATAGTAGATATGATGCTCCACCAGAAGGGAAGGAGTTGTCATCTGTAAATGACCAACAAAAGATATATTTTCATAAAATTGGAGAACCTCAAGAGGAGGACATCTTAATTTTTGAAGATCCAAATGCTTCTAAATTGTATTATGAGCTTTTAGTTACTGATGATGAGAAGTACCAAATTCTTAATAAATATAATGGTACAGATGGTTACGAAACTCATTATAGAAGATTGACTAATACTAAACCTAAGAAAGGACAAGAATTCAAAGTCTTATATGAAGGGTATGATTCTAAAAATAAAGTGATTGGAAGTACAGGAGAGCACTTTTATGTGTTGTCTAATTATGAAGCTCCCAATAATAAACTTGTTGCAGTTGATATTAATCGCTCTATACCTGAAGCATGGGTGGAAATTATTTCAGAAAAAGACGCTCTACTAGAGGATGTAAAAATGGTTTCAGGGAAGTTTTTAGCACTTTATCTTAAAAATGCTCAATCAGAATTAGTGGAAATGAAATGGAATGGTACTGCTCGAGAAAATATTCTTTTGCCTGGATTAGGTACGGTCAAGATTGAATATGCAGATCCAGGAGATTCTGAATTTTTGTATTCTTACTCGTCATTTACTCAGCCTTATATCTGCTATAGTGGAGATGTCAACTCCAGAGATTTTAAAATCCTTGCTGAACCTACCATTAATTTTGATGCTTCTTTATATGACACCGATCAAGTTTGGTATACATCAAAAGACGGAACTAAAATATCTATGTTTATTTTGAAGAAAAAAGGTTTGGTAATGGATGGTACTAATCCAGCATATTTATACGGCTACGGAGGATTTAGTGTCAACTTGACTCCAAGATTCAGTTCATCATATATTGCATTATTAGAACAAGGAGTAGTGATTGCAATTCCTAACTTAAGAGGTGGTGCCGAGTTTGGAGAAGATTGGCATCGTGCAGGAATGAAGATGAACAAGCAAAATGTATTTGATGACTTCATCGCTGCAGCTGAATATTTGATTAAAGAGAAATATACTTCTTCAGAAAAATTAGCAATTGCTGGCGGTTCAAATGGTGGACTTCTTGTAGGTGCAGTGATGACTCAAAGACCAGAATTGGCACAAGTAGCTTTTCCCGCTGTAGGTGTAATGGATATGTTGAAATTCCAAAAGTTTACTGTCGGTTGGGGATGGGTTCCAGAGTATGGATCTAGCGAAGAAAGCGAAGAGATGTTTAAATATCTTTTAGGTTATTCTCCTTATCACAATCTCGAAAAGAAAGTAAAGTACCCGGCTACTTTGATTACTACTGCAGATCATGACGATAGAGTAGTTCCCGCACATTCTTATAAGTTTGCTGCTAGATTACAAGAAAAAGGTAAAAAGAAAAATCCTTTATTGATACAGATTTTTAAAGATTCAGGTCATGGAGCAGGTAAGCCTATTAATAAGAGAATAGAAGAAACTGCCGAAGCTTGGTCTTTTTTCTTGAAAAATGTTGGTGTAAAAACTCTTGTGCTTCCTAAAAATGAACAAGAGTAATCTTCTTCTCCAATGAAGACTAATAAAGAAATATACAGACAATTGACTTTGTCACATTCTATTCCATTATATCTACAAGCAGAATGGTTGGATATCGTCTGTGTGAACGGCATGGATTGGGATGTTGTATTTTCTTACGATGCAAAAAATAATATCCAAGGTTTTTGGCCTTATGTATTCAAACAACAACTCTTCTGGAAGAAAATAACTATGCCTTCATTTACACCTTATATGGGTCCGAGATTACTCTATCCAAAAAATTTGAAGGAATATGAACGCATTAGTTTTGAAAATAAGGTGCTAAAGGAATTGTATGAAAAAGTGCCTACATTCTCAGAAATAAAATTCAAATGGTCGAGAGATTATTGTAATTGGTTAGCATTTTATTGGAAAGGGTTCAAACAACAAACTTCCTATACCTATCTTATTCAGGATACTTCAGATACAGATTTTATATTTAATCAGTTTAAAAAGAGCATTCAAAGGCAAATAAGGAAGGCTTCTGGGAATTTGCAGATAAGAGTAGCAGAAAGTACAGAGGATGTGATAAGAATGCTCGAAATGAGCTTAGCAGCATCTTCAAAACATTTAGTCGATAAAGAAATTTTAAAAAAGTTGCATCAATTTGCACACTCTAAAAGACAGTCTTGTATTTTGGAAGCAGTTGATTCAAATGAGAAAGTTATAGGTGCTATCTATTTAATTTGGGATCAACAAGAAATGCTGTATTTGTATGGTGGTTATGATGACCAAATGAATGATAGTGGCGCAATGCCTCTGTTATTTTGGAATGCTTTACAAAAAGCTCACGAACTTGAATTGTCTTTCAATTATGAAGGAAGTATGCTAGAAGGAGTGGAACGATTCTTTAGAAGTTTTGGAGCAATACAAACACCAGTTTTTACATTAGAGAAAACATCTTTTCCTTATCAATATATAGATGTTTTGAGATGAAAATTTTAATGCTTTCTACTTATGATTTGAATGGAGGGGCTGCTATCGCTACTTCAAGATTAATGCAAGCACTCAACAAATACGGTCATGAAGTCAAAATGCTTGTTGCTAATAAAACTTCAAATAATACTATTGTATTTCAAGCATCTACAATTTTTAATAACAAAGCACAAAAGATCAATCTGGCTTTAGAAAAAGGGTTATTTTTATTGCATGAGAAAAATAATGAAGTCAGATATCAATTTTCTACAGCGGTCATAGGTTTTAATATTCGCCAAAACGCACTTTTGAAGTGGGCGGATGTGATTCATCTTCATTGGACATTACAAGGATTTTTATCTATTAGAGAAATGGCATATTTGCAAACATTAGGAAAACCTGTTGTTTGGACACTTCATGATATGTGGGCTTTTACTGGAGGATGTCATTATTCAGGAGACTGTGATCACTTCAAAAGAGAATGTGGAAATTGTCCGTATTTAAAGCATCCATCTTCAAATGATTTAAGTCATAAAATTTATCAAAAAAAGAAAAATTATTACAAAAACTATCACTTTGTTACTTGTAGTCAATGGTTAGGAGAAGTAGCAAAAACTTCCACTTTATTGAAAGGTTTTGGAGTTGAATCTATCGCTAATCCGATAGATACAAATGTATTTAAGCCTGCGGAAAATAAAAATGATTTAAAGCTTCAATTGAAATTGGATCCGAATAAAAGCTATGTATTATTTGGAGCAAGTAGTTTAAAGGATAAAAGAAAAGGGCTACATTATTTTTTGGAAGCCATGAAATTATACCAGCAAAAAACTACTGATTTACCTACAATAATTTTATATGGATCTCAAAATCACGATGTAAATATTGAAGGATTTGAAATTATACATGCTGGATTTTTAAATGAAAGTGAATTGATTGCTTATTATCAAGTAAGTGATATTTATGTGATTACTTCTTTAGAAGATAATTTGCCTAATACCGTAATGGAAGCTATAGCTTGTGGACTTCCTGTTTTGAGTTTTGATACTGGAGGTATTCCTCAAATGGTGCAACATTTAGAATCTGGATATATTGCTAAGTATAAATCTGTCGAAGATATTTGTGAAGGGCTAGATGTATTATTAAATTCTAGTGATCTGTATCAAATGAGTCAAAATGCTAGAAATTACTGTTTAGATCATTTCACTGAAGAAATAATTTCTCAAAAATATACTGAAACCTATAATCGATTACTTAATCGCTTCGACAAATAGAGAGTCCGGTTTAAATACTTTCCCCTCTTTTCCATCTAATTGATAGCTATTCCAATTCGGAATTCTGCTATTAAAAGCATCTGTGATTTTTACATTTTTAAAGCCTTGTTCTTCTAATATTTTTTTGATGGAGTAATGGTCATACATCCATTGATGAATTTCCCCTGAAGTCCTAAAAGAGCCAATTTTATAAGAGATTTTTGATTGCCCCCATAGAAGTATGTTTAATACAACTTTGTCTCTAAAAGTCTCTTTGATGAGTCTGAACTTTGATTTAAAACTAAGATGAAGAAACTTTTTAACTTTATAAATGAGTGTTTTTTTGCTTTGTTGACCTACTTCCAAAATATGGGCTGCTTCAAAACCCACTCTTTCTTTTATGAAATCTATGTTTTTATTGGCTTGTTGATTTAAAAGATACGTTTTCATTTGCCCGCCTGACTGGTTTCTAACCATTTGATCCAGGAGTTCTAGTTTCATCCAATGATACTTAGAGATGTTAGATGGAGTTTCATCTACTGCAACTTCCTGGAGCGCTTCTAGATATAATTTAGCAATATTTTCTAAGTCAGGTAAAGCAATTCTTATAATTCCGTTCGGTTGTAATATCCGATAACAATCTTTTATAAATCCTGCAACTTGAGTATAAGGAATGTGCTCAATTACATGAGAATGATATACCACCTCATAGGTCATATCTTTGAAAGGAATGCCTTTAGTGATGTCATATTCGATCACATTCTTGCTATGAGAGACAATATCTATATTGTTCCAATCTGGATGAAATCGATCTCCGCAACCTATATTTAAGTAGGGTAGTTTAGACATTATTTTGAGAGGTTTTTTCTTTTATTTTTTGGATAAATGTTAAAACAATTATTCCAATTCCAAGTAGAACAATTACAATTGAACTAGCATAATCTAATTTATTCGCTAATTGTAAAGTTGGCGTATCAAATTTGAAAACGATTTCATGGTTCCCTGCGGGTAACGACAAGCCTCTTAATACATAATTGACTTCATCTTGCTCTACGGCTTGATTGTCAATATATGCTGTCCAGCCTTTGCCACTATTGTAATATACTTCTGAGAATACTGCATAAGATGGGACAGAAGATTGATAGCGATATATCATTACATCATTATCCGCTTTGAATAAATCTATAGTTGCTGCTGAATCAAATGGAAGCGTTTGGCTTTGAGTAATGGTGGCATTAGGTTTTTCAAGTAAAGCTGTTTTAGATAAATCTTCTTTCATCAAATTGTCAAAGACTTCTACTGATCCATTGAGCACTTTTATATCATTTACTAACCATGCATTACCGTAAGCAAATTCGTTTTTAAATACTCCGGTAGTTTCAGGAGAAGTAATAACATATTTTGTATTCAGCATATTTAAAACTTGTGCGCCAGATACATTTCCATTGGAAAGCTGTTGGATATTATCATTGATTTGATAAGAAATAATATCCTGGTATCTTTTCAGTTTTACGGAGTGGTAACCACCAATATTTTTATGGAAATAGGAAGGTTTAGCTTCACTAAATGAATTGACTGTGAGGTCTAATACTCTATAATCACTAGTGTCTTGTAATATAAAGCTGTCTGCAGCACTTGGTCTAAAGTTAGATTTAGATGCAATCTCATCAGTAAATGAATCGTAATTCACATATCTTTTGTCTACCCCTACGATGTCAAATAAAATGAGAATAATGATTCCGGTTAGCATGATTTCTCCAGAAAGTTTTCTCTTTAAGAAAGTAGCAACTAAGCCTGCAGTTAATACTATAAAAACTGTAGAACGTAGAGCATCCATTCTCATCATGGACTTTCTTTCACTCAATAATCCTCCATAAATAGCATCGCTCATTTGTGAATTGTTCTGAGTCATTTGCAATAGTTGAACTTTCAAATTACCATCTACCGATTCTGAAACGAATGAGAAGATAGATGGTCCTAGTAAAGTCAACACTACCATAAAACCAATAAACCCGATAGATGCTTTATAAAAATGATTCCAATAAACTTCTCTGTTTTGACGATCGCCATAAATTTGTTGAAGCGTCAATGCCGCGGTAATAGCTACAATAATTGTCGTGAGGTAAAACACCATGGAAGGCGTTCTGAATTTATTGAAGTAAGGTAGGTAATTGAAGAGAAATTTGTAAAAAATACTAAAGTTGTTTCCCCAAGCTATAAAAAGAGTCACGAAGAATGCAGTAAGTAGCCACCATCTTTTATTGTCTCTTATGATGAAAAAACCTAGGAACATTAGATAGATAAGAATAGCTCCGATATAAGTAGTTCCTGCAACAAAAGGCTGATTTCCCCAATAGGTCGGTAGTTGATTCGCTACTTGGATGGCATTACTTGCAGGCACACCATTTTGAATCAATGCTTTTGCAATCTCGTTGTTATCATCGACTTTTTTGATGACTGCTGGTCCACCACTAAAATTTGGTATCAGTAAGGTAAAAGATTCTAAAATGCCATAGCTCCAAGACGTGGCATATTCATACCCAACGCCATCTGAAGCCACTTGATTAGGGCTTTTAGCAATTTCTACTTCACTAGGTCCGCCCCTTTGAGTTTCTTCGCTATATTCTTTTGTAGTGAGTAACTGCGATGAATTGTTGATTGCTCCTAAACCGAGGCCTAAAATCAATACTATCAAAGAAATTAAGATATGCTTGTAATCTTTATTTTTAATGGTTTCAAAGAGTTTGAATATTGCCCAAATACCTACCAAAAATCCCATGAAGTAAGTAATCTGTACGTGATTAAGTCTAATCTGAAAAGATATAGAAAGAGCTATAATGAACAGAGCTAATAAATACTTTTTCTTTTCGAATAACAACCAAATTCCTGCTAATGTCATTGGTACTAAAGACATGACAAGCACTTTATTATTATGACCCGCGTATAAGCTGATCACTGTAAAATTACTCAAGATAATTCCTGTACTTGCAATGATATTGATTAGTGGACTTACACCTATCACATAAAATAATAATGAAGAACAAAGCACAGCAATAATTCCAGTAGCAATGTATGTATTAAGCGTATTGAAAAGATGATCAAATATCCATGAGGAAATATTGTGATGAGACTTCCAAATTTGAAAAGAGGGCATTCCCGAAAACATATTGGTGGCCCAATTTGCATATTCGCCAGTAGCTTTAAAATGCTCTTCTAAATTATGAGACATTATAATTCCTTGTAAATAATCATGAGCAGATAAAGAATTTCCACTTAATGCAGGAAGGTAGAACGTAATAGAAAAGAATATTAATATTAAAACACCTATTAAATACATCCATTTAGAGTTCAAAAATGATTTGGAAGTACTTTCTTCTACTATATTATTTGTTGTTTTTTTAAATTTTGACATTTTTCAAAAATTCGATGCGATAAAAATAATTTATTCTTCATTAAAGTCCTCATTCTAAGGAGTAATAGTTTTTTCGATAGCTTGTAACTCAGTAATAAAGAATTTCTAGTATAAAAAACTTTTTAAAAGATATAGAAAGCATTTTCGATTATGGCTATTTTTTAGTTGTATTTTGTCAGCAAGATAATTTTAATTTTTTTTGTTGCTGAAATGAAAGTTTGTTTAGTTGTTATTTATAATCATAGATATGAAAAAAATATCACACCATTAAATAAATATTACAAAGATAGATTTGATGATATTTTTCATGTTATACCATTTTATCAATCAGATGATGATAAAGTCATTACAGTTTATGAAAACTCTCATCAATTCAATGGATATATAGCTCAAGCATTCAAAAGTTTTTATCACGACGAATTTACTCATTATGTTTTTGCGGGAGATGATTTAATTCTACATCCAGATGTTAATCAAAATAATATTATTGAGGGATTGGGATTAACTCAAAATAGTTCTTATATCAAAAAACTCCATCCTTTATCAGATGTATCTATCCCATGGTATCATATACCCAAAGTGCTTTATCGATTTGTATCTCATCAAGGTGTAGAAACAGAGCATGAATTGCCTAATAAAGAGGAAGCTGAAGGAAAGGCACTTAAAAACAATATTACACAGAAGAAAATGAGTTTAAAAAGCTTTTTAAAACATGTTTTTGTATTTAAAACTCCAATGACATTTTTTAGAACGGTTTTGTATACAATGGGCTATATGTACGTCAAGAGATTTAAAAACCTATTAGAACTTCCTTATCCTTTTGTTGCAGGATATTCAGATTTCTTTATTGTATCTAAAAGTAGTGTTCGAGACTTTTGTCATTACTGTGGCGTTTTTGCAGGCATGAATATTTTTGTAGAAGTTGCAATTCCCACAGCATTAATGCTTTCAAGTACAGATATTAAATTTGAAAACAAGAAGTTTAGAGGGGTTGAGATATGGAATCCAAATAAAGTAAATGAACTTATGCAAAACAATAAAGCTTCAATAAAAGAGCTTTTTAAAAACCACCCTGATAAATTATATTTTCATCCTGTCAAACTTTCCACTTGGAAATTTGATAAGGAGATAGATTAAATCTTATGAGATAATTTTTATTGCCTTTTTCTAGCTGAAGGGAGATTGTATCTAAAAATTAAAGAACAGTTTTTAAATTTTACTTAAGTTAGAGTGTGTATTAATCGCAACTCTACCTGTATAATCAATTCTATTCAACATGAGTTGAATATTGTTTTCTTCAAAATATTCATCTGTAGCTTTTCGGCAACCTTCCCAATGACCATAATCGTCAATAATTAATATACCATCTCGGATTAATTTTGGGAATAAATGTATTAACTCATGTTTTGTAGATTCGTACCAGTCAGTATCAAGTCTCAACAATGCAATTGGTTCTTCGGGCATCATTGAAGGTATAGTATCTTCTACTTTACCTTTGATAAAATTCAGGTTTTTTTCTTGGTAATTTGTCAAACCTAAATTAGCTTGTACATCAGCTAAATCAGCTAAACACCATACAGAGTTTTTCTTAGTGCTTTTATTGGCTTCTAATAATTTATCAGCTTTTTCTCCCAACCACGAAATATCGTTTTTTGTAGGTTCTGACATACCTTCATAAGTGTCATATAAATAAATACTTCTATCGTATATCTTTCTGTTGGACAGCATTTTTGCAATTAACATGGAACTTCCACCTCTCCATACTCCACATTCTACAAATGAACCCTCAATATTATTTGACAAAACATAATCTACTGAAAGGTAAAGACTATACATTCTTTCAATAGATGTCATAGTATATGGCTTGCAAAGATTATAAATTTCCCAAAACTCTTCTTCTTTAATATCTTCCAAAGGTTTGCTTAATCCATTGTTGTCTTTTCTAGTTTTTTGAACCGAGTAGCCGAGTCTATTAAAGAGACGTAATATTATTTTTTTCATTTATTTTAATATCTAAGATGGAATATAATAGAGTTTTGATGACTTAAACAAAGCGTGAATATACTAAAACCATCTAGAATAGAGTTTCAATTTTTAACAATGTCGAGTACTGACAATATTGAAAATGAAGCACAGTGCTCCTTAACTTATAAAGTTTAATTCCTTCTAAAATCAGTATAAACCAAACTGTCTTTGTATACAATGACAGTTTGGTTTATAATTTACTTAATCTTCTCTATTTTAATTTCTACTCTTCTTTCTTTAGCATAATCAGGAGAGAATACTGGATCTTTTCCTTCTATCGTTTCTTGATTGCTACTACCTAAAGGTTCTCTAGCGATATTCAGTTGTCCGTTTTGTACAAATGACTTTAAGATCTCGCCATTATATTCCAAAAGATATTTCTCAATAGATTGTACCCGACGTTCAGTGAGATATTTACTTTACTTTTAAAATTCTTTTTAGTCGACATAAAAAAGAAAACCCCACTCGTAATGAGCAGGGTTAGTTTTCTTATTGTGTTAGAATGTTCTATTTGTCTATAGATCCAGTTACTTTCTTTGCGAATGTATTGATAGCATCAGTATTACGCATTCCAGATGCGGTCATTTGATGTACTTCCAATGCTCCACAAATATTAGTAATGAATTCTCCTATGACATTCATTTCCTCATCAGTGATTCCTCTCGCTTCAGAAAGAGATTCTAAAACTTCGAGAGTGGTTTCGAGCTTCTCTACTTCATTGTTTAGAAATAGATGTTTAATTACGGGTACTTTCATTGAATAGTTGGATTAAACTGTCAGCTTGATTGGTTTGTACTTGATTGAATAACTGTCCATTTTTAAAGATTGCAAAAGTGGGTAAATTATCCACTTTAGCTAATTGTCTAGACTCTGTTAATTTCTCAGCATCTACATACAAAAACGGAATGCCTTCATTTTCTGATGCTAATTTTTTGAACTTCGGCTTCATTATTCTACAATTTCCACACCAAGTAGCACCATATTGTACCATCACGATATCGTTCTCATTGACTATCTGAGCCAAAGTATCTTCTCCTAATTCTTGAAACATACCTTTTTTATTTTGTTGTTAAAAGCAGCTTAGTGCTTGCTTAAATAGTCTGCTGTACTGTTTCTATCTGCCTTCATAGCATCTTTTCCTTCTTCCCAGTTTGCAGGACATACTTCACCATGGTTTTGCACGTGAGCATAAGCATCAATTAATCTTAAAAACTCATTTACATTTCTACCTAATGGCATATCATTCACACTTTCGTGGAAGATTTTTCCAGTTTCATCAATTAAGTAAGTTGCTCTGTAAGTCACATTGCCACCTTCATAAGAGAATTCATCTGTTTCCTCATCTGTAGAATAATCTGAATCTAGAATATCTAGCTCTTCTGATAATATTCTATGAGTATCAGCTAGAATAGGATAAGTTACACCTTCAATACCACCGTTATCTTTTGGTGTATTTAACCACGCGAAGTGAACTTCTGGAGTGTCACAAGAAGCACCTATAATGATAGTATTTCTTTTTTCAAACTCCGGTTGAGCTTCTTGAAAAGCGTGCAACTCAGTAGGACATACAAACGTGAAATCTTTTGGATACCAAAATAAGATCACTTTTTTCTTTTGTTCTATTGCTTGTTTGAAGATATTGATTTTAAATGTGTCACCCATTTCATCTATTGCATCTATTGCGATATTTGGGAATTTTCTACCTACGTTTGCCATTTTTTATGATTTTGTTTTTTGTTTTTTCTAAAATTATTTATTCAACCATGAAGAGTACATCCAAATGGTTTTTTCTTGTTCTGTGATAAAATCAGTCAATAAAGTTAAAGTTCCTTCATCTCCTAATTCATTTGCAGTAGTTAAAATATCTCTTTCTAATACCACCAATGTTTTAAGACTTTCGACTACTAAAGTTACGGAAGATTCTGCATCAGTTATGTTTTTACCTATTTGAACTTCTGCATTTTTTTGATAATCTTCGAAAGTATGTAATGGAGTAAAGCCTAACGTAAGTATACGCTCAGCTATATCATCTATTTTGATTTGTGCATCTGTATATAGCTCTTCAAATTTAACATGCAATTCAAAAAACTGCGGGCCTTTGATATTCCAATGTAACCCTCTCAAACTTTGATAAAATATTTGATAGTTGGAGAGTAATTGATTGAGCTCTATAACAAGTTTTTCTGATATGGTTTTATCTAATCCTATTCTACTTAATTTTGACATCATCTTTGTATTTACTGGTATAACTTAACAATACAAATTTAGCCATTTTGGTTTTATAAAAAAAATCAATTATTTTTATAATCAAATAGTTTTTCTTTATGGTCACTATCACTCAATTAGAATACGTCGTTGCAGTAGACACTTATCGTCACTTCGCTAATGCTGCTGAAAAGTGCATGGTGACACAGCCTACACTTTCGATGCAAATCAAAAAGTTGGAAGAGTATTTAGGAGTAATTATTTTTGATCGGTCCAAGCAACCCGTTATTCCTACAGATGTTGGAAGTTTGATTATTGATCAAGCAAGAGATGTTTTAAGAGAGACCGCCCAATTGGAAAATATTGCAAAGGGTTATAACGAAAATATTTCTGGAAGATTGAATATTGCTATCATTCCCACTTTAGCACCTTTCCTTTTGCCATTATTTATTGGAAAAATGATAGAACGTCATCCCGGAATAAGATTAAATATCAAAGAATTAACTACCGCTGAAATTATACATCAATTGAAAGTAGATGAAGTCGATGTAGGAATATTGTCTACGCCATTGCACGAAGAGCAGATTTATGAAGATCCAATTTTTTATGAAGAGATTAAAATCTATACTCAGTCTGGTCATCCTCTCAGCAAAAAGCAATTTGTGAGTCCTGAAGAAATTTATAATAGAAAGGATGTTTGGATGTTGACGAATGGAAATTGTTTTAGAAATCAAGTCATCAATTTATGCAAAAATCAATATTCTAGTGATGATAATGCTGCTGTGAATTATGAAAGCGGTTCGCTCGAAACTTTGAAGAAATTAGTGGAAACAGAAGGTGGATTTACCTTCTTACCTGAATTAGCAGTTAATGAATTGTCCTCTCGTCAGTTGAATCAAGTGGTCAGTTTTGAAGGCCGAGTTCCCTTAAGAGAAATCAGTCTTTGCTATGTGCGAAATGCAGCTAAAAAAGATATGATTGATATCTTGAAGCAATGTATTAGAGAAGTAGTTCCTGTGGAAATGTTAGATAAGAATCGCGGTGGAATTGTAGAGTGGAGGTAATTTATTAATGTGGCAATGATTGTTAATGTGGCAATTAGAAACTATAGTATGTACTACAGATATAATTACTCGATAACAGGGTCGACACAGTGAGGTTGAATTACTCTCAAAGTTACTTAAATCACAGAGCAATTAATTATCAATTGTATAAAAGTAAAATAGTTTTCAAATCAGAGAAATAATCAAAAGGAACCATTGGTCTATGTCACCTATAAATCTATGTGGTGAAAAATCGATTTAGTGAAAATATCTAAAACACATAGAAACATAGTTTTTTAAATCAGAGTAATATTTAAAAAAACCATTGGTCTATGTCATCTATAAATCTATGTGGTGGAAATATCTAAAACACAAAGGAACATAGTTTTCAAATCAGAGAAATAATTAAAAGAAATCATTGATCTATGCCACCTATAAATCTATGTGGTGAAAAATATTGCAATAATCTAAAATCGATTTTGGAAATAAGAATTTAACAAATATCAAGACTTTAACTACTTTCCTTTGGTCGTTTTAAATGATTAACTATTACATTTACTTGATTAGTAAATCACTCACAATACATAAAACTCATGTTAGAAATAGGAATCGGCAAGGCAGATATTACAGCATTTAAAAGAGGAGTAGGAATGCTCGGTTATGGCTTAGCTATACAAGTGATGTTGGATATTGAAACTCCATTGTATGCAAGAGCTTTCGTCTTTTACGATCCAATTCAAAAAAACAGAGTCGCTTTTGTCAATGCTGAATTATGTATGATTAATCCGTCTTTGAAAGATGGAGTGGTTAGAAAATTACAACAAAACTATCCTGAGTGGAATTATACTTACGAAAATCTAATGCTGACAGCACAGCATACACATACTGGACCGAGCGGATATTCTTTGCATCCATTATATAGTATGAGTTCTCCAGGATTTGTGCAAGAGATTTATGATAAAATTGTCAATGGAATTGTAGAATCCATAGTACTCGCTGAGAAAAATAAAGCACCTGGAAAAGTTCAAGTAGGTAAAGGCGATTTCGATTTAGAAACTTCTATCAGTTATAATAGATCGATTGCAGCTTATAATCTCAATCCAGAAGTAGAACATAAAATATCTTTTGCCAATAGACATTTGGCAGCGGATAAAAGAATGACCTTATTGCAAATTACGGATGAAAATGGAAAACCAAGAGCTTCAGTCAATTGGTTTGCAGTGCACACGACGAATCTTCCAAATAATTGGATGAAGGTATGTTCGGATAATAAAGGTTTTGCAGCTACTGAATTAGAAGAATCTTTCTCAGAAGATCCAAATTATGTTTCTGCATTTGCTCAAGGTGCATGTGGCGATGTCTCTGCACGAGTGAAGTATAATCCAAAATTAGATCGTCAGCGAGGATATTGGGAAGGTCCTTTTGAAGATGATCTGAAAAGTTCTAAATACAACGGAAATATCCAGTATAAAAAAGCGAAAGAAATTATTTCCAATATCGACACTACTAAAGATTTAGGAGCGTCGGGAGTAGATGCTCAATTATTGTGTACTGATTTCGGTAAAATAAATATTGATCCAGAATTTACTGGAGGTAAAGAAGGTTGTGTGACAAGTCCATCATGTATGGGAGCTGCTTTTTTAGTGGGTTCTGTAATGGATGGTCCTGGAATGCCAGAATTGTTAGGTTTAGGTTCTGTAGCCTTGTCTAAAATTATTACGAAAAAAAGAGAGCTATTCAGCAAAGGTGAAAACAAAGTCTATGTAGAAAGAATGCTTAGAGCGCAAGGAGGGAAACCTATCATGTTAGAAACTGGCAGAAATTTGATTTTAGGATCAAGACCAAAGAATTTGCTATTGCCAGATTTTGCAGATGAGCTAATTAAAAATATTAAACATTTTGATAGAATAGGTTTATACGATCAAACACCGCTTGCTCCACAAGTTTTGCCTGTACAAGCCATGCGAATTGGTGCGATTTTGATTGTGGGAATTCCTTTTGAAATCACTACTATAGCAAGCAAAAGATTAATTCAAACAATTCAGGATAAAGTAAAAAATCAAGGAATCGAAGAAGTGATTTTAGCACCTTATGCCAATGCATATAATGGTTATATCACTACTAATGAAGAATATCAATTACAAATGTATGAAGGTGGACATTGCGTTTTTGGTCAGTGGTCGCTGAATGCATTGCAAGAGAAATGTTCCAAAGCTATTACAGAATTATTGAAACCTGCAGCACAACGTCAATCACTTAGAGAAGCAGAGCCTGATGTTTATTCTGAAGATTATATCCAGGCTTTCACACATTTTCAAGGTGATTTTTATAAAGGCATCCTAAAAAAAGAACAACGTAAAGAAAATCGACGTTTGAAGATTGAAGCTAGAAAAGATAGAAACGGAGCTTCTTATTAGAAATAAAATTTCTTTAATCAGACATATTTTAAAATGTGCTTTAATATGAAAATTGTTGGAGCACATTTTCTATTTTTAGTATAGAATGTTTTTACATAAAATCTCATGTCGCCCATCAATAGTGATCATCTTGTATGGATTATTATTGATTGCTTGTAAAACTGAAACTAAGCATTCTAAAAACTTACAACTTTATACCACTTCTGAGTTTAAAAGTCAATTAAAATCTATAGATGAAATGATGGATTTGAATAGTTTTGATACTGCTCAGATTTATCTCAATCAATTGAAAGAAAGTAATATTTTATTAAAGCCTTCTTTAGTTGCTTATATCATTTCTAGCAGGCAGGCAGAGATTTACTATTATAATGATTTGCACGAGTTAGGAATTCAAGAATCCAAAAAAGCTTTAATAATAGCAGAATCATTAAAAGATAGTGCTTTAAAAATGGACGCTTATAATTTTTGTGGCTTGTTTTATATGAATATGGATAGCATGAATTTGTCTATTCAATATTTTTACAAAGGTTTAGCAGAAATTCCTTCGATTCCTTCTGAATATTTACAAGATATTTTATTGTCGAGACCTTTTCATATTTACGGGAATCTTGCCGAAGCCTATTTTATAAAAAATGAATTAGATAGTGCTATTTTTTACAGTAAAAAGACTCAAAGGGAAGCTATTATTGACAAAAATAAAAGAGGAGAGATCGTTTCATTGATTCAAATGGGAGATGCTTATTTGAAAAAAGACGAATCAGATAGTGCTTTGTTTTATTTAATAGAAGCTAAAGATCTTTCAACAAAAGAACAACTTCTTGATTTGAAGTTAAATAGTTTAGCAAGTTTAGCTCAAACGGAATTTTCCAGAAATCATCTCAAATTATCTAATGATATTTTAGAAGAAGGTTTTGAATTACAGAAAAGTTCTTCTCCAATCAATTCTTATTACAAGATTTTATTCTTGGAAAAAGCTTCGGAAATTTATTCCCAACAAAAAGATTTTCAGCATTTGTCTTTGTCTTTAAAACAATTGACTAAGGAGCAATCTAAAACAAAAGAAATCTATAACAAGCAATTTTTGAGTGTATTTATGAGTGGCTTGCAAAATGAATCCAAGCTATTAAATATGGAAGTAGAAAAAGCAGTCCAATCTAAAAAGTTGGCGAATATTAGACTGTATATCATCTTGTTAGCGATTATAGTATTGATTGCCCTATTCCTCACGTATAGATATTATACTCAACATAAATTGAAAATGGCAGAATTGAGAAATAAAATTAGCCAAGATTTACATGATGAGATAGGTTCGACCTTGAGTGGAATCGCCATGTATAGTTATGTCATCAAAAATCAAATCAAATCAGGGAATGAAGTTGTAGTCAATGAATCTTTGCATATTATTGAAAAAAATGCCACCGATATGGTGAAAAAACTGAGTGATATTGTTTGGTCAGTCAATCCTTTGTATGACAATTTGGGACAATTATTTATCCGACTTTATGAGTTTTTAATAGAATTAGCTCAAGTCAATCAAATCCAAGCACATTCTTCTTTTAGCCCAGAATTAGAAAAAATTAAACTCACAATGATACAAAGAAAAAATTTGTATCTCATTTGCAAGGAAGCCATCAATAATGCAGTCAAACACAGTGCTTGTCAAAATATTTATTTCTTAGTTTCTAAAAATCATTCTACTCTAACTGTAAGTATTAAAGACGACGGAAGAGGAATAGATAATACAACATCTCTAGGAAATGGATTAGTAAATATGGATAAACGAGCACAAGAAATGAAAGCCGAAATGGAGAGAATTTCCTCAGAAAAAGGGACTGAGATATTAATCAGTTTTAAAATCACCTAATGAGGTATCCTATTCAAATTTTGAAAATAGTAGTTTCGATATAGATTCATTTTATGATGAAAACCAGAGTCTTAATATTTGAAGATAATCAATTGATTAGAGGAGCTTTATATGCAATTATAAATGCTTCTGAGACCTTTGTTTGTGTTGGAGCTTTTCCTGACTGCAGCCAATTAATAGAAAATATTAAAACCTACAATCCACAAGTTATTTTGATGGATATTGAAATGCCCGGAATGAATGGGATAGAGGCGACTAAAATGATCTCTCAACAATTCCCTGAAAAAAGAGTGCTCATTCAAACCGTCTTTAACGATTCCGAAAAAATCTTTCACGCTATTTGTGCAGGAGCTTCAGGATATATTCTCAAAACTGATCCACCTCAAAGATTATTAGAGGCATTAGAAGAAGCATATAATGGTGGTGCACCAATGTCCGCTACGATTGCCAAAAAAGTATGGCAGTTTTTTAGTAGAAAAAATGTCATTTTAGTTGCTCCAGATAAGACTGTAGAGCCACTCAGTGAAAGAGAACTAAGTATTTTGAAAGAAATGCAAGAAGGCGCTCAACTCAAAGCTATTGCTCTTTCTCAATTTATCAGTTATGAAACTGTTCGCACGCATGTCAAGAATATTTACAGAAAATTGCATGTCAACTCGAGAGCAGAAGCTATCATGAAAGCTTCCCAACAAGGCTTGAACTAATCTCCTAATTCATATTATTATAAATTAATTTTCACCCTTTGAGGTATTGAACCGCAATAGGATGATGTATAATTTTATCTAATAGTCAAAGCGACTTATGGAGTTCAGCAACCATTCAAACGGGGCTCATCCGAAATGCCTTATGAGTAGGACAATAAAAATATAATTATGAGAAAGCTACAAACACTATTCTTTTTTTCATTGATGACTTTAATGATTTTTAGTTGTAAAAAAGATGAAGAAATTCCCAATTTGGATAAAAATGGATTAACTAAAGACATTACTAATTTCGTCCCAGATAGTATTATCGAAAAAATGAAATCTTTTGGAATGCCCATCTATGGCGGTGAAAATCCACCCATGTTAACAGAAAACGGAAAAGAACTAAAATTTTTTGTAGATAATTTTATACTGTTGAATAGCAATGTGCCCTCAGATTATCCAAATAAACAATTTAAGAACTATATTATCACTTTGAAAAATCAGGATAATAATTTTTTAAAAATTGACTTCGAAAAAGTAAATGAAGATCTAACCTCTTTTTCTGTTGGGAAAGGTAGTTATATAGTAGGCAGTGAAAATAAATTTTCAATATTTGTAGAGGTACATAATGTGCAGGAAAATACAGATTCGGAAGCGGACTTAGTGTTAGTTATTTCTGGTGAAAAAGGTTCTGAAGGTATTTTAAACTTCCATCAGGCTAATTTTATGTTAAATGATTTTGGCGATAAAGCTAATGTATATATGAATGTTGGTCAAGGAAGAATCATCCGCGATACCGACGGTGTGTCAGAATACCGATAAGTTTTTTAAAAGAGTTTTACAGAGCTGTTAAAATATTTTGACCGTTTGTCTTAGGCAAGCGGTTTTTTATTGCTCCGACAAACCATTCAATAAAATCTCTGTTTTCTTTTTACCAATCAAATCTTCAATGATTTTTGGATCTGATTCTTTTATTTTCTTCACCGAACCTATTTTCTTCAGAAGCAATTCTGCTGTTTTTGGACCAATTCCTGCGATGTCTGTCAAACCAGTTTTGATAGTTCCTTTAGATCTTTTATCTCTATGGAAAGTGATTGCAAATCGATGTGCTTCATTTCTAATATGCTGTAAAACTTTGAGTGACTCCGATTTTTTATTGATATGTAACGGAAAGCTATCTCCAGGAAAATAAATCTCTTCCAATCTTTTAGCGATAGAGATGACTTGTATTTTAGTGTCTAAATCCAATTGTCTTAAGCTTTCTACTGCCATTCCTAATTGACCTTTTCCTCCATCGATGACTATAAGTTGAGGCAGAGGTTCGTTTTCTTCTAATAATCGTTTGTACCTTCTGTAAACAATTTCCTTCATCGAATCAAAGTCGTTCGGACCTTCGACTGTTTTGATATTATAATGTCGGTACTCTGATCGACTAGGTAAAGTGTTTTTGAAGACCACCATAGAAGCCACTGGAAAATATCCCTGAATATTAGAGTTGTCAAAACATTCGATATGATAAGGGAGTACTTTGAGTCTTAAATCTTCTTTCATGATTTGGAGCACTCTTTCCTCATTGGTGATATTTTTATTTTTCTTGATTTCGTTATTCTTAATGAAGAATGCATTTTTATAGGCTAAATCTATCAGTTTTTTCTTGTCGCCCATTTTGGGAACATGATAAGAATATTCACCGATATGATTTTCTTCATCTAATTCAAATGGGAGAAGGATAGGATCGTTAGTGGTAGATTTTAAGATAATTTCCAGTACAGCTTGCTCTAAAAGATATTCTTTGGATTCTTCTAGTTTCCGTTGTATAATGATGTTTTTCGTTTTGATGATAGTTCCTTCATATACGTACATATAATTGATAAAGGCTTTTTTCTCATCTTCATAATATCCAAAAATGTGGAAGTTGCCCAATCCTGGATTAATGATATTGGTTTGTTCCATGTACTCATTCAGCGAGGAAAGCTTTTTTTTCCAATCTTCTGCAATTTCAAACTGTAGATTTTCGGCAGCTACTTCCATGTGTTCTTTGATGACTTGTCTAATGACTTTAAGTTTGCCATTAAGAATCGCCCGAATTTCATCAATGTTTTTCAAATAGTCAGCTTCTGTTTGTTTCCCTTCACAAGGACCTAGACAGTTTCCAATATGATATTCTAAGCAAACTCTAAATTTTTTTTCTTGGATGTTTTTCTGAGTGAGGTTGAGGCCACAATTCCTAATTGGATATATCGTTCTGACAAGTTCCATCAGAGATCTTACATGAAACAGAGAAGTGTAAGGACCAAAGTATTCAGATCCATCGTTGATATATTGTCTAGTGAAATAAACTTTTGGAAAAGGCTCGTTAGTGATTTTTATAAACGGATAGCTCTTGTCATCCTTTAATGCAATATTATATTTAGGCTGATGTTCTTTGATGAGTGCATTTTCTAAAAGAAGTGCATCTCTTTCTGAATTGACGACATGATGTTGAATGTCTGCAATCTTGCGAACTAAAACTCTAGTTTTATTATTATGCTGAGCATCACTTCTAAAATAACTTGTAACTCTCTTTTTTAGATTTTTTGCTTTCCCTATATATAATATAGTCCCTTCTTTATCGTAATAGCGATAAATACCTGGTAATTCTGGAAGAGCATTGACTAACTCCTCAATATTTAGGAGTGGAGGTTTCATTAATCATTAAATTGACTTTCTAAACTCATTTCCTCTAAAGGTACAAAACCTTCATAGTAATTATCAGCATCGTCTTGACACACATTTTTTACTAATGTAGTGTCTGATGGCGTAAAGAACTTAGCAGTCTCAATATCTTTGAATGCGGCATTTTTGACTACTTTTTGGAAGAAATTTCCCCAAATCGGTAAAGCTGCTGATGCTCCTTGTCCTAAATAAGTCGTTTTAAATCTTAAAAATTGTTCGTCATTTCCTACCCAAACTCCGGCGACAAGATTAGGAGTATAGCCCATGAACCATGCGTCTACGTTCTTATTGGTAGTACCTGTTTTTCCTGCCATTTGAAGATCACCCATATTGTAATTTCTCTTCAATCTATTACCAGTTCCTCCAGGTTCTATGACTCCTTTCATCAGGTCTATCATTTTATAGGCCGTATTATTTCCAAAAGCTTCGACTCTTTTAGAGACAAATAGTTTGATTAAGTTTTTGTTTTTGTCTTCGATTCTAGTGAGCATGATAGGTTCTGTTCTAATTCCACCAGATGGGAAACAGCTGTAAACAGTCATCATTTCATATAAAGAAATATCACCAGCTCCTAAAGCGATTGCAGGATATGCAGGCAGTTTTGTTTGTATACCCATTCTTTCACCCATATCTACCATGGCGGAAGCTCCGAGGTTTTGTACCAAATACGCAGCACAACCATTATCAGAAGTGGCTAAGCATTTTTTAAGGGATTTGTATCCACCCGAACCTGTTACAGACCAGTTGCCAATAGTGACAGTACCAGCAGGAACAGAAATACATGGAGACCAACCATTGTCGATGGCTAAAGTGTATAGAACAGGCTTGTATGTAGATCCTACTTGACGCTTGGTGTTGATATTGACGTGGTCAAATTTGAAGTATTTGAAATCTATACCACCTACCCAAGCTCGCACATGTCCATTTTCAGGATCCATCGCCATAAATCCTGTCTGTAAAAACAACATATGATATTTGATAGAATCCAATGGAGTCATAATAGTATCTATTTCTCCTTTCCAAGAGAATACTTTCATCTTAGTTTTAGTATTGAAGCTCTCATCAATTTCGGTATTGCTCATGCCAGCATCTTTAGATCTTCTGTATCTATCTGAACTTCTTTTGGTCAATGCTAATCTTTCTTTGCCTATACCTTTCTCAAAAATATCTGAACCTTTGTATTGATTTGAAAACAGTTTTTGATAAGAAGACAAATGTTCTTTGACTGATTCTTCTGCATATCTCTGCATTCTTGAATCTATCGTAGTATATATTTTCAATCCATCTTTATAGATATCGTAAGTTGAGCCATCTTGTTTAGGATTCTCTTTAAAGTACTTCTTCAAATCTTGCGCTAATACTTCTCTAAAATATGGTGCTAATCCTTCTACGTGACTGATAGGAGTGAAGTCAAGAATGATATCTTTTTTACTTAAATCATCGTATTGGTTTTGAGTGAGGTAATTATTTTTTACCATTTGACTCATCACCACATTTCTTCTTCGTTTAGAATCATTAGGATTTCGAACAGGATTGTATGCACTTGGAGCTTTAAGCATTCCTAC
Source organism: Chitinophagales bacterium (assembly GCA_035515235.1). Taxonomy (GTDB): domain Bacteria; phylum Bacteroidota; class Bacteroidia; order Chitinophagales; family JADIYW01; genus JAMLHH01. The sequence goes on from DATJBS010000024.1 coordinate 60,392, forward strand.
TAAAACCGCAGATTCAATGATATCAAGATCTTTCGGTTTTTTATTAAAATATACTTGCGCAGCACTATGAACGCCTACTGCATGATTGACAAAATCTACAGTATTGAAATACATGGCAATGATTTCATCTTTCGTATATCTTCTTTCTAGTTGTATAGAAATGATGTATTCTTGAGCTTTTTCTATTATTCTTTTAAAAATACTTCTGTGGCCTGCTTTATTGAACATGTTTTTAGCAAGCTGTTGCGTAATTGTACTTCCTCCACCTTCACTACCCAATAAAAATATCGCCCTGAAAGTAGCTCTTAAATCAATGCCTGAATGATTGTAAAAACGTTCATCTTCTGTTGCTACTAATGCATGTACTAAATTTTCGGAAAGGTCTTTAAATTCAATATTGGTACGATTGTCTATATAGTACTTTCCAATCATCACTCCATCTGAAGAATAGATTTCTGATGCGAGATTAGATTTAGGGTTTTCAAGCTCTTCTATATCAGGAAGTTTACCGAATATGCCAAAGCTTGTCAATGTAAAAAACAAGATGATGCACAATACTCCGATTCCATATCCTTTCCAAAGTAACTTGGTATTAAAACTCAATTGATTTTTCATTTATAATTTTCTTGATAGAATAATTGGTATTCTTCTAAGTTTTTGTTGCTAAACAATTCTTTGAAATTGTCTTGCGAAATTAGGAGTATTTCTGCGTTTATTACAGCGTCTTTAATAGTTAAGTTTTCTGAATTTTTGATAATATCTTTAGCGCTTTTTGCAGCTTCTATATCGTTGAATTTTTTAATGAGCAACAACGGTGTTTTAGAATCTAAATAGGAATTGCTCCCTCGAATTCTTTGATTTGGAAAAACTTCTTCCATTTCAGAATTAATCGCTTCTACCAAAGTAGCATTGTTTAATTTGCGATCATTCAATAAAATCATAATAAAATGAAATTTGTCATCTAATTTAAATCTTATATTATCGTCAATTAGTTTTATCTCTTCAATTTTAGAGGGTTCTTTTTGAGTGAGTTTCATAAAAGAGCTGAGATAGATTTTGGCTTGAGCCGCTTCTGGAGTATTAGGGTATAATTTAATAATAGTTTCTAATGTTTTCTTATACTCTTCTTTTTCACCTAATTGACCTAAACTCAAAGCTTCTAAAAAATTAATTTTAGGAAATAATGAATTGCTCTGAGGGAATTTTTGATAAAAATCTAATTTCCCTTTTAAGACTTCATCATACTTTCCGTTTTGGTATAATTCATAAAGACCTTCATAATATTGCTCAGCTTGAGAACTGGATTTTTCATCTTTCTTGACGTATTTAACCTCTCTGTTTTTAAGAATTTTTTGAGTCAATTCATGATCAGGATATTTTTCAATCAATAGTTCTGCGATTTTTTCAGCAGCCTTCATTTGATCCAATTCTGTAAAAATCAGCATTTTAGTATAATAAGCTTTAGGCACTAAAGTGTGATCGGGAAAGCGTTGAATTAAACTGTCTAAATATCTGATTGCCGCTTGGGAATCTTTCAAATCATAGAAAAAGTAATTTGCTCTTTTGAGGTAGCTTTCTGCTATAATATTATGACTAGCTTCTATTTCTTCGTCTGTAGATGGAATATTAAGCACAGGAACTAAAACTGGTGCAGATGCCGTATCTCTTAGTTTTTTGACAATATCTGTGATTCCTAAAGTGTTTTGTTGAATAGCTTCTGCTCTTCTCCAATCATTGATATAGGGCCTTTCTCCCCAAGTCTGTTTAAACTCATTGAATCCTTTTGTTCTGGAGTCAACATTATAAAAATACCATTGACCTTTACTAGTATACTGATCAGGAGAACTGTTGAAATTTGAATTGCTACCTATTCCTGCGGAGACATAAGTTGCATCATCTCCACTCATAGCATTGTTTTTTCTTCTGCTTTTACGCTCGACCTTATTCTGGTCTTTGATGTATTGTGCTAATTCTTCTCTTGTTAATTGTGAGAGATAAAGCAAGGAGTCTTGTTGAAATGCTTTGTCTTGTTGTTCAACTATATTTTTTAAAGGATTGACTATTGTAGTGAGTCTCTTTTTTAGAACAGAATCGATTTTTACGAATGAGCTTGCACTATCATAATACTTATGAGCATTTTTGTACAAGTATTGGTCATAAGCGATATCTCCAAGTTTAGAAAGCGCTTTAGCATTTTGACTAGGCATCGCTGAAGTATAAGTGATAGCTTTTTCAAGGTTTTTGATGGCTTGAGTAGTATCGCCATTTTGGAGAGCTAATTCTGCCAAAATATATAAAGCTTGATCTCCAACGGCTTTACTTTTTGTGAATTTCTTAAAAGCATGAATGATTTCTGTAGTATCTTCTTGACCTACTTTTCCAGTTTCGACTAATTGATACATTTTTGCTAAAGAATTGTAGCTAACTTTTTCATCTTTCGCTTTTTTAAATAATTCTTTATAAATCTCATAAGCATGCTGTGGAGATGCATCAGTAGTCAATTGAGCTAAAAGGAAGTTGTAATAATTTTTCTCTTTTTTCTTTTTGATAAATGGAATAGCTTCTTCAAGAGCTTCCGCTGCAAACTTGATTTGACCAGTATTATAAAAATAGTAAGAGCGAACGATATGAATATCTTTCAATTGTTTTTTTCTGAGTTTGACCAATGTTTTAGAATATTCAACAATACTTTCTGCATCAGCGTAATTCTTCTGCTTGATGAATGTTTTGGTCATCCAAACTAATGCTTCCGGCCTACTTTGTAAATGTTTAATCTTTTCCCACAGTGTCAATTTATGTATTGTCTCTAGTTGTTTTTGGGTCAAGCTGTCTTCTACGTTTCCAGCTTCGAGTTTATCTTTAGTGTATTGAAGTGCTTTTACCTTTTGTTCTGCTTTTTTAAGCTCTGCAGCACTGCCACCTTTTCCTTTACCATCAATAGTGATTCCTTCAGAAATTTTATCTAAAATATTAGAAGTAGAGTTTTTCTTTTTCTTTTCAGGTTTTGGAGAACTGCTAGAAGCGTTGGACGAATTGCTAGGTGGCTTATAAGTTCCTTTCGCTTTCTGCTTCAGCATTTTTTGCTTTGCTTTTATTTTACGTTGAAGCTCTTTCTCTTTTGCTTTGGCAACAGCTTCCATCCTCTTCTTTTTATCTTCCGCAGATTTGGCGGTTTGTATTTCTTTTTCCTTTTGTTTTTTATCTAATTCCTTTTTTTTGTCATTAGCTATTTTATTCATTTCCTTCTGACGAGCACCTTTTGCTTTAAGGATATCTTTTTGAGAAATAGCAGCTTTTTTACTGTTGAATTTTCCTCTCAATGCAGTAGATACATATTGGAAATTTACTAAAGCACTATCCATCTCTCCTTTGAGAAAATATGCTTTCCCTAATAAAGTATAGCAATCATCTTTCCATCTAGAATAATCATGTCTTTGAAGAGTGACTCCTGTTTTGATAATAATCTGCTGTAGCTGACCAGAATTAGCTTTGAGCGAAGGAGGGATATCATGAAAATAATAAGGTAGAGTATCTTGATAATCTATAATAGCAACTCTCTCATGAGCTTTTAACATCTCATCATAGATTTGCTTGGCATTGAAGTAATAATTATTCCGCGTGGTGACATCGTCCCACCCCTTTTTCAATATACTGACCTCCTTTTTCTTCTTGCTTTTTTTTGAAGTTTGTGCATTCAAAGCATTGCCTTGGAAGAGGAAGCAGTATAAAACTGAAATTATTAATCCTATATTTAACCACTTATGGTGGGACATCATTCTTTTTGTTCGCTTTAAGTAACGCAATTTCTCAATTTTATTTTACTTTTCCATTTTTGGAAGTACCATAAATAAAATAACATGAAAAATGATACCAATCAAAAGAAAGGTTTCTTCAAAAATATCAAATCATTATATAGGTTTCAAATTATTGATACAAATAATTATGAAGTCAAATGGGTGATTGAAATGAGCAAACTCAATATGTTTGTATTGGGTTGGATTTGCATTTTCGTGTTACTTTTTTTAGCTTTTTTGTTTTTTGCTTTGACTCCATTGCGTTATTTATTACCGGGATATGTCGGTACAAATGCGACGGAAAAAAGAGAAATGATAGACTTGAGGGTGAAGACAGATGCATTAGAAGAAAAGATAAATCTTTACGACCAATATATATCCAATATTCAGAGCGTAATCAATGATAGTATAGGTTTGCATTCGGATTATTTACAAAGTTCAGATCGAACTACATCTGATAGTGCTTATTACTTTCCGGAGGCGAGCAAATTTGAGGTCACTTATCGGAAAGATTTTGAGAAATTATTGAGTGGTGATCAAGCGGAAGAAAAGTCAGGATCGGTATTTATTCTAAAAAATATGCACCTGCCTGCAGAAGGGAAACCTATTATAAAAGAAGAGTCGGATAAGTATTCTAAAACGCTTAAGATCAAAGCAAAAGGCGATGCGAGTGTTTATTCAGTATTGCCAGGAGTAATTATTGCACAATATTCTATAGGTGGTCAAAAACATATTTTTATCCAACATGATTATAATATTTTGAGTATTTACAAATTTGAAGGTATATTAAAATTGGAAAAAGGAGAAAAGGTGATTTTGGGACAATTAGTAGGAGTAATGAGCGAAGAAGGGGAAGATGTTTTATCTTTCGATTTGTGGGAAGGAACAGAACCTATAGCTGCAGGACAATTTTTCAAATTCTAAAGAGAAACAATGTTTAAGTCAAAAATAACTAAGAAAAATGTTGTCAATGCCGGAGGAGGAACCGTTGTAGCTAATCGAATCAACCAAGACTGTTCCATCAATGGTACTATTGTATCTACAACAGATATCAGAATCGATGGCACTATCCATGGTAGTGTAAGCAGTGAAGCTAAAGTAGTGATTGGCCCGACTGGAAAAGTCATTGGTGATATTCAATGCGTAGATTTGACCGTAGAAGGATCTGTCGAAGGCAATATTCATGTTTCAAGAACTTTGTATTTCAGAAAGACTTCCCAAATAGGTCCACATCTAGCAAAATTTCAAAAAATTATTATTGAAGAAGGAGCCACATTACAATGCCAACTTCTTCCTTTAGAAAACCTATCAAATACTTAAAATGACACGACGACCTGATGAAAAAAAAGCTTTTAATTCCTGGGTAAGATATTCAGCGATAGGCACAGAGATGTTCGCTGCCGTATTTATTGGTGCTTTCGGCGGTATGAAAATAGATGAATGGATGGGCAATGAAAGTCCTATAGCAACAGTAGTGCTATTGCTACTTGGACTAGGTGCTGCATTTTATTTAGTGTATAAACAAATCAAGTGAAAGGCTCTTTTCAAAAAACTACGCTTACCTATTTCTTGATTTGGTGCTTGCTATTTGCTTTGGGAAATATTAATTGGATGGATAATAATTATCCTATTCAATTTTTCACACTAAGGTTAGGCATAGTTTCTTTAGCTGTTTTAATCGTGCAGTGGTGGTGGGGAACAGGTGAGCGAGCCAACTCCTCCCAATCCATATTAATTACGATGTCAGCTTATGGACTGAAAATGTTTATCTGTACGGTGATCTTCATTTATTATTTTCATTTTAATAGAGAAAATAAAGAAATCTCTGTGATGTCCGGATTTTTAATCTTCTTTTTATTCTCCTTGTTAGAAGTGACGTACGGATTAAAATTGACAAAGAAAAAAGATTAGAATTTACTAAAAATCAGCATTTTGCTACTTAAGCTCCTTCAGATAGTACAAATGCTCAAATAGATTCAAGATCCTAGAATCTAGAATCAAGATTTCATTCTTCTAAACTAAATATCAAATAAACAGTATCCGTAAATCTGCGGGCTAATTTTTAGTTATGAGTTATGTATAGATATGATAATTCATAAGCTATATGTCATGCTGGAAGCATCTCAAAGTAAGATGACAAATCGGTAATATAAGCTAATGGCTTCTTTTAATCATCTTAATATTTAAAAGCTTCTAGTAGACTTGTTTGCTTAATGTTCTATTTCATCACATTAGCACATTGTCTTAATTTCTTAATGTTTAAATCAGTTCTGCGAAAATATGCGAAATCTGCGGGCTTATTTTTCGTGACTAGTTATGTATAGATATGATAATTCATAAGATATTATGTCATGCAGGAAGCATCTCAAAGTAGGAGGACAAATCGGTAATAGAAGCTAATGACTTCTCTAAATCCTCTTAACTTCTTTATATTTAAAAGCTTTTAGTAGACTTGTTTGCTTAATGTTCTATTTTATCACATTAGTACATTGTCTTAATTTCTTAATGTTTAAATCAGTTCTGCGTAAATCCGCGAAATCTGCGGGCTAATTTTTTTCAAACAAATAAGAAATTAGCTAAAAATCTTGGTTCTTGACTTCTGAATCTTGATTCTTATGCTAAAGGCAATTTACCGAAATCAAAATCTTCTAAAAACTTAGTATTGAAATCTCCAGACATGAATTGAGGGTCCTTCATCAATGCCTTGTGAAAAGGAATAGTTGTTTTGACACCTTCTATTTTAAATTCATCCAAAGCTCTTCTCATTCTGATGATAGCTTCCTCTCTCGTATTTCCTCTGCAAATAATCTTTGCAATCATGGAGTCATAAAATGGAGGAATTGTATATCCTGCAGTTACATGAGTATCTACGCGGACACCATAACCTTTACTCGTATGAAGAGAAGTAATCTTTCCAGGACTTGGCATAAATCCTTTATGAGGATCTTCTGCATTGATTCTACATTCTATAGCATGACCTTGTGGAAGGTAAGCTTCTTGTTCTAATTTCTTTCCAGCAGCTAACTCAATTTGTAAACGGATTAAATCCAATCCTACTACTTCTTCAGTGACGGGATGTTCTACTTGGATACGAGTATTCATTTCCATGAAGTAGAAGTTTTTGTATTTATCTACTAAAAACTCTACAGTTCCGACACCTTCATAATTGATGACGCTTGCAGCTTTTCTTGCAGCTTCGCCCATTTTATCTCTCAACTCTGCATCTACAAATGGAGAAGGACTTTCTTCTACTAATTTTTGATGTCTTCTCTGAATAGAACAATCTCTTTCAGATAGATGACAAGTATTTCCATATTGATCTCCAGCTATTTGGATTTCTATATGACGAGGCTCTTCAATGTATTTTTCTAGATAGATACCATCGTTTCCGAAAGAAGCACCAGCTTCAGTACGAGCAGTATTGAAAGCATTTTCAAATTCACTTTCATTCCATACGATTCTCATTCCTTTTCCACCACCACCGGCAGTAGCTTTCAGAATTACTGGGTATCCAATATCTTTTGCTATTAGTTTTCCTTCAGAAATATCTGTTATCAAACCTTCTGACCCTGGTATTACGGGAACATTCGCAGCAATCATAGTTTCCTTTGCTGTGATTTTGTCGCCCATTTTACGGATTTGATCGGCAGTAGGACCGATAAACTTTAGACCTCTTTGTTGGCAACGCTCCGCAAAATCAGCATTTTCAGCTAAAAATCCATATCCTGGATGAATAGCGTCTGCGCCTTTAATTTCGGCAGCAGCTAATATATTGTGAACATTTAAATATGAATCCTTACTAGAAGGAGGACCAATACAAACTGATTCGTCAGCAAATTTTACGTGTAAGCTTTCTTTGTCAGCAGTAGAATATACAGCTACGGTAGAAATACCCATTTCCTTACAACTACGGATAATTCTAAGAGCTATTTCTCCTCTGTTAGCAATTAATATTTTTTTGAAAAGCATGGTTCTATTTAGCTTGGGTCAATCAAAAGTAAAGTTTGATCATACTCAATCGCTGTAGCATTATCTACTAAAACTTTAACGATAGTGCCACTGTATTCAGATTCTATTTCATTGAATAGTTTCATCGCTTCTATGATTCCCAATACATCACCTTTCTTTACTACGTCACCCACTTTTACAAATGGATCTTGCTCAGGAGAAGATGATCTGTAAAATGTACCTATCATAGGTGATTTTACATGAATGTATTTAGAAGAGTCTTCTGAAATAGGTGCTTCTGCTTTGCTTTCGTTTTGATCTGCAGCTTCCTTTGTTGAAGGTTCTGGAGATTTTTCTGAGGCAGCAGGAGCAGGACTGTTAACTGCAGGACTAGAAGCTATTGTTTGTACAATGCCTTTCGGATGATAATCTTTATGTCGGATGGTAAGTTTAAAGTTGCCTTGTTCGATTTTGACTTCTCCAATATTAGATTTGTCCACTAATTCAATCAGGGCTTTAATAGATTGTTGATCCATACTTTTTCTTTTTTTATTTCGCCCTTTCAATATACGAGTTATCTGCTGTATTGATCTTAATTTTGTCACCAATATTAACAAAAAGTGGTACCATTATTTTTGCACCAGACTCTACAGTACTTGGTTTTAATGCATTTGTAGCTGTATCACCTTTCAATCCTGTCTCAGTATAAGTGATTTCTTGGATAGTAGTCATAGGCAATTCGCAAGTCAATGGAGTTTCAGACTCTGCATCAAATGTGATATCGCAAACCATGCCTTCTAGTAATAAAGCAGCGTTATTGATGATTCTTCCTTCGATACCTACTTGTTCAAAATCTTCATTATTCATGAAGTTGTACAAATCACCTTCTGGATAAAGATATTGATATTGTCTTCTTTCTACACGTACTTCATCAATTTTGTGACTTGAAGGGAAAGTGTTTTCTAATACTTTTCCAGTAGTTACACTTTTTAATTTAGTACGTACAAAAGCTGCACCTTTACCTGGTTTAACATGGAGGAATTCAACTACTTGATAAATATCATTGTTGAATTTAATGCACATGCCATTTTTGAAATCTGCCATAAATTTATAATTGCTGTTAAACAAATATAGATAGCCCGCCGAGAATATATTCATTTCGGCAGGCGATATCTTTTAAATCATAAAAGGGTTTAAGCTTCTGTTGCTTTTTGGATGAAAAGCTTTCCATTATAATATACGTCACCGTCTACTTCATAAGCTCTATGAGGTAAATGTGCTTCGCCTGTTGCTTTACAAGTTACAACATTAGGAGTTTCTAATTTGTAATGTGTTCTGCGTTTATCTCTGCGAGTAGTCGAAGTTCTTCTCTTAGGATGTGCCATCGTTGTTTAATTTAAATCTTTTAGTTTATTCAAACCTTCCCATCTTGGGTCCGGTGTATTTTCTTTTTTTGTCTGTTCTTGTTCTCCTTTTTCTAAAAGCTCGATGACAGCAGGATCGCATTTTTGACCTGCGTCTTTGCAAACTTTTGAATACGGTATAGAAAGAAGAGTGAAGTCATAAAGATAAGTTTTTATGTCTATCACTGGTTCGCCAGGATTTAAATATAGAACTTCTAAGTCCTGATCTTCAAACTCCTCTGTTTGCGTGTCGAATTTGACATATACCCTATTAGAACTATTAAAAGGTATATCAATTGTCGAATTACATCTATCACATTCAGTGCGTACCGTTCCGCTGATATCAAAGTCTAAAGTATACGGAAGAATACTTTTGTCAAATATTACCGTAGCCTCAGCTTTTCCATCTTGTAGGAATGAATCTTCCTCTGTCTTAAAGAACTCTTCGTTAAGTTGATAATGAAAAGTATGCTCTTCATTTTTTAGCCCAACATAGGGAATAGTATAGGTTTCTTTCTTAGTCATTACACAATACCCCTTTTTAAAGGACTGCAAAGATATAAATTTTTTCAATGACAAAATGCAAAATTACAAAAGCAGTGTTACTTTATTTTTACCTTATGAATCGAAACGAGTATTTTGTAAATTGAGTGTCTAATTTTTTTGAACATGAAGATTAACGGAAAGAAAGTATTGATTACAGGAGCTTCTTCTGGAATAGGAGAAGCTATAGCGAAGCATTTTGCATCTAAAGGTTGCTTTTTGATATTGTCAGGGAGAAATGAAACCGAACTCAACCGTGTTAAAAGTGAATGTAGTTCAGCAAAAGAAGTGGAAATCTATTTAATGGATTTAGAAAATCACGAAAAACTCATTTCAGCTGCGCAAAATATACTTTCAAAACATCCAGACATTGATATTTTAGTCAATAATGCTGGAGTCAGTCAAAGAGCATTGGCGAAAGATTTACCTTTTGAATATGATAAGAAAATTATTGACATCGATTTACTCGGCACGATTGCTTTGACAAAAACGATTTTACCTACTATGCTCGCAAGGAAATCAGGAAGTATAGTAACAATTACTAGCTTGATGGGCAAATTTTCAACTCCATTAAGAAGTTCTTATGCTGCAGCGAAACACGGTTTACATGGTTTTTTCGATGCTTTAAGGTCAGAAGTAATTGATGATGGAATACAAATTTTATTAGTGTGTCCAGGTTTTATCAGAACCAATGTATCTATTAATGCATTAGGGCCCAAAGGTAAAAGTCAAGGAACTATGGATAAAACTATAGATAATGGACTAGACCCAAAAGAAGTAGCCATCGCTATTGACAAAGCGATTCAGAATAATTCAGAGGAAATCAATGTAGCGGGAGCGAAGGAAATGTTTGGGCTTTATATGAAAAGGTTTGCTCCGAGTTTGTTTTCTAAGATGATTAGAAAAATGAGTGTGACTTAATTTTTTGATTGATGAATGCTCTAAACATTTATAATCATTCACTACATAGGTACGTAGGGAATGTTTTTTAAAATCATTAATAATTGATTATTCAGAGGGTTGAAAACTCATTGAAACTATGTTTTGATGTGGTTTAGATTTTTATTCACCACATAGATACATAGGATTGTCGATCTAAGTGAATAGAGGAATGGATAATTTAAATCACGAATGCTAAACATCAAAAAGAACTGCCTAATCACTCAGACAGTTCTTCTATTCTTTAAATTAAAATCTCAGAGCTTAATTTCTCTTTGATTCTGTTTCTTCTTCATAATAAAATAAGTGTTTTGCAATAAAACACCCATAAAAAGAATGTCAATAATCAGATGTACAAAAAACTCATTGATACTAAGAGGCTCTCCTATCTTTATCCACCAAAGATCTAACAGAATAAAACAAGCAGCTGAAATGGCAGAGATTTCTGTTCTTTTTCGATTCCAAAAATTTACAATCATAATTAATATTTTTTATTTAACATGACAAAGCGCCTAATCCTAATCCTATAATCGCCCCAGGTAAACCAAATCTAGAACCTGATAGTATTCCCAACCCCATTCTCCCTAAACATTGATATTGCCAATCAGATAGATTTCTATCTGATTGGTTATTTGAGAATTTAATCTTCATCAAAAGCTGCTGAAAGTAATGCCCCTTGAAAAATGGGAAATGCTGGACTTGCATATAGCCCTAAAATACCACCTATTGCATCTGCTGCATATGGTTTCCAACGAGCAGAAGCATTGTCAGGATTCAAAAATACTTTACATATTTTAAGCTTTATTTTTCATTTTTGAGATAAAGATTTTTGATTAATAAATCTGTAAACTACCACTATTATAAAGACAAACCATGCTATTATACTTACAGCTAAAAATACATCTCCAGAAGTTTTAATTTCTTTTAATTTTAAAAACACTCCAATAAATGATGTTAGCAACGTAGTTATAAGACTAATTTTTAATACATTATTCATAGTTGTTTTTTCTAAGATTCAAGTTTAAATAATCCAGAGATTTTTCAATTTTACTATATATTTATTCAATAAATAATTTAATTTCAACTATCTAACTTTTCATTTATTTTCTTAATATTCAAAAGAGATATAACCAAAACACCTGTATTCATAAATCCTTGAACTAAGAATAATTTAACATCTATTTTATCAGATATAAATGCAAAAATTAAAACTATTTCGGTAATAATACAGAATAAAATCAAAAAGCGAAACAAGTATAACATGATTTTTATTTTTTAATTCATAATAATTAATTAAAGACAAGAACTTGCTAAACTTGCCATTGCAATAGCTTTCATTGCAATAGCAAAAGGACAACCAGCTCCTGTCATACAAGCACTTAAACCTATTGTTGCCCCAAAATTTCCAGCAAGAGCAAGACCACATCCCCAAGAAAACTCTTTGGAGTTACTATTTGAAATATTATTAGAGCTTATTATGTAATAATATATCTTGAGCCTCTAAAAATATTCCGTAATTACCTGATTCTTTTATAATATTAACATTTTTTTCATACTCTTCATAAGATAATAAATAACTAAGATTCAAGTTGTAAATGCAACTTTAGCGAGAATGCAAAATGAGTAATATTTTTCAAAAGAGAGAGGATTGACCTCCCTCCTCTGAATGGAAATATTTCCGAAATTGCCTCCTCGTCCAAAAGTTGTCAAAAATGG
>DATJBS010000025.1:0-1742 GCA_035515235.1 Chitinophagales bacterium
GAAGATTATTGTTCTATGTAACATTTAAAGGAGGTGTAGCATACCTTGATATTGAAAACTTGACGAATATTTTAAATATCAACGCTAAAATAAACTAATGAATAACCTACAGCAACATATCATTAATAGCTCTATTGAGGATGGTTATTCGGCTACAGTTTCAATAGAGCACCGTAAAAAATTTGCACAATTTTTTACGCCGTTCGATATTGCAGATTTGATGGCTAAATGGGTTTTAGGCAGTAGCAGCCTGCAAACAGTTTTAGAACCTGCATTTGGTCTCGGGATTTTTTCAAGAGCACTACTCTCATACAGAGACGATATCAGAATCAAAGCTTTTGAAATTGATAAAGTGATTTTTGAAACAGCAAAAGAGTACTTTGAGAATGTTGAAAACATTGATCTTCATTTAGAAGATTATATGTACAATGATTGGGAAAATAAGTATGACGGAATTATCTGTAATCCTCCATATTTTAAGTTTCACGATTATGACAACAAAAGTATTCTGCAGGAAATCGAAAGGCACTTGAAAACAAAATTGAATGGTTTTACCAATCTATATGCTCTTTTTTTGTTAAAGGCTATTCATCAGCTAAATCCAAATGGAAGGTGTGCTTTTATAATTCCTTCAGAGTTTCTTAATGCTGATTATGGTAAGTTAGTAAAAGATTATCTTGTTAAAAGTAACACGCTGCGACACATCATTGTTATAGATTTTGAAGAAAACGTGTTTGATGACGCGTTAACCACAGCTTCTATAATTCTTTGTGCTAAAGATAATTTATGCGAGAAGATTCAGTTTACTAATATTCAGACATTACAGGATTTAAAAACAGCAGAGAAGATCATTGAGTTCTATCCATTGATCCCAGAAACGAAACTGACTTACAAAACAGAGAATTTGAATCCCGAAATAAAGTGGAAAGCATACTATCAGGAGCAAAATGGACCAAGATTTAAGCAACTTGTTCCTTTCTCTAATTATGCAAAAGTGGTTCGTGGAATAGCTACAGGGTCAAACGAATACTTTACGTTTAATCTGTCGAAATCGCAGAAATACGCGATTGATAAGCTATCCTTATTGCCTTGTATTTGTAGTGCAAAAGACGCAACGAAGCCATTCTTTACTCAGCAAGATTTTGAAGAACTAAAGAATAATAATAAATCTGTTTTCCTGTTTAATCCAAAAAAATATGATAATGAAAATGTATTAGCCTATATTAGAAAAGGGGAATCGGAAAAAATAAATGAGAGATTTCTTACATCTCAAAGAACGCCTTGGTATGCTTTAGAAAACAGACCGCCGGCTCCAATATGGGTTTCAGTTTTCAATCGGACAGGATTGCGTTTTATCAGAAATGAAGCCAATATTTCGAATCTGACCTCTTTTCATTGCATATATCCCAAAGCAACCGATCTGTTTTCTGTAAATAATGTTGATTTACTGTTTGCATATTTACTGACTGACACCGCAAAAGAAATCTTTCAGGACAACAGCAGGGAGTATGGTAACGGATTGCAGAAATTTGAACCTAATGATTTGAATAAAGGGATGATGCTCAACATAGAAAAATTAGAAGAAAAGAGTAAATCAAAAATAATAGAACTATACTATCAATATAGAATCGTGTCAATTAACAACGGAGAAGCTCCGGATACGCTCATTAATGAAATTGATGAAATTTTCAAAAATGAGCTTATCTGAAACTCACACCGTGCATAACGAGGTTTGGCGGAAG
>DATJBS010000026.1:0-12961 GCA_035515235.1 Chitinophagales bacterium
TCTTTATGTCTATAATAAGAAAAGAGGGTCAATAGGGAGTTATTCTGATAATAATACACTTGTTGGAGAGCTACCCACAGATACCTTAGATATTTTTTGTGTAAAAGGAGATACAGTATATTTCAGATTGAATGGAGGTTCTGGATGTTATAGTTACACGTTTAGATATGAAATGTTATCGCCACCCAAAGGAGATATAGAACCAAATAATACATTTGAAGAAGCTGTATATTTTGAACAAAAGGATACCGTATTTGGACGTGTCGGATATGCTAACGTAACAGGAGATAGTTATGATTTTTTCTATAGTGTACTTCCTGACGATGGTACATTAAGAGTTTACGTAGATAAAGTGAATACCTCCAATAGTGATGGAGCTGATTTTAATCTATATGTCTTTAATAAAAATCAAGGGACAATAGGAAGTTATTCTGATAATAATACATCTGTTGGAGAGCTGCCCACAGATACCTTAGATATTTTTTGTGTAAAAGGTGATACAGTATATTTCAGATTGTATGGTGGTTCTGGATGTTATAGTTATACATTAAGATATGAAATGCTGTCTACTTCGAAAAGTGATTCAGAGCAAAATAATACGCTAGAAACATCTGTCTTGATTTCACCATTAGATACATTGATAGGTAATATTGGTCATGCTAATGGAACTTTTGACAATTACGACTACTTTAAATTCGCAAATGATAAGAGGTCGACCATTATAGCATATTTCAAATATGATAATACAAGTAATAGTACAGGAGCAGATTTAGAGTTGAAATTTTTAAACAAAGCAGGAGGTGCTCTTTTAACTAAATCTTATCCTAATCAAGCTTTAGGTGTGCAAGTGGACACAATTGTATTTAATTGTGCCCCTACAGATACTTTACATTTAAGATTGACCGCTTCTGCATGTTTTAATTATTCATTGATATTTGAAATTAAAGAAGAGCAGCCAGAAGCTGAGATTTTATCAGCCCGGACAGGAAATGATTTCGGATTTATTGCCAATACTAGCCATGAAGATTGGATAGAATGGGATTTTGGAAATGGTGTAAAATCAAATTTTAAATATCCTTCTCAATCCTTTGATATCGGTGTTTACGATGTGGTTTTAAGTGCTAGAAATACAAGGTGTAATATTATTAAAAAAGATACCCTTGTTATAGAAGTGAAAGGTATTGAAAGCTATATGCCTCAGAAATCTGGTGAGGGTGGTGACTTTACCATGAATATTTATGGTGGAGGTTTAGATGAAAATACGAAAATAACACTCACTAATGGTGGAAGCGTTTTATCGCCAATTAGTAAAAACGGAAATGGAAAGCGCAATCTTTTATTGGCAGAGTTTGATCTTCATTCTGCTGATGCAGGAATGTATGATGTAACAATAGAGATACCTGGAGAAAACCCTGTAGTTTTTCCAAATGGTTTTCAAATCGAACCTATTAAGTACCCGGTTTGTAAAGCAGAGGTTTCAGGTCCAGATACTTGGAGAATAAATCGAGAAACAAATTTTGAATTAAAAGTCACTAATGAAGGTAATATAAATGCTAATGGCGTGGCAGTGGGATTTGTCTATCCAAGTTCTGTATCTGTAAGCTTTATTCCAAAACAAGCTAGATTGCCAATCAACGGATCGACAACTATAGAACTAGACGGTGAAATCATTACATTGCCGAATTCTGAAACTTCAATTTTTGCAGATAGTGCTTCAGTTCCAATAGCTATTACTCATTTGTTGGGGGAGTCTTTTGATGGGTATATGATATATTTTTTATTGCCAAAAGTGCCTGCAAATTCTACTGTTTCTATTCCTTTTAAAGCCAATTCTGAAACTGCTGGCTCTCCTAATTTCTATACTTATACGCATCAGCCCAATATGTTTGGCTCATGTCAGACAGAGCATTGGTCCAATACGACTAATATGATCATGGCAGAAGGCATTGACTTTTTGGATATGACCGTAGGTGAAAAGAATCTTCCTGCAAAAGTATTCACCAAATCTTTAAAAATAGGGCAAAAACACCTAGCTCTTTCAGGAGCTTATATGGGAGCGAAATTTGACGCGTGGTGGAATGGTTATGAAATGACTGGAGAGATGTATGGTATTCTAAGTGCGGAGTTAGACGAAGCCAATGCATATGGATTAAAGACCGCTGGTGAAGAGGCTGCAAGCGAATTATTATCTCTAGGAGTTGGCAAAGCTTTGTCTCAAAATAAACTTAAAAATCAATGGTGGAATGAAACCATGGCGAATAATATGCACCTGACTCCAGAAAAGTTTGATAACTTTTTAGATAAAGTAAATGCTTTAGAAGCAGGTAGCGCTAGAATAAGGAGATTAGAAGCAATGCTGAGTACAGTTAAGAGTCTTAAAACCTTAGAAGATAAAAGACAAGCATTAGTCAAATTGGTAGAAGAATGTCCAGAATTAAAAAAACAACTCAAAGATTTAATAGACCTATTAGATGAAGAGCTGAATCAAAAAGATCCTAACGACAAAAAAACTCGTACAGTACGTAGTATGGACCCAAATGCTATTTATGGACCAGAAGGAATATTGGACCCAAGATTCAAACGCAGCGAAAATGCTATGCATTATATGATTACTTGTGAGAATGTGGATACTGCTTCGGCATCTGCTCAGGTAGTCACTATCGTAGATACGCTTAATCCTGAGTATTTTGATCTCAATACCTTCAGTTTCGGAACAGTCTTTATTGGAAACAAGGTGACAAGATTGCTCAATTTCAGGACTGAATTTTATGGTGAAGTTGATTTAAATCCAGAAATTCCTTTAGTAGCGAGAGTTATTGCAAAAATAGATAAGATTACAGGAGTAATATCTTGGACTTTTATAGGAATTGATGAGAACGGAGAATTGCCGCGAGATCCATTTATGGGAGTTTTACCTCCAAATACAAATCCTCCTTTCGGTGAGGCTGGAGTGAATTATACAGTTAGGCTTCGAGCAGATGTCCCTAATGGTACGGTAATAACCAATGTAGCAGATATTATTTTCGATGAAAATGAACCCATACGAACCAATACTTGGAAAAATGTAGTCGACATTGTAGCACCTACTAGTACTATTCGTGAACTTGCCGTAGAAAATGATACTATCATTAAATTAGCTTTTACAGGAGCAGACGACGGTTCTGGAGTGGCTGACTACAAAGTATATGTAAGCACGGATAATGGAGAATGGACTCCCGTAGGAGCTGTTGCTGACGATTCGCTTACACTTGTTGGAGAACCGGGAAGAAATTATCGATTTTATGTATCGACGAGAGATTTGGTAGGAAATAATGAAAATAAAGATCCAATTTCAGAAGCCGAAATTTCTATTGTTACTTCAATCTCAGAAAAAAGCAATCCTTTACAAGCCATCAGAATTTATCCTAATCCCAATAATGGTCAACTTTATTTTAACTACCACACAGATTTAGGGAATTTCCGAGTGACCATATTTGATATGTTGGGCAAAGCTGTGCTGTCTCGTTCGGTGATAGGGTCTACTCAACAAACAGAAAGATTAGATATTTCAGAGCTGACCAATGGAATGTATATCGTCAGTTTTAGAGATGAGAAAGGAAATGAAAGTTCAGAGAAATTCATTTTAATGAAATAAAAATTCGTTTTTTCATAAAGTTGTTTGTTATTAAGACGGGCTACTCGAATTTCGGGTAGCCTATTTTTATTAATATCTAACGAGAATTAACGAACAAATAGGAAAAAAAATAGCTGACTCATTTGAAGAATCAGCTATTAATTAGTTTTAAATAGAAGTTTTTACTTGAGTATAATATCAAAATCTACCAAATTGATAAATACTTGAACTCTTTCTTGTAATTCTTTTGGAGTCAAAGTTTTTAATCTTCTTGGTCCGAATTGTTCTACACAAAAAGAAGCCATTGCTGATCCAAATATGACAGCTCTCTTCATATTGTCAAAGGATAAGTCTTTTGTTTTAGCTAAGTGTCCCATGAATCCTCCTGCAAAGGTGTCTCCCGCGCCCGTTGGGTCGAAAACATCTTCTAAAGGCAGTGCAGGTGCAAAAAAGACTCTGTCGCCGTGAAATAACAAGGCACCGTGTTCTCCTTTTTTGATGATAACGTATTTAGGGCCTTTTTCTTTAATGATAGCAGCAGCTCTTACTAAAGAACTTACGCCACTCAACTGTCTAGCTTCTTCGTCGTTGACAATTAATAAATCTACCATCTTCAAAACTTTATCTAAAGCTTCAGGAGTAGTGTCCATCCAAAAATTCATGGTGTCCATCGCAATCAATTTAGGCTTGACCTCTAATTGCTCGATTACTTTAATTTGTAAGCTAGGGTCAATATTTCCCAAAATCACCATGTCCGGAGTTTTGTAGCTATCTGGTAGGATAGGATCAAAATCTGCCAATACATTCAAATCAGTGGCTAAAGTATCTCTGGAATTCATGTCCAAATGATATTTTCCTGCCCAGAAAAAAGATTTCTCTCCTTCCTTGATTTGCAATCCATCTAAATTTACTCCTTTGCTAGAAAGATAGTTCAACTCTTCTTTTTCAAAATCATCCCCTACTACAGCTACAAGATTCATGTCATCGACAAAAAATGATGCGGAATGACAAATGTAATTTCCTGATCCACCGGTGATCTTTTCTACTTTGTCAAATGGGGTTTCAATCGCATCGTAGGCTACTGTTCCAATTACTAATAAACTCATTTAATAAATATTGTTGTACAAATTTGCATAATTAAATTCATTCTTCTACATTTGCATTCGATTTTAAAACATTCCTCCTTAGCTCAGTTGGTTAGAGCATCTGACTGTTAATCAGAGGGTCGCTGGTTCAAGTCCAGCAGGGGGAGCAAAAAGGCTATCAATTGATAGCCTTTTTTATTTTATTTCCTTTTATCTTTTGGGCAATACTTCTTTACTGCCGCTATAGCTAAGGGATGACCTTTGTCTACAGCCTTCATTAAATCTTCACACGCTTCATCGATTTCTTCTAATTCCGCATGGGCAACTCCACGGTTATAATAGACTACGTTAGTTTCTTCTCTCAATTGCAAAGCCCTCGTAGCGTCTTCGATGACAGATTGATATGCCTTTTTCTCCAAAAGAATGGAAGAGCGATTTACATAATCACCAGCATATTTACCATCTAAAGCAATTGCTTTATTGATATCAACTAAAGCAGTGTCAATATTTCCTAAGTTATATTGTACAAATCCTCTGTTTGAATAAGCCGTAGCATATGTGCTATCTAGTTCAATAGCTCTTGTCAAATCAGCAATCGAGCCTTTTAAATCTCCTGTAGAAGCTTTCAAACTTCCACGATTTGCCCAGCCCAACATATATTTTGCATCAATTTTTAAAATAGATTCACAATCTTTCATTGCACTTTTGTAATCTTTATTCATGGTTTTGATATTGACTCGATTCGCCAATGCTCTTAAATCATTAGGTTCTAACTCCAAAGCTTTATCATAATCAACCAATGCCTCAGGATATTTCTTCAAATCATAATTAATATTTCCTCTCATAGAATATGCAGAAGCAAATGTTGGATCAATATTTATCGCTAAATCACAATCGTCAATTCCTTCTAAAGTCATTCCTAAACTTCTACGGGATTGTGCTCTTCCGACATACAGTTCGGGATCGAATCTGTCTATTTGTATTGCTTTACTCCAGTCCGTCTGTG
Source organism: Chitinophagales bacterium (assembly GCA_035515235.1). Lineage (GTDB taxonomy): Bacteria > Bacteroidota > Bacteroidia > Chitinophagales > JADIYW01 > JAMLHH01. The sequence continues at coordinate 5,705 of DATJBS010000026.1, forward strand.
ATCCTTTAAAATTACTTTCTGCTTGGTATACCTTTGCTCTACTTGCCCAAGCGAAAGGTTCAAAAGAGTATAGGTCTACAGTTCTGTCTGCAATTTTTCGAGCTTTTTTCAAATCTTGAAGTTCAATTTCGACATTTGAAAGTCCACAGAGTGCCATAAAAGAAGAGGAGTCTCTATTCAAAGCAGCCTGAAAATGAAACTGGGCTTCGTTGAACTTTTTCAGTCGAGTATTAGCTTGTCCCATCGCAATATCACTCAGGGGTGAATTAGGAAAAAGTTTTTGAACTAAAACCGCATCATTGATGGCATCACTAGGATTGCCGTTAATAGTTTTCATAAATGAACGGAAAGCAATAATTTCCGCATGTTGTGGAGTTTGAAGTGCTGATTTCTGAATATCTGTCAAAGCTTCTTTATACTGATGACTTCTATATTTTCTTACAGAAGATGCCCAAAGCGTGTATCCGTCGTTGGCATTGAGTTGAATCGCCTTGTCTACATCAGCTTTTGCAGCCTTTAAATCATATTGTTCGTTATAAGCTAAAGATCTGAAGGCATAAGCTCGAGAGAGTCCTTTATCCAAAGCGATGGCTTTATTGAAGTCGATGAATGATTCCGATATTTCTTTATCTTGAAGATGAATAGCACCTTTCCATAAATAGGCAGTAGCAGAGCTTGGATCCAACTGTATAGCTATATTCAAAGCTTCTTTAGCTGACGAGGATTGGTGAGTTCTGTAATTTGCATAGCCTAATTCTACATAAGGCATAGAAAGGGTAGCGTCTAGCTCTATAGATTTTTTTGCTTGTTGAATTGCTTTTGAAAAATCGTTTTTCTCGTTAGAAATAGAAGAAAGATAAGCTTGAGCCCAAGCATTTTTAGGCTCTAGTTGAAGTGATTTTTGAAAATCCGCATCAGATTCATTCCATTGTTTCAAATGATATTTTGAAATTCCTCTATGGTAATAAGCTAATGATTGATCACTTTTCAATTGGATGCTTTGATTAAAATCTTGAATAGCGGATTGATATTGGCCTAGTTCATTTTTTGCAATCGCTCTAAATATAAAAGTGGATGGATCTTTAGAATTAATAGCTATAGCTCTATTGTAGTCCTCTATTGCTGAAGTGTAGTTTTTTAAAGCGACCTGAGTTCCGGCTCTATTTCTAAGTGCTTGAAAGTCTTTTGGATCTATAGAAACTGCTTTATTAAAATCTTTTAAGGCACTTTGATAATCTTTCATTTCATACTCCACACTACCCCGATTGATATAGGCTTTGATAAAATTCGAATCTAATTTTAAAGCTTGGTTAAAATCAGACATCGCTTTTTCAAATTCTTTTAATTCGAAATAAGAAGTTCCTCTATTATTAAAAGCGTCGGTATAATTGGGTTGTAATTCTATAGCTTTTGTAAAATCAATAATAGAACCTTGTAAATCACCAGCACCTTTTTTCTGTATAGCATTATTGTAGAAAGTCTTAGCATCTTGAGCTTGAAGAATGCCTATCTGAAGCAACAAAATAAAAATTGTAGTATAGGAAAATATTTTTTTCTTTAAATACATAGAAGGGCGATTTATAAAAAATGGAAAGAGATGATTTGGATTCAAAATAGATGTTTTTTAACTATCTATCAAGTTAACAAATTTTGTTCCTAATATAAAACAGACCATATATTTCAAATTCGATAACTTCTAAATGGAATTGAAGCTATGCATTATCTAAAAATCTTTAAAATTTAGCGAATACTTGAATTTTCAGTTGAATTCATAAAATGCTGATAGGAACTTCTTACTTTTGCAAAATATTTACAAATAATGAACATTAAGAGAATTTATATTAAAAATCGTTTGTTTTTAGCTGTTGGAATTATTCTAATTGGTATAGCTATTCATATTGCTATTCACAAAGGATATCAATGGTCATGGATGTTCTATATCGGTGGAGTAATCTTATTGCTATGGGATTTATTAATCGGACCAATGAGATATATTCAGCAATTAGTTGAATCTGGAGATATGGAAGGAGCTAAAGAAATCATTGATGTCGTAAGATTTCCTAAATTATTAATTCCACCTGTTAGATCTGGATATTATCTTTTAAAATCTAATTTGGCAATGGTCAGTGAGAATCTAGATGAAGCAGAAGCGAATATCAGAAAAAGTCTCAACACTAAAAGTGATATGATGAAAGGCTATACTGGAGCTTCATATTTACAATTAGGTGCGATTTCTCTAAAAAGAGGAAATATGAAAGAAGCCTATTCACAACTGAAAGAAGCGGTCAAATTAGGTCTTCCAGACAAAGAAAACGAAGCTACTGCATATGTACAATTAGCATCGATCTGTGCTCAAAGACAAGAGTTCAAAGCAGCGAAAATGTATTTTAGAAAAGCAAAAGCTCTTAAACCAATTACACCAGAACTTGTTCAAGCTATAAAGGATATGGAAAAATACATGTCTAGAATTCCAGGATAAATAAAAATATCGCCATGAAATACTTGCCTATTGATGCTCAACTTTTTGTAAAAAACAGAAAAAAATTAGCTGCTCGCTTAAAACCGAACAGTATGGCAATTATACTTTCTAATGATGAAATGCCTAGAAGTGGCGACGGTTTATATCCTTTTAGACAAAATCCCGACCTCTTTTATCTTTCTGGCATCGACCAAGAAAGAGTGAGTTTAATCATTTATCCAGATTGTCCTAATCCTGCATATCGAGAAGCATTATTTATTCGTAGAACAAATGAAACTATCGCAGTTTGGGAAGGTCATAAATACACTATCCAAGAAGCTCAAGCAGCAAGTGGCATCCAAAATGTATATTGGGAAGATGAAATGGACGCAGTACTTCCATCTTTAATGGCATATTGTGAAAATGTTTATGTCAATATTAATGAAAATGATCGTGCAGCTCTACAAGTAGCATATAGAGATATTCGTTTTGCTAACAAATTGAGACATGATTATCCTGCGCATCAAATCTTACGTTTGGGTCCAATCATGCAATATTTGCGTTCTGTAAAAGAACCTGAAGAAATTGCATTGACAAGAAAAGCATGTGAAATTACAAGAGACGCATTTATCAGAGTGCTTAAATTTGTAAAGCCAGGAGTAGGCGAGTACGAAATTGAAGCAGAAATCATTCATGAATTCATTCGTCAAAGAGGAACAGGTCATGCATATGCTCCAATTATAGCAGCGGGAAAAAGTGCTTGCGTTTTACATTATAATGAAAACAACAAAAAAGTTAATGATGGAGAATTGATTTTAATGGATTTTGGTGCAGAGTATGCAAACTATGCAGCAGATTTGACAAGAACAATTCCTGCAAATGGAAAATTTTCTCCAAGACAAAAAGACGTTTATAATGCATGTCTAAGGATTCAAAAAGCTGGGATTGAACTTTTCAGCCCTTCATTGACTTTAGTAGAATATAACAACGAGCTTGGAAAAATTACAGAATCTGAATTGATTCAATTAGGCTTACTCGATAAAATTGCTGTCAAAAATCAAAATCCTAAAGCTCCATTGTACAAAAAGTACTTTATGCATGGTGCAGGACATTTCTTAGGAATAGATGTACATGATGTCGGTCCTCGTTATGAAAAAATTCAATACGGAAATGTTTTTACGATAGAACCAGGGATTTATATACCTGCAGAAAATATCGGAATTAGAATTGAAGACAATATTCATGTGACTCCAGAAGGCAATATAGATTTGATGCATGACATTCCTGTCACAGTAGAAGAAATTGAAGATATCATGCTAGGAGGTTAAAATTGATTCTATCGATAAGTTAGAATAATTTGATTCGAATTTTTGTTGTCTTGTAAAATTATCATGCTGGAAATTCTTCCTTGTATATCTTTAGTATAATTGATTTTGTTGTTGATTTCTATATGACCACTTTCTAGATTTTTTACAGTCAATGTTTTTAATAACTGCTTGCTTTTCAAACCGTCTATACTTTCATTAAAATATAGAATTCTACTAACTAAATCAGGAGTAGAAAAAAGCCCTCTATTTTTTAAGATATGATAATTGAGAATAGAAGTGTTGATATTTCTATTGTCTATATCACCTTCTTCATAACCAATATTTATTTCAAATTGATCAAATAGATTTCCTTCAAAATTCAATCTCTTTTCTGTAAAGCTGATCAAATTACCATTGTTATAAGTAAAATTATAAAACAATCCAGAAAGTTCAACCTCATTCTTATATGTAAGAATGGAGTCAATTTCCTTATGGTTATTATAGTAAAAATGGTTATCGTTAAATAGCTTTCCCCATGTGGTGTTACCTGTATTTTTGATTCTATTTACAGTTGAATTTTTCATCCATATTCTACCATCATTGTAGAAAGGATCATTTGTATATAAGTATTTAGCCTCGATTTTCTCAGAATCTTTATTGATTTCAATATCACCATCCAATACTCCACTCTTTCTCCTTAATTGAACACTCTTTAGTTGATTATTCTGATAAACACCAATGGATTCAGAAGTGTCATTGAAGAAAAAATCAATAAGCTTTACGCTAGATAATTTTAAATTTGTAGTAGAGTCAACTGTAGATTCTTTTTTACAAGAAACAATTAAAAGAACCATTAGAATTAAAATATTTCTATTCATAAAATATCTTTTTTACGTTTAATATTCAACCAATCCTATTGATTTTAGTGAATGCCTATATTGGTAGTTGATGAATTCATAAAATGACTGTTTAGAATTTAGAGTCCTTTTTATTGAAAGCCTTTCATCGTTTCTACTAAATATTCTACACTACTTAAAGGCAATGCATTATAAGTAGAAGCTCTGAACCCTCCAGACAATCTATGTCCTTTGATTCCGTGAATTCCTTTTTCTTTACAAAGACTCATAAATCTTTTTTCTACCTCTTCATTAATCGCAGAGAAGGTGATATTCATTCTTGAACGAAATTCTGGATGTACATTTCCTTTAAATAGTGGGTGACGATCTATTTCATTGTATAAAATTCTTGCTTTTTCAATATTTACCTCTTCAATAGCTGCGACCCCACCATTTTTTTTCAACCATTGTAAGTTCAGCATACTGACATAAATAGAAAAAACAGGAGGAGTATTATATAAGGAGTCATTTTTAGCTTGTAGAGCGTAATCTAACATTGAAGGCACTTTTCTGACTTGTTTTGCTAAAAAGTCATTTTTCACAATCACCAATGTTGCTCCTGCTGGACCTATATTCTTTTGCATTCCTGCATAAATCAAAGCATATTTAGAAACATCGATTTTCCTGCTGAAAATATCTGAAGACATATCTGCTACTAGTGGAGCAGAACTCTCGAATTCTTCAAAAATTTCAGTACCGTAAATAGTATTATTAGTAGTGATATGAAAATAAGCAGCATCTGTAGGAATTTCAAAACTAGTTGGGATATAGCTATAGTTTTTATCTTTTGAACTAGCTATAATTTCTACACCTCCAAATAATTTAGCTTCCTTGATAGCTTTTTCAGACCAAACACCTGTATCTAAATAAGAGGCTTTTGCATTTTCTGCCAAAAAGTTCATGGGCAACATAGAGAATTGCATACTTGCTCCACCTTGTAAGAACAAGATTTGATAATCCTCAGGAACATTCAAAAGCTCCTTGACCAAACTTTTAGTTTCTAATAAAATTTTATCAAAGTCAGCACTTCTATGAGAAATTTCTAAAATGCTTAATCCAGTTTGATTTAAGTTCAATACTCCTTCTGCTGCTTGAGCAAAAACTTCTTGTGGCAAAATACATGGCCCTGCACCAAAATTGAGAATTTTCATCGCTTTCTAAATTGTATCTGTAAAAGTAGAACTATCACAATCAATTATCAGAATTTACTTTTATCCTTATTTTAAGAAAGTATATAAAGAGTGTTTTTTAGAGAGATTTATCTATCTTTTCTATTAGAATCTTAAAAATGAAAAAACTATTTGATAAGTTTCTTCTTTGGTTGGCTAGAATATTACAACCTCTCGTAGAAAGAAAATTTATACTAAAAGATACTTGGGAGCTTGAAAAAGTCGAAAACAAAGGTGTAAAACTGCCTTATGTTCTTTTTGAAAACAAATCTACAGTAATTAATAACTTCATCATTCCAGTTCAAGTCATTAGGATGAGATTTGAACTATTTAATAAAAGCACCAAAGCAGGAAGGATACTGTTTGATGGACCAGTCAAAATTCCACCACGCAGTAGAAAATCAATTTTAATGGAAGTAAGATTAAATCATATCACAGCGATGTTCAATATGCTTCGATTTGTATTTACTACCAATAATATACAGATGGAGTTGAAAGGAGAAGTTCAAATCAAAATATTAGGTCTTGATTTCTTTATTCCCGTCGCTGATGTCATGGATTTGCCGAAAAACAAGGTGCAAATGATAATTGATACAGCCAATAATAAATCAACTATCTCCAATATTGCATTTGAAGAAGTAGAAGAGACGCTAAGTGGAGGTGATTCTATCAAAGAAGTCAGCGACCATCAGATTTCTATCAAAGAGGAAAGTCTCGAAAAATCCTTAAAAGAAGAATTGATAACTGGAAAACCAAGTTCCACTTCAGAGAAAAACTAATTGATTTTCTTTCGTGCGTAGTCCATTATAATGTTCATAGACGTTTCACTGGGAGTTAATATAGAGTCCTCTTTTAATAGCTGAGTGATTTCACTAAAATTTTCAATAGTTATTTCCTCTGTATCTTGAGCTTTGAGCTTTTTAAGATAAGGTTCTGAATGTTTTTCTAAGAAAGGAAATAAAGGTGTAGAGAGTTGTTTCATAAAATGTATTTAAATACTAACGAGCAATTTTATAAAATATTATAAAGCATACTTTCTTTTTAGATACGTTTAAATGTATGCTGAATGGATACTGATTGAAAATACGCTCTCCTATATATAAGAGTGTTGCCTCTTTAATAGAGTGCGTGAATTGAATAATACCTTATGATTTAGGTCTAAATAACGTTATTGTAGTTTTTTTGAATAAAAATCTACTTTAGTTTTTCCTTAATTGATTTGAAATCAATACTATATAGTTGGGTGTAATTTTAATTTGAAATAAAAATCGCTAAGGGGTTGCGTAAGGATAAAAACCACCTATCTTTGCACTCGCTTCTGCAAGGGGGTAACAGTTCATTGAAGGTTATTGGTTTTGAATAGATTTTAAGGAATCGAAAAAAACTTTTAAAATAACCTGCTAAAGATTTGTTTTTGGGAAAAAAGA
>DATJBS010000027.1:0-4148 GCA_035515235.1 Chitinophagales bacterium
TCTTATATTCATTGTTGTAGAGAGTGTCATTAAGAGGTGATAAAAAAGGATTTTAAGGCATCTGTATATGTTTTTTAGTGTTGACACTATATCGTTTGCTTTGATGCCAATCTTTGAACTTTTCATAAAGATTGCTTCGTATCTCGCAATGAGGAATTGATGCGCTAATGGGGTAATTATTGAGAATGTATTGAGTGAACTTCTTTGAACTAAACGGAATGAGATCCTTTAAGTACTTATAATAGTGATGATATATGAGTTAATGTGACGGTGTGATAATCCACGAGTTGCTTTGAGATGCTTCCAGCATGACATGGCAATTCTTTTAGAGTTTCTTCACTTCGACATTTCGACAATCTCAATGACCAGAGCCTCAGTGACCACATTAGTCGGAATGACAATATTGCGGATTTGTCAATGATATTCTAAGCGTTCTATTGTCTTAAGTCTTAATAGTTCAAATAGTTTCTTCACTTCGACAATCTCAATGACCAGAGCCTCAGTGACCACATTAGTCGGAATGACAATATTGCGGATTTGTCAATGATATTCTAAGCGGTCTATTGTCTTAAGTCTTAATGGTTCAAATAGTTTCTTCACTTCGACATTTCGACAAGCTCAATGACCAGAGCCTCAGTGACTATAATTTGATAGGATGACAATTTACAATAACTAATTAATTTACGGCTCTGCTCTGCAGCCCGGATAGACTGGAATATCACCCTCTTTTTTGAAAAGAGGGAAGATGGAAGGAAAGCCGGAAATGCTGCCCAAATCTGGAAGAGAGTTGATTTTATTCTATAATAGACTGTTCAAAAACTTTAGGATACTTTTAAAAACCATCTCTTTCTCTGGCTCGTTGTGGATTTCGTGATAGAGCTTATCCAATAATTCAATTTGTACAATATTACCTGCATTTCTTGCAAATTCTGCTGATGCTTTAGGGCTTGTGATTTCATCGCCTTTGCCATGGAAAACTAAAGTCGGCACGCTTATTTTATTAGCATGCTCTACTGCATAAGCTCCTACGTCCACCATGGAGATTCCCATTTTAGCGGAGATTTTATCATGAACTAAAGGATCGTTTTTATATTTTCTGACTTCTTCAGGATCTCTAGAGATATGATCAGCATTTAAGCCGGATGGTAAGCTCAACTTCGGAACTAGATTTTGTGTAAATCTTCCTAGTGCTAATTTGATAGCCGGCTGAGGATTTGTCAAACCAAAATATGGAGCAGTTAAAATGGCAGCTTTTACTTTCGGTTGTCTTCTAATCAAATAATTAGCCACCAAACCGCCACCCATACTGTGTCCATAAATAAATAAAGGTAGATTTGGAAATAATTCTCTTGTTTTATTGAGTGCTAATGTGACATCGTCCATGAACTGTTCATAATCCGGAATATGGCCACGATTACCATCTGATTTTCCATGCCCTCTATGGTCATAACCTACAATCGCATATCCATCATCCGTCAGTACTTTTGCTACATGTTCATATCTCTCTATATGTTCGCCGAGACCATGTACTAATGTGATGACCGCTTTAGAAGTCTGATTTTCAGATTGCCATGACTTAGCAAATAGCTCAAGACCGTCGCTCGTCGTCCATTTAAAAGTATTTGATTTCATATAGTTGTGATTGTTTTTTAAAAATACTAAAGTTAAATTAATTAAGTAAGTTTAGAAGGATTTTATCTATTCCCAACTATTTTTGTGAGCAATACCTACCTTTGAAATATGAAAAAGATGATTTTTAAAATCCTTGCTCTTATAATAACTCTCGTAATTTTATACTTTTTGGTGGTGATTCTCTTAGGAGTTTTTACTCAATATCAACCTGAAGTAGAAACTAAAATAGAACACAGCCCAACTCAAAAAGCTCCAGAATTAAATAAAGACACCTTAGTGTTTTATACTTGGAATATCGGGTATGCAGGCTTAGATAAAAAATCTGATTTCTTCTATGATGGGGGCAAAATGGTCAGGCCTCCAAAAGATAGAGTTCGTGCATCTATGAATGGAATATTAAGTGAAATCAATTCATGGAAAGATGCAGATTTTATTTATCTACAAGAAGTAGATGTGCATTCAAAGCGCAGTTATTATATCCCTGAAATGCAAGAGATTATTGATGCTCAAAAAGATTTCCCTATTTCAGTTTTTGGATTGAATTATCAAGTGAAGTTTGTTCCAAAACCTTTCTTAGAACCGATGGGAGAGGTGAAGTCCGGAATATTGATGTTCTCGAAATATCATATTACCGAGTCTTTGCGAATGTCCTATCCTGGAGAGTTTCCATTTCCTGTAGGCGTGTTTTTTTTGAATAGATGTTTTACGATTTCAAAGATGCCTTATCATGACAAAGAAGTGATTCTAATCAATACGCATAATTCTGCTTTTGATGGAGGAGTACTCAAAACACAAGAAATGGAGTTTTTGAAATCTTATCTCACTCGAGAATATGCAAAAGGTAATTATGTGATAGCTGGAGGAGATTGGAATCAAGTATATCCTGGTTTTCCTAAAAGTGATATCGCACAATATGAAGAATCCCCTGTTCCAGATAATTTCCCAGAAATAGGTTGGAAGTGGATTGTAGATCAGCATAAAAGAACCAATAGGAAAGTAGATACTCCATTTATCAAAGGAGTCACTTATAGTACTAGTTTTGATTTCTTTTTAGTGTCGCCGAATGTTGAAGCACTTTCTGTAGAAGTATTAGTAAGAGATTTTGAATATTCAGATCACGAGCCCGTCAAGATGAAAGTGGAATTGATGGAGTAAGTTTTGTGTGATTAAGTACACGATTGTCATCCTTAAAGGAGCGATAGCGGATGGTTTTTAAGGATAGCTTCGTGCCTCGCAATGCCTTGTTAATGTGCTGATGTGACAATGTGCTAATTCATGAACTACTATGTCATGCTGTAAGCATCTCTAAAAATGTCAACAGTCCATAGTCAACAGTCAACCGAATTTGTTAAGCCGTTGTGTTAGGAATAAAGAATCTCTATTAAGTATTTCGCATGAAATCACTATCAATAGCTGTCCGACTCTTCTGCACATAGATTTTGCAGACGGGGCACCCACTCTGAGAAGAAGCCGTTATATCTTCAACTGTTTGCACTTCGACAAGCTCAGTGTCCGCAGAATTAAAGAGTGCAATTGAAGAAAAGTTTTGAAGATGTAGGCTTTGAACAGAAAGTGGGTCGTCGAGAAATCCTGCGCGATTTTTTGTATACTTTTTACTAAACAGTCGATAGTCAACAGTCAACCGAATTTGTTAAATCTAATGTTGTGTTACGAATAAAAAATTTCTAGAAGTATTTCGCTTGAAATCAATATCAAAAGCTGTCCGACTCTTCTGCACATAGATTTTGCAGACGGGGCACCCACTCTGAGAAGAAGCCGTTATATCTTCAAATGTTTGCACTTCGACAAGCTCAGTGTCCGCAGAATTAAAGATTGCAATTGAAGAAAATTTTTGAAGATGTAGGCTTTAAAAAGAAAGTGGGTCACCGAGAAGTCAATAGCAATTGGTAATGAGATTCTTTCAGAATGACAAATTCGTAATTAAACTTAATCGCTCATCTTGATCCTCTTAACTTCTTAATGTTTCAAATGTCAATAGCGATTCGTAATGAGATTCTTTCAGAATGACGTTTTTGGACAACGATTGCTTTGTTCCTCGCAATGACGAATAAATGTGCTGATGTGATAATTTTGATACTATTATGTCATGCTGAAAGCATCTCTAGAAATGTCAACAGTCAACCGAATTTATTAAACCTTATGTTGTGATACGAATAAAGAATCTCTATAAGTATTTCGCTTGAAATCATTATCAATAGCTGTCCGACTCTTCTGCACATAGATTTTGCAGGCGGGACACCCACTCTGAGAAGAAGCCGTTATATCTTCAACTGTTTGCACTTCGACAAGCTCAGTGTCCGCAGAATTAAAGATTGCAATTGAAGAAAAGTTTTGAAGATGTAGGCTTTGAACAGAAAGTGGGTCGTCGAGAAATCCAGTGCGATTTTTTGTATACTTTTTACTAAAAAAACATTGTTGTCCGGAATAAAAAGAGTAGCCGATTAAGGCTACTCAAAAATATCGTACTTTTGTAATTACTACAAAACATTAGAACG
>DATJBS010000028.1:0-3058 GCA_035515235.1 Chitinophagales bacterium
GACCGAAATCCCTGCTCATATTCTTTCACTAATTTTAGCTTAAAATCTTCAGAAAATCTCCTGAGTCGATTAATGCGCTTTCCTGTTTTATTCATCTCTTTTTGAGTTTTAAAACAGTCAAGCTATGTCAGGGAATGACATGATGAGTAATTTTGATGTAAAGTGATGGTATCTATAATACTTTCGGTAAGGATGAGTGTTTGAGTATCCTTTTTGGGATAGCCGGGATAAAGTCCCTGACGGTTTTTGAGGTAGTAATGTTTTGTGGATTTATTAGGGTCTGTCTCTCTAAAGTATAAGCTCACGATTTGTCCATTTTCATTCTTCAGAGGGAAGACTAAACAGCCTTTTCCAAATGCCTTATATCCGATATGTCCTGTGCTGAGAAGTCCTAGAGCGATATACTTTTTAAGCATAGTTTCTCTATCTTCTTTGAGGTAGATACTTTGATGGAAATTTCCAGTATTATAACCGATGCTGATACTAGAGGGATCGATATTTCTGCTTTCGGCATAGCTTTTCGCTGTGCTACTGGCTATAAATGATCTTTCAAAGAGTTGGAATAATTGGCTGAGGATTTCTATTCTTTCGGATTCGGTGATTTCTGTTGCGACCTGTGCAGATACTTCTTTTTTAATTTCTGATTTTACTTCTGCCTGTTTGCTTGGATAAATTCCTGCTTGTTCTTCTAGCCACTTTAAGGTTTGGGGTAAGTCCCAGTTTTCTTTTCTTTTGACCAGCTCCACCACATCCATCGTCCCTGCATTGCAATTGCTACTAAAGCAGGTCGCTATCTGCTTATCTCTACTGAACTGCAAGCTTGGACTCTTATCATCATGAAAGGGACAGAGTGATTTATCATTCTTGCCTACCCTTATACCTAACTGCTCCGCTATATGAGTAATCTCTAACTGACTTTTGAGTGCTTTGATGTCCATGTGGAAAAAAGTTTAAAATTATTTTTGACAACTATTTCGGTGCTAAAATACCATTATAGTTTTATTATACAAACTTTTCCGTTTTTGATAAACCTATTTTGTTTTCATATCTTTGATTTATTACCTTTTAAAAGGTAGATTAACCCTTTAAAGTTACTTTTATGGAATTTGGTATCATCGTAGCAGTACTCAGAAAAGAAAAAGGTATTTCTCAAACCGACCTTGCTACTCAACTCGGAATACACAAAAATGTACTCGGAAGATATGAGCGTGGTGAAGTATTACCATCTATCGATATTGCAAGAAAAATAGCAGACATCCTCGATGTATCTTTAGATTATCTCACCGGTAAAGACCCAGTCATCATTGATAAAATCACCAATAAAAGAATTTTAGAAGTATCTGCTTTTGAACCTTCAGACAAAGACCACATTTTTTCTGTCATTGATGCATTTATTGCTAAAAGAAAAATCCAAGCTATTTTACAGTAATACCTACTTCATATAAAGTAAAAAGCCACCGAGAGGTGGCTTTTTACTTTATATACGCGTCTTTAGTCTCTAGTCTTTCTTCTATTAGTAACCTCCTTTTCTAACAAAATAATAGAATTTGCGGGGTAGATAAGTTTTTGGATTGACAGATTTTTATATAATAAAACAGCCCCGAAATCGGGACTGTTGGATTTTGATTTTTTAATATTTTTTCTTGCTTAATTCAAATGGAATAAATTTCTTAAATTCTCTAAAAATATCTATTCTGTTTGGAATTTTCTTTCCTATAATATTACCATAAAAATCAATAAAGTAGCTTGTCTCATATTCTAATTTCATATCTTCTTCTGACTTTACATTATCTATAGTTGTATTATAAGAATATTTAGTTTCTATGACCTTAATTTTATCTGTTTCAAATTCATAGATAATAGTAGCTTGTCCGCTTTCTCCATAAATACTTGTAACGCTTTTGAATATTCTTCCATTTACATAGTTTACTTTAGCCTCACCCCCCTCTGTGCTAATGCCCTCAATATCATATATAATTAGTGTATCTCTGACTATCTCATGATGAGTATAACTATTACTGTCAGGTACAGAATTACAAGATACAATCACAAAATGTAGGAATACTACGCCATGCTTTAACATTATCTATATGTATTCTATGGTTTTATAATAGGAAGCCCATTTCCATCTTTTGGAAATGCTCTTAATTCTTTCAAGCCATTTCCAAACATATTCTCAAAGTGAGGCATGTCCTTAAAATTCCAATCACCTCCCCATTCAAAACCTTTTGACTTCCCTAATTTCGACAAAGATTCCCAATCTAAATCATAGTCCATTTTACCATTTGTAATACCCACAATATCAAATGCTAATCCAAAGTTATGATTGCTAAAGCCTCCCTTGGCTTTTGTAACTACACTACCAGGAGCTGTTCGTCCCTGAGCATATAGACGGTCCTGTTCGGCATAAGTTCTATATCCCTGAGCAACTCTAATTAGAGTGCCGTCAGAATTCTCATTAGCCTCTTTTATAAAACTTGTGGCTTGCATTCTTATAGCTGGATGTAGGCTTTGTATTCTTTTATCTGAAACATCATCACTAGTTACAAAAACTTGCTGAACTGTTCCTAAATATTTCGATTGTTCTCTTAATACATTATATTCAGGTTTAGTATTATCTATGACTCCTGTCATGAGATCATAGTTCCCTTGTGTGGAAGTATAAACTTTATTATCATCCTTTACTTCATCTGCACCTAAATATTTTCCTTCAGTGGTATAATAATCTCCCTCCCCATTATAATCAATCTGCCAAATCGGACTATTCGCATAATAAGCATAAGTACTCTGCCATGCATATTCACTTTCTCTAGGGTCGGGTGAGAACATTTTACCCAACCTCGGATTGTACATTCGGGCTCCTAAATCGTAGCCATTATCATCACCGTAAATTTCATCTATTTTCTCAGCACCATTGAACCCGAACCTATACCTACTGTTATGAACAGCTTCTGCAATCATCAGGCAACTCATCTGTATGTCGATAGTTGATGGTCTAATGCATCCTTCTGAATCTGACAGATAGATGGAATATTGTAAAATTGCACTGGCAATACTT
>DATJBS010000029.1:0-61945 GCA_035515235.1 Chitinophagales bacterium
TCTCCCGATTCAATTTCTTGAACAACTACAAGTTTTAAAGACATTGAATAATCCTTTTGACTGCGCTTGGTATAAACGCTTTCTTCTTCTTTTTTCATAACGATTCTTTTTGTGTATCGCTATTTCAGGACTAGACATAATAATAATTTAGAAGGTCTGAGTAATTAAATCTCAGGCCTTTTTTATTTTAAATGACTAAAATCTACTGGTACCACTCGAGATATTCCTTGCTTAATCATGGTCACACCATAGATATTATCTACTTCAGCCATAGTAGATTTATTATGAGTTACTAGTATAAATTGAGAGTTGGTAGAGAATTTACGAATAGCATCATTGAACTTTTTAATATTCGTATCATCTAAAGGCGCATCGACCTCATCTAAAATACAGAAAGGCGCCGGCTTGTATAAATACAGTGCAAATAATAAAGATAAAGCAGTCAAGGTTTTTTCACCACCAGAAAGTTGATTGATACTTTGTGGTCTTTTACCTTTAGGTTTTGCTGTAATTTCAATATCAGATTCTAAAATATCATCTGGATTTACAATAATTAAATCACAAGTATCATCATTAGTAAACATGCTTCTGAATACTTGAATAAAGTTCTCTCTGACTGCCGTAAAAGTATTGATAAAATGTTCCTTCGCAGTATTATCTACTTCTAGAATAGTCTCTAATAAACTATCCTTTGCTTGTGATAAATCATTTTTCTGTTCTTGTATAAAATCATATCGATTTTTAATTTCATCATAGGCTTCTTCAGCCATAGGATTCACATCGCCAAATTGATCTAACTTCTTTTTGACCTTATACATTCTTTCAGATAATTCTTCTCTTGAAATGTCTGGTTCTTTCAAATCTTCTAAAAATTCATCTAAATCTATTCTAAATTCAAAAGAGAGTTTTTCTTTTAATACATTCAATTTGACCTTCTGTTCATTCAGTTGATCTTTTAATTGACTGATTGTCTCTTCGGAATTTCTTCTATCTTTTTCAAAAACTCTGATCTCCTCTTCTATCTGTCTCGCTTTATTTTTCAATTCTAAAAATCCCGATTCATTTTCAGATAATTGACTCATTAATAGATTCTTATTTTCATATTCTACTAATAAATTTTGATCAGTTGTCTTGATTTTTTCTGTTAAAGCAATTAATTCTAATTCAATAGCTTTGATGTCATTATTGTTTTTAACGAGTTGGTCTTGAGAGCTTTTTAACTGATTGTTTTTATAGGTTTTGTTTTGAAGTAAAGATTTATGGTGATTATCTAGTTGAAGAAACTTGATATTGTTTTGATTATAATTTTGTTGTAAAATATTAAATGCATCCGAAGCTTGCTTAAAATTCAGCTCAAGTTTTTTAGTTTCTTGAGTGCTAGATTCTAGTTCCTTTGTAATCGATTCTAGTTGTTCTTGAATCGGAAGAATAGCTGATTTAAGTTCATTAATATTCTTTTGAGCTTGCTCTTGTCTTTCTTTACTTTTTTCTACAACCTCTTTAAAATTATCAATTCTAGATTTTTTAGAAATAAATGTTTTTTCGAGTTCAGCTAAATCTTTCTGTTCTCTTTCTATCGTTTTCTTATAAGAATTATTTCTACAAGATTGCAGTTCCAATTGTACATCTTGAACATTCTTCTTAAATCCTAAAACTTGAATATCTAATTCTTTTATTTCCTTTTCTAGCTTTTCTAAATTTTTAATTCTACCTAATCTCTTGCCCTCAAACAATCCGACAGAACCTCCTGAAAGCTGATGAATAGATTTTAAAAGATGACCAGAATGAGATACAATAGTTCCTTTAAATGACGCAGGAGCTTTCCACTCTTCCATTTGAAATTCTGGAGGAGCAATATAAACCTGATGTAATAAATGAGCTATTAATGGTTGGTAAATTGGATCGACTTCTAATATTTGATACAAAGGGATAAATCCAAATGGTATGATGGTAAGCTCTAATTCTTCTGTCTGTTCGAAATGTTGGAGGATCAAAAAACCCGCTTTGCCTTGACCAGCATTCTGCAATAATTGTATAGATTTCAATGCATCTTTTTCATCCGGGACTATAAAATGATTCAGATACGGTTGAAGAACAGTTTCTACAGATGCACGATATTTCTCTTCGCAATATAAAATATCAGACAATAACAGCGCATCTTTTAACCAAGTAGCATTCTTCTTTAAATATTTGATGGCTTCTGGAAAACCTTGTAAACTATCGACCATATTTTTGGTCAATTTGAATTCATTTTGTTTAGCATCTAGAATTCTTGCGATACTTGAAAGTTGCGTTCTATGATGGTCTAAGCTTTCTTCCAACTCAGAAATCCTTTGGAGATTTTCTGTTTCCTTTTGTTGAATATCTTTTAGTAATTCGGCTTGCGTAAGAATCTTACTTTCAAATCCAGCAATTTCATTTTCAATAGTCAGCAACTGTTTTTGACGCTCATCATTTTCAAATAATGACTGTTGTACTGATTTGATCTGATTGTCTAGTTGGGATTGTTTGACAGCAATTTCTTTCTCGAAACCGTATACTTTTTGACGGATCTCTTGAGATAAGGACTGAGATGCTTGTAATTGATCTCTGATTTTTAGATTTCCTTCTCTTTGAATCGTAAGTTCATTTTGAACTTTTGAAAGCTCTTTCTTTTGAATATCTAATGTGTTTTCAGCTTTTAAAACATCCTCTTGAATGTTATTAATTTCCGAATGTAGAATTAGAATATTTTGTTCTGCTTGAGTATTTAGTTCTTTGAGTTGTTGGGATTTATTGATCTGAAAGGATTGCTTTTGTTGAATGAGTTTTTTGTCATTTTCTAACTCTTGAATAGTATTGACTGAATGATTCAGTTGTTTTTGTTCATCAGATAAAAGCTTTTCGTTATCAATGATTTCTTGTCTGAAAATTTGTAATTGAGCTTCTGCTGTATGAATTTGAGTATTGATTTGTAAAATTCTAGTTTCAAATTCTTGAATGTTCAATGCTTTGGATTCATAAATCTGATTAATTTCCATCAATTCATAGGAAGAGAAGTCTATCGTAAGTTTTTTATATTCCTCTTTAAAAACCTTATACTGTTTGGCTTTTTTAGCTTGAGATTCTAATCCTTTCAAACTTTTCTCTATCTCATATAAGATATCTTCTACCCTAGTCAAATCTGCTTCTGTAGCTTGAAGCTTGCTCAGTGTTTCTTTCTTTCGAGATTTATATTTAGAAATTCCTGCAGCTTGCTCGATTAATCTCCTGCGAGCCTTATCTACATCGTTGAGGATATCATCTATCATTTTCAACTCAATGATGGCGTAGGTATCCGTACTAATTCCAGTGTCAAGGAATAAATCTCTAATATCTTTCAATCGACACGCCACTCCATTGAGCCTATACTCGCTATCTCCATCTCTAGAAATAACACGAGTAATTGTTACTGAAGTATACTCTGTAGGTAAAATATTTTTTGTATTGTCTAATGTCAGTGAAACTTCTGCAATATTGGCTGCATGTCTATCTTTTGTACCGTTGAAGATAATGTTGTCCATTTTCTCCAGGCGCAAAGACTTAGATTTTTGCTCCCCTAATACCCAACGGACAGCATCTACTATATTAGATTTGCCACATCCATTTGGTCCTACTATTCCAGTAATATCTTGGTCAAAATTAATAATAGTTTTATCAGCAAAACTTTTAAATCCTTTGAGTTCAATGCTTTTTAAGCGCATAACAATTCAAATATAGAAAATTGAATGCAATCCAAAATCAATAAGTGAATTTTCAATAAAAATATCTTTTGGTATACATAAAAAAGTTCAAGTAGATGTATAAAATTCTACTTGAACTTCCACAATTAAAATAAAAAAACGTTTATTATTGAGTTATGTCTTCATACAACATTACTTATTATCATCTGCTGTATATTGCCTATTTTGCTCCACCCAAAACAATCTGGAAATATCATAACCTACACTTTCTGCGATGGCTAGAAATTTATCACAAATAGCATCAGGCATTAATTTTTCTCTAGAAAGCAACCATATATAATCTAGATTTCTTCCAAAAACTAAAGCGTTTTGATAATCATCATCTATAGCTACTACATTATAACCTGCCCATATTGGACCAAAGAAAGAAACATCAAAAGCAGCTAAGTTATTATCTCCTCTATACTTCGCTTTACCTTCCATAACCACCCACTTTTCTTTTTGATCATTATAGCCTGTATTCACGACTTTTACATCTCCATCTTCATCGGCAGAATATTGAGCAAAAACATTGGTCAGATTTTCGTCTTCCCAATAATAATTGATTCGAGCAATTTCGTACCATTTTCCAAAATATCGATCTAATTTGAAATTTTCTACGGGCGTAGCTCCTTCCGGAATGGCAGCTCGATGAAATATTCCAAATATTGTAGATTCATCTGGTTCGTTCATAGTTACATGTTTTACACTATATTATAATAAATACGAACCTAAAAGTGAAAAGTTACTGTTTTGCAGGGATTGTTTGACAGAATCATTACAATTCTAAAGGATACAATCAATATTTTTGCACCATGTTGAAAAACGATTTAATCATTAGAGCAGCAAAAGGTGAAACAGTAGAGCGTACTCCTGTTTGGGTCATGAGACAAGCTGGGAGAATTTTACCTGAATATAGAGCCGTCCGTTCAAGCGTGAGTGGTTTCAAAGAATTAGTAAAAAATCCAGAGTTAATATGTGAAGTTACTTTACAACCTGTAGATATTTTAAAGGTAGATGCTGCCATCATCTTTTCAGATATTTTAGTCATCCCTGAAGCGATGGGTCTGAATTATGAAATGATTGAATCCAAAGGTCCATTATTTCCAAAAACAATACAATCTTTAGCTGATATTAAAGCTCTAAATACAGATGTAATCGGTGAATTAGACTATGTTGTCAATTCTATAAAGCTCACAAAATCTGAGTTGAACAATAGAGTTCCATTAATTGGTTTTGCAGGTGCACCTTGGACGATTATGGCGTATATGGTAGAAGGTAAAGGTTCTAAGACATTTAGTCATGCAAAGAAATTATTGTATACTCAGCCAGAATGGAGTCATCTTTTATTAGATAAAATTACAACAGCTACTATTCAATATTTAAAAGCACAAGTTCAAGCAGGTGCTAATATTGTTCAAGTATTTGATTCTTGGGCAGGAGTTTTAAGCAAAGCTCAATACATAGAATTTGCATTGCCGTATATGAAAAAGATAGCTGCAGCAATCACAGAGGTTCCTGTTATTTTATTTGCAAAAGATGCTCATTATATTTTAAATGAATTATCTGAAACAGCTACATCTGTAATAGGTTTGGATTGGACGATAGATATCGCTCAAGCTCGTCAACAAACTCAAGGCAAAGCTTTACAAGGGAATATGGATCCATGTGTACTTTATGCAGAGCAGTCTGTCATAAAAAAGGAAACAGAAAAAATGCTACAAGCTTTTGGACTTCAAGGTTATATTGCGAATCTAGGTCATGGAGTATATCCAGATGTTCCGTATAAAAATGTTCAGTACTTTATAGAAACTATTCAAAATTACCAACATAAATAGAGTTCAAATCTTTTGAGTTAGTTCACTTTCATATATCTACCCCAAGATTAATTTCTGTTTTATAAAATTTAAAAGATTTATTGAAATTCTATTAGATAAGAGCCGTTTTTGTGAAAACTTTGGTAAAAGTGTTAAAATTATATGTTTGAACTTGTAAAGATTTGACATTACAAATTCCTTAGTCTACATTGTTTTAGAATTTTAAAATTAAACGCAATGAAAAAATCAATTATTTTAGGAATAGTGGCTTCCACTTTTATTTTGGTATCATGTGATAACCAAAACGACACTCCAGGTGAAAATTTAGATCAAGCTATTGAAGAAACACAAGAGTTTGGTGATGACGCAAGTCAAGAAATCCAAGAAGGAGTCGATAATATTCAAGAAGGTGCTCAAGACGTAGCAGATGATGCAAAAACTTTAGGTCAACAAATGAAAGAAGATGCTAGAGAAACTGGAAGAGAAATCAAAGAAGGTGCTCAGCAAACTGGTCAAGACATCAAAGATGGTGCAAACAAAGCAGGTCAAAACATCAAAGACGGTGTGAACAAAACAGGTAAAGCTTTTGAAGAAGGTGGTAAAGAGTTCAAAAAAGAAATGAATAAATAATTAGCGCCTCTTTTGAGACCTAATTCAAATTATAGTCCCAACTTAGTTGGGACTTTTTTTATTTTAGAAGATTGACAAAAAATATTTCTAAAAATAAAAGATTGTAAAAATATTTGAATGAATTGGGATTTCCTTATAAAACTTTTTAAAGCATATTTGATTACTGAAAAGGGTCTTTCTATGAATTCTGTAGAAGCCTATTTGCATGATGTAGAAATGCTAAGAAGTCAATTTCCTGAATTCCTTCCTACACAAATCAAGACTGATGATATAGAGCAATTTCTTGCTATTCTTTATGATTTAGGAATGAGTGCAAGCAGTCAAGCTAGGATATTATCTGGATTAAAATCATTTTACAACTATCTCATATTAGAAAAGATTATCGCTGAGTCTCCATTAGATTTAATAGAATCTCCTAAACTCCTAAGGAAGCTACCAGATGTATTGTCTTATGAAGAAATCGAGACTCTTCTCCACCATTTAGATTTGAGTAAAACTGATCACGTTAGAAATAAAGCAATGATAGAGACCTTATACAGTTGTGGTCTTAGAGTATCAGAATTGATCAATTTAAAAATCTCCCACATCTATTTTCAAGATGAAATTATTCGAGTAATAGGAAAAGGTGATAAAGAGAGATTAGTGCCGATTGGACAATCCGCTATGAAAAGTATTGAATTATATATGACCTATATCAGAAGTCAATGGCATAAATACCCAATGTATGATGATGTATTGTTTTTGAATCGAAGAGGTAAACCCATTTCAAGAGTGATGGTGTTTACTTTTTTAAAGAATTTAGCTCAGGAAGCTGGCATTACTAAAAATATTAGCCCACATACTTTTAGGCATTCTTTTGCAACGCATTTGATTGAAGGTGGCGCAGACTTGAGAGCTGTCCAAATGATGTTGGGGCACGCTTCTATTACTACAACAGAAATCTACACCCACCTAAATCAAGATTATCTTAGAACCTCATTATCCTTATATCATCCAAGGTTTAAACCTTAAATTATATCATGGATTCGTAATGAGACAATTTTTCTTTTAGAGCTTTTCTAGTAAAGAATATTCTACTCTTTACTGTACCTAAAGGCAAGTTTAACTTCTCTGCAATCTCATGATATTTATAACCTTTAAAGTGCATCATAAAAGGCACTCTAAATTCGTTGGATAAGCTTAAGATGGCTGTTTCAATATCTTTATTGACAAATGCCATCTCTGCATCATTTGTTGTAGTGTGAGATACTGAATCTATGAAGTATTGGTTGTCGCTATTATCTACTACTGTATTTCTTTTAACTTTCTTGCGATAGTTATTGATGAAAATATTTTTCATAATAGTATACAACCAAGCTTTTAATTTGGTTCCACTTTGAAATTTATCTTCATTAGAAAATGCTCTAAACATGGTCTCTTGGATCAAGTCTTCTGCATCATCCATATCTCTTGTTAACTTCAAAGCAAATGGCTTCAATGAAGATTGAAGACCTACTACTTGTGAATTGAAATCTATATTTGCCATACTGAAATATTTTATACTCTAATATAGGCTTTTAAAATCATCTTGTTGTATATACAACTGTTAAGTATCCCTAAGCTATTTTTATGTTATAGAGCAAATCTATGAGCAGTATTTATTAGAAATTCGGAACTTCTTATTCTTAAAACTCCGGATACTTATACTCAGTACCTTTTTCAGTATTGGGAGCTTTCTTTTTCTTTAAAGATTTAATGAATTCTGCCCAACTGAAGACATCAAATAATTTTATAGGCGCCGGTTGGCCGTAATGGTAATACGACTGAACTTGATTTTTTAGATACTGATTAAAGTTTTCATTTCCATCGTATCTCGTAGTTTTTGCCATTTCATCTAGCTTAGATTTCTCGATAGCTTTTTGAGCTTTAATCATCATATCATCAGGAATATCGAGGTTAGCAATAGCTTGACGGAGCTGATGTGGTTTTGGCAAAGGGTAAATTGTTATTGTATCTAATTCGTAGATTTCCCTTGTCATTTGGATATCCTTATAATAAGTACTTCCTGGAGCATCAAGAGGAACAGTAATCCTAAAAGGCTTATAACCAATAGATTTTACAATAATGACATCTCCTTTGGCTGCTGCAAACGAGAAAAAGCCATCCAATGTGGTGACAGTACCTCTTTTCTCTTGATCAGCATAAACAATTGCGAAAGGTATCGGCGCATTACTGATTTCATCTTTGACCATTCCTGAAAACTGAATAATGCTTTTCATGGAATAATTCATATATGGCTGTGCACTTATTTTTAAAAGACTTAAAAGTGCAATAATACTAATGGATACAAAATGCTTCAATATGCTTTATTTGATGGTGCAAAAGGAATCAAAACTATTAATTACAATGACATAACATCAAAAATGTTTGAAGAAATTCAAAATTGATAACATTGTTTAAGAATTGCTGAGTTGCGCTTCTTCCCACGCCATAAATCTTTGTAGTTCATCATTCAATCTTTTTATCATAAACGCCAATACTAATTTGTCATCTAATCTACCAATGAAAGGTATAAAATCAGGAATAAGATCTATTGGATTGACAATGTAAACTGCAGAAGCTATCAATGTCAATACATTTTTGTAAGAAATATCTGTGTATTCTCTAGCGTACCAAGCTTTCAACATCCTCATCATGGCATACCCTTGATCTTGAAGGTCGAAGGCTTTTCCTGTAGTTTCACCTATACTTACAAATGCCTTATCAATCAGGCTGCTTAGTATTCTATTATTGCTTGCAATTGCCTCAGCCTTTTTGAATAACTGATCAAAGTATAATTCTATTTTAAATTTTCCTATAGCCATATGTACAATGTATACAAAAATCTGAATTATGACAACCTCGAAGAATAATCTTCATAGCCATAGCTATTTAAGAGTTGAAATTTGTTTTCTTTCGTCCAAATACCAATACTTGGTAAGTTAATTCCATTGAATGTAGAAGTTTTCACCATGGTATAATGTATCATATCATCAAAAATAACCTTATCTCCTACTTCTAATGCTTGGTCAAATTTCCAAGTGCCCATATAATCACCTGCAAGACAACTCATGCCACCCATATAATATTCGTGAGCTCCATTTTCTGAAGTATTTAGAATTTTTGGTTGATATGGCATTTCTAAGCAATCTGGCATATGACAAGTAAACGAAACGTCAAGCATAGCGATTGGAGTAGGTCCATTTTGAACAATATCTAATACAGTACTCATCAGATATCCCGTCTGCCATCCTACTGCGCTTCCTGGTTCTAAAATCACCTCTTCGATATTTGGATATTGACTTCTGAATTTTTCCAGGATTTGGATCAAATGATTAATATCATAACCTTTTTTAGTCATGAGATGCCCACCACCAAAATTCACCCACTTTATCTTTTTTAGAAAAGGATCATAAAGTTGAGTGAAAGATTCTAAAACTCTTTCTAAAGTATAAGAGTCATTTTCACATAATGCATGAAAATGCAAGCCTTCTATTCCTTCTGGCAAGTCCTCTCCTAGCAAATTTCTAGCTATACCTAATCTCGAATTGGGTGCGCAAGGATTATATAATTCTGTTTCGACTTCACTATATCCTGGATTTACTCGTAGTCCACAACTGATATCTGATTGGACTCGATCTTTCCATCTTGCGTATTCAGATAAAGAATTGAAAGTTAAATGACTAGAATATTTTTGAATTTCTTTAAAATCTTCAGGAATATATGCAGCGCAGTAGGTATGAGCCTTAACACCCATTTTTTCAAAAACTAACCTCGCTTCATGTAATGAACTAGCTGTAGCTCCTTGTAAATACTCTTTCAAAGTAGGAAAAGTGGCATGCATTGCAAACCCTTTTAGTGCACAGATAATAGATACTCCTGAAGAATCTTGTACATGCTTCATCAATCGAAGATTTTGAAGTAATCTCTCTTCTTCTAATACATAACAAGGTGTAGGAATTTCGTTCCAATTAATATTCATGGGGTCAAAATTACAATATAGTTTTGACTACAAATACAATCTATCCCGAACTTTATTAAAAATGATTCTGGAGATGAATTAAATCTTTTCTACTAATAATTTTTCTGTGACAATATTACTCAAATTTTCATGAGGATGATTTTGATAACTGATGACCATAGACTGATCAAAAGATTCCATAGAGATTACTTTGACTTCTAATCCTAAGGAAATCTCTCTTGTATTCAAAAACTTCAAAAACTCAGAGGAGGAATTCGTAACTGCTTCAATTTTAACTCTATCACCCACTTTACAATCTGTCAGTTTTTTATAAGACTTCCAAGTCATATTTCCATCCGCATCAGGTATCGGTGAACCGTGTGGATCAAACTTGGGATAACCTAAAATCTCATCCATTCTTTCAAAAAACACATGGGATTTCAAATGTTCTATTTGTTCTGCAATTTGATGGACTTCTTCCCAACCGAAATGCATTTTCTCTACTAAAAACATTTCTGTCAACCGATGTTTACGTATAATCAAAGCTGCTTCTTTCTTCCCTATTTCAGATAGTTTAATAGGTTTATAGCTTTCATATTCTATTAATCCTTTAGAATCCAGCTTTTTCATCATGCTGGTTACAGTGGGCTTTTTGATTTCAAGGTGGTCAGAAAGCTCGCTCACACTTACTTCTCCTTTCTCACTCGAGAGGTTCAATAATGCTTTTAGATAGTTTTCTTCTGTTAAAGAGTTCACCTTTCAAATATACAATTATTCTTTCTCTATAAAAATTCTTATGTCCATAACAAAAACTTATTGTTAGAGTAGACTAACTTTATTACTTTTGTAGCTAGAAACTTGTTTTCTATTAAGCACTACATTTATGTTTCAAGAAATCGTTGAATTTTTACAATCTATTAATCCAATATATGCTGCTTTATTAGCAACACTCTTTACTTGGTTATTAACTGCGTTAGGTTCCGCTTTAGTATTCTTCATGAGCAGTACTAACAAAACTGTAATGGATGGCATGCTTGGTTTTACTGGTGGAGTGATGATAGCAGCGAGTGTATGGAGTTTAATTATCCCATCTATTGAAATGACAGATGCTGATGGGTTCTTAAAAGTATTTCCTGCTGTTTCTGGTTTTTTATTAGGAGCAATTTTTATTTTTGGTTTAGATAAAATACTTCCTCACTTTCATGTTAACCTTAAAAGAGTGGAAGGCATCAAATCACCGTGGCAAAAAACTACCTTATTAATTCTTGCTATTACGCTTCATAATATACCTGAGGGATTAGCTGTAGGTGTTTTATTTGGAGGTGTAGCAGCGGGCATTCCTGAAGCTACAATCGCTGGAGCAGCCACTTTAGCTCTTGGTATTGGATTACAAAATTTCCCTGAAGGAATTGCAGTATCTATGCCTTTGCGAAGAATGGGGCTTTCCAAAAAGAAAAGTTTTTTCTATGGTCAATTATCTGCTATTGTAGAACCTATCGCTGGAGTAATGGGAGCTTTAGCTGTCACTTTATTTACTCCGATGTTGCCTTATGTTTTATCTTTTGCTGCTGGTGCAATGGTTTTTGTAGTGATAGAAGAAGTGATTCCCGAATCTCAACAAAACAAAAATTCAGATGTGTCCACTATTGGCTTTATCATAGGGTTTTTAGTAATGATGTCTTTAGATGTCGTTTTGGGATAGTAAGATGAAAGCTATACATTGTGGAGTTTAAACAAATACAATGGATTCTTATCAAAATATACTTTTCGATTTAGACGGCACAATTACTGATTCTGGAAAGGGAATTACTAATTCTGTAGCTTATGCATTGCGAAAATTTGATATCGAAATCAAAGACACTTCTGAGTTGAGAAAATTTATAGGTCCACCTTTACATGACTCCTTTGTGAAATTTTATCAGTTTTCAAATAGTGATGCTTCAAAAGCGATAGAGTATTATAGAGAATATTATAAAGATCAAGGTATTTTTGAGAACTATGTTTTTAATGGGATTGAAGAGCTTTTAAAACAACTGAAAGCAAAAGACAAGACATTGGTAGTAGCCACTTCAAAACCTGAGTATTTTGCTAATATCATTATCAAACATTTCAAATTAGACGATTACTTTAGCTTAGTAGCAGGGAGTCATATGGACGGCACTCGTGTGAATAAAGATGAAATTATTCAGCATGCAATGGAGACTTTACAAATCAAACATGGGAATCATTCTATAATGATAGGCGATCGGAAATTTGACATCTTGGGAGCCAAACATCATCAAATGAAATCTATTGGGGTATTATTTGGATTTGGGAATCATGAAGAATTAGAAAAAGCAGGTGCCGACTATATTGTTGATACAGTTCAAGATTTAAGCGATTTACTATTGCCTTATTAGATTATTGGTAATATTCAATATCTACATAAGCTTTATCACCATTGAGTAATAATGCTTTTTTAGATGCTGCAGAAAGTTTTAAAACAATATTTAAATTATCTGAAGTCTCTGGTAATTTGCCTATCACTTTCACAAAGACCACTCTTTTATTGACTAAGTTAGTGACGCGTACTATTGAACCAATTGGTGCAGTTTTGTGCAAACCGAAATAGCTGTCTGACATTTTAGCATTTTCTGTATTGATCCAAGTAATAGTCCCTCTTGAAGTCATTAAGCTTTTGCCTCTACTTCTATCTTGTAAATAAGCTTCTTCCAATTGTCCTTGTACATTCATAGATGCTCTAGCAGGACTTTCTCTAACTGGTTCAGGCAATACTGGAGTACTTGTTGTTTTTTCTGCAACAGCTACTTCTACAGGTTTTACAATTTCTGGTTTTACGATTTCAACTTTTTCTACAACAGGAGCTGTTTTTATCGGAGTTGAAGTAGTAGGCACTACAAGAGCAGTTGAATTAGAGCGAATCAATAAAATTGAACCCACTTTAATATTATTATCAGCAAGATGATTCCAAGATTGAATATCAGCTACCGATACATTGTATAGTTTGGAGATAGCAAATAAAGTTTGCTTTTCAGCCACTACGTGTTCAATCATTGCAAACTGATTATTGGTTATACCAGATCTAGGTGTAGATGAAGCACTAGTTGTTGTGACAGTGGTATTATTAGATGCTGTTGTGGCAGGTTTTGTGGGCGTTGGATTTACAACTCCAGTAGCTCCTGCAAAAGGATTGGTTTGAGGAATCCCACTAGTGTTTTTGACAGGCGAAGTACTTGTAGCAGGAGACTGACTTGCAGGTGTGTTTTGTGTGGAATTATTTTTCGTAGGGATATGGATAATATCTCCTATATTGATAGCATTGTTAATGATTTGAGGATTAGCTTTCGCCAAATCATTAAAATTTATTTGATGATTTCTAGCAATACCATATAATGTTTCACCAGCTACAACAGTATGATCTTTAGTGGTTTGAGCTATTAATTGTAAGGAGAATAAACAACTTGATGCCCAAATAAAGAGATTAAAAACTACTGACTTCTTCATACTTTTTTAATTAGATTGCAAATTAATCTGACTTATACTTATTTTTAACTTTCAACTTTTCAACAAATGTGGTCTAAACAAATGGGATTACAATCAAAAACCTCAATATTAACGATACTTTTAACTATATTTTTTGTCTTTTCTACGCACGCTCAAAGTGTTAACAATAAAAGTGCCACAAAAATATATTACATCCATCTTTCTGAAGAGATTCAACCTGCTGCAGGTCGATTAATTAAAAAATCTTTTGACGAAGCTGAGAGAAAGAAAGTCGATCAGATTATTATTGAAATCAATACATACGGAGGAAGACTGGATGTCGCCGACTCTATTAGAACTAAAATTTTAAATTCTAAAATTCCAACGATCGCGTTTATTAATAATAACGCCGCTTCTGCTGGTGCACTAATATCTCTCGCTTGTGACAATATTTATATGGCTCCAGGTGGTTCTATTGGAGCTGCAACTGTTGTGAATGGAACTTCTGGAGAAGCAATGCCTGATAAATATCAATCTTATATGCGAGGAATGATGAGGTCGACTGCTGAAACAAAAGGAAGAAACCCTGATTTAGCTGAAGCCATGGTAGATGAAAGAAAAATAGTAGAAGGAATCAGCGATTCGGGTAAAGTATTGACATTAACTTCAAAAGAAGCTGTACAATATCAAATGGCAGATGGCTTGGCAACTAGTGTACAAGAAGTTATTAAAAAAATGGGAATTGAATCACACACCTTAATAGAGCATAAAATCACTACTTCGGATAAAGTCATTAATTTTCTACTCAGTCCTTTTGTGAATAGTATTTTAATATTTGTAATTATTGGAGGTCTTTACTTTGAATTTAAAACTCCAGGTTTAGGCTTACCTATTTTAGCTTCTTTAGTTGGAGCTATATTATTTTTTGCTCCTTTAATTATTGACGGAACCGCCAATGTGTGGGAAATACTTCTTTTTGTAGTTGGAATCATCTTATTGGCATTAGAGATTTTTGTTATACCCGGTTTTGGTGTGGCAGGCATAGCCGGAATTATCTGTATTGTATCAGGATTGACTTTTAGTTTATTAGATTTCAATGGTTTTGATTTCGAATGGAATTCAATCGCAGGAGATTTATTAGCTCAATCTTTTTTTAGAGTGATGGCAGTAGTCAGTATTGCATTTGTAGGCATCTTTTTCTTCGGACAATCCCTCATCACTTTACCAGGTTTTAATCGTTTAGTTCTAAAAAGCAATCAAGAATCTAAAGATGGATTTACTACCAAAGAAAGTAATTTGGATGGCTTAATTGGACAAAGTGGAATTGTTCTTCATCAATTAAGACCTTCTGGAAAAATTATTATTGATGGAAATATTTATGACGCTTTAAGTATCACCTCTATGGTGGAAAAAGACCAATCCGTAAAAGTGATAAGCGTAGAAGGTGCTATTCTTAAAGTGAGTAATATTTTATGAAAATAACAGGTATTATTCCAGCGAGATATGCTTCTTCAAGATTTCCGGGTAAACCTCTGACATTGATTGATGGTCGTCCAATGATTCAACATGTGTACGAGCAATGTCTGCAATCTAAATATTTGAGCGATGTGATTATTGCCACTGATGATGAAAGAATAGCTGAAGCGATCCGACAATTTGGAGGAGAATATATGATGACCTCATCTTCACATCCTTCTGGCACAGATAGATGTGCAGAGGTTTGCTCAAGAATAGAAACAGATGCTGTCATTAATATTCAAGGGGATGAACCTAGAATACATCCTGAACAAATCGATCAAGTAGCTCGACTTTTACTGAACCGCTCTCCTATTTGTACTTTAGCTAGAAGAATTAATTCAGAGGCAGCTCAAGATTCTAATATTGTAAAATTGGTAAAAACATTGCAAGGAAAAGCTTTATACTTTTCTAGATATGCTATACCTTTTCATTCTACAAATGAATATTTACAGCATATTGGAATCTACGGTTATCAAAAAGATATTTTACTAGAAATCGCTCAACTAGAACCCACGTTTTTAGAGCTGTCAGAAAAGCTGGAGCAGTTGAGATGGCTAGAAAACGGCTATGATATTTTTGTTGATATTACAACGCATGAAAATATATCCATCGATCGACCAGAAGATTTGCACAAATTGATTTCTTAACACGTTTTTTTTGGGTAAAGTTACATTTTACTCTACCTTTATATTCCATAGCTAAGGCTACAATTTCTCGGTTATGGCAAAATTTATTTTCGTTACAGGTGGAGTAACTTCTTCATTAGGCAAAGGCATTTTAGCAGCTTCTCTTGCAAAATTACTCAAGTCAAGAGGTCTAAGAGTGACCATTCAAAAGTTTGACCCATACATCAATGTGGATCCAGGTACAATGAATCCATACGAGCATGGCGAATGCTACGTAACGGATGATGGTGCTGAAACAGATTTAGATTTAGGACATTACGAAAGATTCTTAGACACACCCACTTCTCAAGCTAATAACGTGACTACAGGTAGAGTATACTTGGAAGTTATCAATAGAGAGAGAAAAGGTGACTATTTAGGCAAAACAGTACAAGTCGTCCCTCATATTACAGATGAAATCAAAAGAAGAATGTTACTTCTAGGTCAATCTGATGAATTTGATATTATTATCACAGAAATTGGTGGAACTGTTGGTGATATTGAATCTTTACCTTTTATAGAGTCTATCCGTCAATTGAAATGGCAATTGCCTAAAAAGGACTATTTAGTCATCCACTTGACACTGGTTCCATACCTTAGTGCAGCTAAAGAATTGAAAACAAAGCCTACTCAGCACTCAGTAAAAGAGTTGCAAAGCTATGGTATTCAACCACATATATTGATTTGCCGTACAGAGCACGAATTGGGCAATGAGCGTAAAAGAAAAATAGCAGAATTTTGTAACGTAGATAATGAAGCTGTCATTGAAATGAGAGATGCTGATTCTATCTATGATGTTCCGTTAAATTTATTGAAAGAAAAACTAGACATTACTGTATTAAATCAATTAGGTTATGAAAATATGCCTGATTTAGATTTAAGAAAATGGAAAGAATTTCTTAGAAATTATAAAAACCCTAAATCATCTGTCACTATTGGTGTGGTAGGGAAATATGTAGAACTAAAAGACGCATATATCTCTATTTATGAGTCCTTTATACATGCTGGAGCAAAGCTTCACTGTCACGTTAATGTTGAACAAATTCAAGCTGAAAAATTAAATGCAGGTAATATCGAAGAGACCTTCAAGCATTTAGATGGAATATTTGTTGCTCCAGGTTTTGGACAAAGAGGAATAGACGGTAAATTATTAGCAATACAGTATGCTAGAGAAAATAAAATACCATTTTTCGGAGTTTGCTTAGGGATGCAATGTGCAGTAATTGAATTTGCTAGAAATGTATTACACATTAAAGATGCTAATTCAAGAGAGTTCAATGCAAAAGTTCAAAATCCAGTAATTGATTTAATGGAACAGCAAAAACTCATCACCAATATGGGTGGAACTATGAGATTAGGTGCTTATCCTTGCGAATTGAAAAAAGGTTCTAAATCTGAAAAAGCGTATAAATCTATATTGATTTGGGAGCGTCACAGACATCGTTACGAATTCAATAATAAATATCTTGAGACATTTGAGCAAGCAGGAATGATTGCTACAGGTATCAATCCGGATTCTAACTTAGTAGAGATTGTAGAGATTCCAGAACATCCTTGGTTTGTCGGTGTACAATTTCATCCAGAATATAAAAGTACAATACTAAATCCGCATCCATTATTTGTAGGATTTTTACAAGCTTCTATAACCCATCAAATACAAGATTCTAATTCTTAAATGAAAGACGAATGAAGAGAAGTATTTTATTTTTATTCATTTTATTCCATTTTCAGCTAGAATTATCTTTGGGTCAAGAGGCTTTACCTTATACTATTTTCAAATCTAATGGCAAAAGCATTTCGTATGAAAAGATGCTTAAAAGCTTAGAAGATGCAGATATTGTATTTTTTGGAGAACTGCATAATAACACTATCAATCATTGGTTAGAATTGCAAGTTTTCAAATCTTTATATCAAAAGCATCATTCAAATTTAGCTTTAGGACTTGAGATGCTAGAGTCTGATAATCAATTAATTGTTGACGAGTATCTAGATGGAACTATTCAAGAAAGACATTTTTTAAAAGAAGCTAAACTCTGGAACAATTACAAAACAGATTATCATCCAATCGTAGTTTTTGCTTTCAGAAACCAATTAAAAGTAATTGCTACCAATATTCCACAGCGGTATGCGAATTTGGTTTATCGAGAAGGACTTTCTGCGCTTGACAGTATTAGCGATATAGGAAAAAGTTATATCGCTCCATTACCTATCGAAGTAGATTTGACCTTGCCAGGTTATTCAGCAATGATGCAATCTATTGGCGGACATGGCATTGCACAAAAAGGCAGCGAAGCTCATCTCGCACATGCGCAGGCTGTAAAAGATGCAACTATGGCTCATTTTATATTACGGTCATCTAATCATAAGGTTTTTCATATCAACGGTGCTTATCACACTCAAGCTAAAGAAGGCATCGTTTGGTATATTAATCGAATGGATTCTTCCAAAAAAATAATGACCATTCATATAGTAGAACAAAGCCAAACAGACAAGTTAGAAGCGGAAAATAAAGAAAAAGCTGATTTTGTTATTGTAGTTCCGAATGATATGACGAAAAGCTACTAAATTGCTGTTGATTTAAAATCAGCAGTTATGAATTCTTTTCACAGAAAATTTACTTTTTTACTTCTTATCGGATTATTGATTTCTTTTTCTAGCTGTCGACCCGCTCATCAAATTAAAGAAGCCTCTATCCTATCTAAGATTCAAATAGATTCTATAGCTCCGAATGTTTGGGTGCATATCTCGTATTTGAATACCAATGATTTTGGAAGAGTAGCTTGCAATGGTTTGATTTTCAAAGATCAGGATGAGGTAGTCGTGATAGATTCTCCCGTGGACGATTCTTCTTCTTATGAATTAATAAAATGGATTGAAGAACATCTTCAAGCAAAAATCATAGCAGTCATTCCTACACATTTTCATAAAGACTGTTTAGGTGGTTTGAATGCATTTCATGAAAATAACACGCTCTCTTTTGCCAACTTGAGCACTATAGATTCTGCAACAATAAGAAAGACAGCGATTCCTAAAGTAGGTTTTAAATCTGAGTTAGAAATCAGAGTTGGAAATGAAAATATCAAATGTTCATTTTTGGGTGCAGGACATACCTATGATAATATCGTGGTGTATATTCCAGTTCAAAAAGTATTGTTCGGTGGTTGTTTAGTAAAGGAATTAGATGCCACCAAAGGTAATTTAGAGGATGCAGATGTTACAGCTTGGCCACATACCATCCAAATGGTAAAAGATGCTTTTCCTTCAGCGGAAATTATTGTACCTGGTCATGGCAAATCAGGTGACCGTACTTTGTTAGATTATACTGAAAGCCTATTTTTAAAATAAATAGAACTCTCCCAAATAAAAAATGCTTTTGCACGTGATGTACAAAAGCATTTCTATATTAAATGATAATCTAAGTTTATTTAGATTCTAATAATTTGAAGAATTGATCTAATTGAGGAAGAATTACAATTCTTGTTCTACGGTTTTTAGATTTCCCATCTGCACTAGTGTTTTCAGCTACTGGCACATATTCACTTCTACCACCCGCAGTCATTCTTTGAGGTGCTAAACCATAATTGTTTTGTAAAATTCTTACCACTGAAGTAGCTCTCAACACAGATAAATCCCAGTTATCTTTAATAATAGCGCCACCTTTAACAGGTACATTGTCAGTATGACCTTCTACGATAAATTCAATATCAGGTTGTGCTTTCAATACTTTAGCAACTTTTGCTAAAACATTCATTGCATTGTCAGTTACTTCATAGCTACCGCTTTTGAATAATAACTTATCTGAAATAGAGATATAAACCGCACTTTTTTCTACTTTAATTTCAATATCTGAATCATTCAAGTCACCTATAGCACCTTTCAAGTTCATGACCAATACCATATTCAATGAATCTTTACGTGAGATAGCAGACTGTAAGTCTTTGATATACATATCTTTAGCTCCAATATTATCCAAAGATTTTTTGATGCTTTCAGCTTGAGAAGAAGAGATTACTGATAAATCACTCAACTGCTTAAGTGCAGTAGAATTATTTTCTTTCAAATAAGATAATTGATTCAATAAATCTTCAATTCTAGATTCTAACGATTTCTTTTCGAATTGTAGATTTTCGACTTTCTTATTGGCTTCATTCTTCGTGCTCTCGCAATTTCTTAAATCAGTCTGTAGAGAAGTGTGTGCATTTTGCAAATCTTCCAATTTAGCTGTTTCTAGCTTATACGTTTTTTTACTTACGCAAGATGTACCTAACACTAATGAAAGAACTCCTGCAAACATTAAATACTTTAAATTCATAATTCTACAATATTTTAAGGGTAAAGTTATATCAAATGATTGACCTCTGCACGGTTTTAGACAAACTTAGCAATTATTTTTCAAACTGATATCTGTCGAATATAGGTGTTAATTTCTCTAAGACATCTTCTTTGGTCATTCCATATTGCTCTAAGGAATAACTGTGCGCGCTTTTGTATTTTTTAGCTCTACCTGAAGCATTTTTTAATCTTTCTTCAAATATTGGGCTTACTTCCATTCCAAAGTGATGATATATTTTAAGCATTTCTTGGTGTGGAGAAGCGATTAAATCTTCATACTTCAAGGTACACCATTGAGACTGTGGAAGCTTTTTGATGTTTTCGTGGAAATAGATATAATAATCCATCGCTAATTCTCCCCAAGCTCTATGATACTTGGAATCTTCAGGAATTTCTGGACTATGTGCTTTCCATGCTGCAGAAAACATGCTGATAAACGAAGGAACAGCTTCGTAAGGACTTCTTACTATATATACTATTTTGGCTTGAGGGAAAATTTCAATAATAGTATTCATCCTTCCTGTAGACATCACGTTTTTAGATAAGAATATTTTATCAGAACCTAAAGAATACATGAATCTTTGGATAGAAGATTTATAATAAGCTGCCAAAGATTTCCTTTCTTTTTCTGACATTAAATCAGGAAACTTTACGTAATCAATCTCATCCATATAAGGACATAGCAAAAATATACCGCTTGTGATCAAAGTAAAAATAAAGGTACCTTCATCTTCCTCGGATTGATTAAAGCCCATAGGGTGAATGTCTTCCCAACCTTTAAAAAATACTCCATCTAAATAATCAAATGTTTTAAGCATCGGCTGACCAATACGTCGATCTATAGCAGCAAAAAAACTAATGATTTTAAAAATGGTAATCGAAGGGAAAATCGTGTGGTATAACCTTGTATAACCATATCGCTCTTCGTCTAAGCAGAATAATCTATGAAGAAAGGTGGTTCCACTTCGCGGATTTGCAATTATAAATACTGGCTTTTCTACTTTTAGATTTCTATAATTAGGAAACAGGATTTCATCTAATAATCTAGTTACCAATACCACTAAAGAAATTAAAGAAAACAGGGCTACAAAAAGAACAGTTATTAAAAATCGTTTGATACTAAAATGCTTGATACACTGTAGGTAAACAATTTTAATAAATGTCTTGATGTGAATATAAAATATAGAAGCGTGAATAAAGCTCATTAAATTGGATCAAATTATGGTCAATGATAATAAATTTCTTCTGATAATTTATGAAGGCGTAGAAGAATGATGATGCATGATGCTTTTGGTAAACATTTTATATAAGCCCATGATAGCAGGAATATCTTGTTCTTCAATCACCTGCAAATGCTGATGTATGGTATTCATATCTCCTCTTTTTGCAGGTCCAGTCTGAGAATTGGCAGCACCTAAATCAATTGCTTTATAGACAGTTTCTAATAACAATGAATGAAACAAATGAGAAGGCAATTCATGATCTTTCATGTATTCGTCCGCTAAAACTAATAAGTGATTGGTGAAATTATTAATCATTACAGCCACTATATGTATGTGTATTCTAGAACTATCTTCTAAATGAAATACGGACGAACCAATACTTGATGCCACTTCGGTCAAGTATTCTGAAATCTTTTTACTTTCTGATGTAATTAAAATTGGAATCTTATTATAATCTAATTTTCTACCTGCAGTAAAAGATTGCAAAGGATAAAAAATCCCCCAATTTTTAAATCTACTCTTCAATAATGAGCTTTTAGATGTGCCCGAAGTATGTACTACTATTCCAGTCACTTTAGGCATCTTAGCAATCACTTCAGCTATTGCATCATCAGAAACAGCAATGATATAAAGACTTGCGTATAAATTGATTTTAGAAATATCACTTAAAGTTCTTTTAGCATGAATTTTCTCGCCTAAAACTTTTGCATGTTCTAATTTTCGAGAAGCCACTTCCAAAATCTCATGACCACTTTCATAAAGAGCCATTCCCAAAGTGGTAGCGACACTGCCAGAACCTATAATGACTATCCTTTCAATTTTAGATTGCATTCATTCTCTTGTTTTCTGAATATCTCTTTCTCAAACTCATGAATACACCTATCACCATGACAAGAGAACCTAACCACAACAAGTTGATGTATGGGAAGATAATTGCTTTCATGATAATAAACTTCTTCAGTTTTTGCTCGATAGTGATTTCTACTTGACCATCTTCAGGATAGATTTTAGTCAAAGAGAATTTCACTCCTAAAGACTCTACATATTCAGGAATAGAACTTGCCATTAATTCTCTGATAAAGTATTTAGGTTCAATGACATAACTAGTATCAGCTGTGAATAATCTTAACCTTGCTCCTACTAAAATATCATTTGCTTTGACTTCCATTTTGTCAGAAGTAGCTTTAGGATTAATGCTTTCAAATATTGCAAAAGATCTCGAAGCAAAAACCGTATCACCCATTGCTACTTTATTAGATTCTATTAATAGAGTATCAGCAGGCGAACCATCTTCATTTAATGGAGCAGTAGTAATATGAGTATATAAATCTTTGTCTAAAGTCTTCTTCGTAGATGGATTAGGCACATTCCCCATAGTTGGGTTCATCTGTACATTCGGTGTCAATATGAAAGATTCAATGACTTCTTTTTTATCATTTAACTTCTCGTACTGTACCTTAAAGTAAACATTTGGTTTAGCAGCAGAGTCTCCTAAATACGTTACTCTATAACCACTCATCATTTGTGGTTCATCTATATATAGCAATATGTTTTCTGCATTTTCCTCTTCAGAAAAACTATCGCCATAATTGATTCCAAATTTATTCAAAGAAACAACATGCTGTCGACCTTGAGATATCAAAATTCCTAATAAGAAGATTCCAAAACCAATATGAGTAATCGACCCACCAGCATGATAAATATTCCCTTTAAGAGTTTTAATCAAATAGTATCCATTTGCAATAACTGCATAAATAGCAGTCACCGTGAGTACTAAGTAGTCAAGTCTATAGAATTTAAAGTAATAAATTACAGGAATAGAAAGTGCTATTGATACAATTAAAGTAGAGAAGATAGCTTTTAATACTTTCTGCACTTTAGTTTTTTTGTAAGAGAAAAACTGCGTCACAGCTGAACCAATTGCTAACATTATAGCTATCCAAATTTCTACACTATTATAATGAGTAGGATCGGGAGGAGCAATATTAGAACCTATAATTTTATTGATTACAGGGAAAGATGTAAATATAATGATATGTAAAGCAGATACTAAGAATACTAAAGAACCGATAAACAACCAAAACTCTCTAGAAGTCACAGATTCTTCGTCTTTTCTTCCTGGTATTTCTTTATATCTCTTAAATAATAGCCATAAACTAGGAATTAAAAATACTGCAATTGAAAGAATAAGCTGTGCTGACATTCCCATATCCGTAAAGGAGTGAACCGAAGAATCTCCGAGCACACCACTCTTAGTCATAAAACTAGAATATAAGACGAATAACATTCCTGACAACAAGAAACCATAAGTAGGAATCAGAGAATATCCTGTATGCTTATAAGCTAATGCTGTATGTAATCCTGCAGCCATTACTAACCAAGGAACTATTGATGCATTCTCTACTGGATCCCAAGCCCAGAAACCTCCAAAACTCAATGCTTCGTAAGCCCATGCTCCACCCATTAATACTCCTGTTCCTAAAATTGCTAGAGAAAACAAAGTCCAACTGAGTGCAGGTTGCAACCAATCTTTATAATTTCTCAGCCACAATGAGGATAAGGCATATGCGAAAGGTACTGTAGTCGTAGCAAATCCTAAAAACAATGTTGGTGGATGTATGACCATCCAATAATTTTGCAATAAAGGATTTAATCCATTTCCATCTTCAAATACATAATTAGGATCCATTGAAAACACTGGAATATCCATCGTGTCTTTGACTAAAGAGAAAAGATTACTTCCTACTTTATAATCTGCCCAATTGAATGCGAATATAAACGGAGAAAAGTCTAATTGAATATTAGGTATTTTAATGTAAATTCCTAATTCCATTGAAGCGAGCATGACTTGTGACAAAGTCAATATCGCCATAACAGGAGCTTCCCATTTTTTTGCTCTGAATATTAAAACTATACCGATGATACTGTGCCAGAATAACCATAACAACGTACTTCCTTCCTGTCCTTCCCAGAACGCTGAAAGTAGATAATTCAAAGGCAATTCTCTTGAAGAGTGCTGCCAAATGTATTTGTATTCGAATACATGCTGCTGAATCATTATAATAACAATCGCGGCAGCGCCTATGACTGTAAATGCGTGTAAAATATACCACATCCTACCAGCTTTTAACCAGATAGATGCTTCATTGGGAACTGCAGATTTTTTGACTGCAAAGAAATAAGAAAGACTAGATGCTATTGCAGCTATAAAAAAGGTAATCACAAACAAATGACCTATTTGGCCATAGATCAGATTACTCCCTTCGGCGTAAATGTTCATAATTGAATTAAAGTGAAGCTGTTTGAGATTTTTCTTCTACATATTTAGATGGGCATTTCATCAATATTTTCGATGCCATGAATTGATCACCTTCTAATTTACCCGTGATGACAATCTTCTCAGAACGTTCGAAGTCTCTAGGCTTTTCACCTTTATAATGGACTTCTCTTACTCCTCCATTTTCGTCTTGTAAGTAAAATATAAATTTATTGGGATCCTTTAAAGGCTCATAAATCATAGGTTCTTTCGTATCCAAAACACCTACTACATTAATCTCCTTTCCTTTTTGAGCATAGGACGAATCAAAAGTTTCGTATCTACTGAAGTCGCCAAGCATACTAATCAGTACGCCCACTAATACAGCTATAAATACCAATGCAATAATGTGAGTCTTTTTCATAATTATTTAGAATTATAAATGTCCTACAAAGGTAGAAGTTTAATATGGTAAACCGTTCTTTACATTGTCATAGAGATGTCATGCATATGATAATTAACTGTATCAAAACTGATGTTTTGTCGATGATTTTATTGTTATAATTCTACTTAAAGTGTCTTAAAATCTTGAGAAATCAATTTAAAATCTCTTCTTCTGCCCAAAGTGAATATCATATTAATGTCATGTTTACAATTCTCTACCCTATTTGTTGTCTTTTAGCTTTTACTTTGCATCCAAAAATTATTTAGGTGCAAGAATCAAATAATATAGAGCAGCCCTCCACTTCTACTAATAAACGTCTATCCAAAAAATCAGTACAGTCATTCATGACATTAATGAATTACTTGCGTCCATATAGAATGACCTTCTATATAGGATTGGTGATGTTGTTATTATCCACTTTGACTTTTTTATTTTTTCCTCTTCTAATTTCAATGATGGCGGACCTTGCTCAAGGCAAACCATTTACATTAGATGCTCTAGGCTATTCATACACATTCAATAGTCGAAATCAACTCGCTATAGTTTTAATTATTCTCATTATAGTACAAAGCATTCTTTCTTTTGCAAGAATTTACATTTTCGCAGAAGTCAACGAGAGAGTTTTGGCAGATATTCGTTCTGATTTATTTTCAAAATACATCACCATAGACATTCCTTACTTTGAGCAATCTCGTACAGGTGACTTGATCAGTAGATTATCTACAGATGTCAATAGTTTACAGGAATTGATTTCCATTAACTTAGCCGAGTTTGCTAGACAAGTGGTCACTTTAATTGGTGGCACTGTTATTATAGCTTTCATTT
The DNA here is from genome assembly GCA_035515235.1 of Chitinophagales bacterium. Lineage (GTDB taxonomy): Bacteria > Bacteroidota > Bacteroidia > Chitinophagales > JADIYW01 > JAMLHH01. Next base: position 25,914 of record DATJBS010000029.1, read on the forward strand.
CTCCACAATTGACAGGTACAATAATTATTTTGATTCCTTCTATTGTCATTTTAGCAATTTACTTAAGCAAATTCATTAAACAAATCTCTAAAAGAGTATTAGCAGCTATATCAGACGCGACTATTATTGCTGAAGAGTCCTTTCAAAATATTCAAACTGTAAAAGCATATACTAATGAATACCACGAAAGCAAAAGATATAGAACTGCCGTAGAAATTATCAAAAAGCTAGCTATTAAAGCTGCTATATATAGAGGCGGTTTCATCTCGTTCATATTGTTTGCATTTATTGGCGCATTGTTATTTGTGCTATGGAGAGCTACTGGATTAGTAGAAGAAGGTTCAATTACTATTGGCGCTCTTTTGGCTTATGTAGGTTACACTATCTTTATCGGTGGATCTGTTGCTGGAATGGGTGAATTATGGAGTAAAATCGTTAGCTCTATGGGTGCCGCAGATAGAATTGTAGAAGTATTGAATATCGATTCGGAAACAGAAATCAAAGAAATCCCAAGAAATACTGCGATAGGTAATATTGAATATAGAGATGTTTCTTTCTCTTATCCTTCAAGATCTGATGTTGCTATCTTTAAAAACTTGAACTTTAAAATTCCCGCAGGCAAAACAGTAGCCTTAGTAGGTCCGTCAGGCGCAGGAAAGTCAACCATTATTCAGTTATTACTACAATACTATAAAACTCAAAGTGGTCAAATTTTAATCGACGACGTAGATACTCACGAAATGGGCGTTCAAGAAGTCAGATCTAAAATGGCTATTGTTCCTCAAGAAGTGATTTTATTTGGAGGGACGATTAGAGAGAATATTGCTTACGGTCGATTAGACGCATCTGAAGAAGAAATCATTGAAGCTGCACGTCAAGCCAATTGCTTAGAATTCATTCAACAGCTACCTGAAGGATTGAATACGATTGTAGGAGAAAGAGGTATTAAATTATCTGGAGGACAAAGACAAAGAGTAGCTATCGCAAGAGCAATCCTTAAAAATCCTACTATACTTTTATTAGACGAGGCAACTAGTGCCTTAGACTCAGAATCTGAAAAACTGGTTCAAGATGCTTTAGAACATCTAATGAAAAACCGTACTTCTATTGTCATTGCGCATAGATTATCTACTATTAGAAATGCAGACATCATTTTAGTCATTCAGAATGGGCAGATTGCTGAAATGGGCAACCATGAAGAATTGTCACAAAAAGAAGATGGTATCTATTTGAATTTATTGAAGCTTCAGTATCAAGCATAAAGCTCTGTAGTATCCTTATGATGCTTATAATATAAAAATGCATCTATCGGCTTCTGCCATTCTACATCGACTGCGCTCAGTGATTACGAAATGACATTGTCACCTTTAACAAGAATCTTTACCTATCTGTCATTCTGAAAGAATCTCTTAATGAAAATGCTCTTCAGAGAATCCTTACTTCGACACTTCGACAGGCTCAGTGACCACAGGATCAGTGATTACGGAATGACTTTGTCACCTTTAAAAATAATCTTTACTTATCTGTCATTCTGAAAGAATCTCTTAATGAAAATGCTCTTCAGAGATTCCTCACTTCCACAGGCTTAGTGATTACGGAATGACATTGCCATCTTTAACAAGAATCTTAACCTATCTGTCATTCTGAAAGAATCTCTTAATGAGAATGCTCTTCAGAGATCCCTCACTTCGACAGGTTCAGGGACCAAACTTCGTCAGAAAACAATTTCCACAAAAGAAACGACATTAATCGATACTAATTAAATAAAAAAAGTGCCACACATTGGTAGCACTTTGTATAATTATAACCACTGTCGTCTGTTGACCGTGGACTGTTGACTAATGAATTACCCGCCGATACATTTTTTCAAATCATTCAATTGACTTTCCCACAGAGAGATCGTTTCTTTGATTTCATTTTTGTAGGCAAAATCTGTCACATAAAGAATAGTTTCTCCAGTGATTTCGTTTTTCTTAATTTTATATTCAAAATAGGCTTTATCATCTTCCTCATCATCCCATCTTAATCGTATAAACTCTTCTTCATCAAAGCTTAATACTTCAGCAGATTGCTCATCTCCACTCCAACCGAATGAATAAACATCTCCATTTAAGTCTGCAGAATCTGAAAACCATTGAATCAAACCACTCGGTGTTGTAAGAAAATCATACAAGATCGTCGGTGAAGAACGAAAAGTTCTTTCTATTGTAAATGCTTGCTTTTTTTGAGCCATGTTTTCGTTAGTAATAATATCAGTAAGTGCGCAATTATAAACAAAATAAGTAGCTAACCAAATTTTTTAAGAGAAAATTATCATTAACTTTGAAATTCTTGTTCTTTTTCTTTGTTTTATCACAATAAAAATAAACAAACGACTATAGAACATACACCACTGAACTGCTAGTTTCAGATTTATTACACACTTAATTGACTCTTAACAATAAAAGCATTAAATTAATATCAGGTTCATTGAACCTTTCACCTGCATTTCGTTGTTATTAAATAGATTATAATTATCTTTGCAAATTGTTTAAAAACGGTTCATTCTTATTATGCGTCAACTCAAGATTACGAAGTCCATCACCAACAGAGAAAGCCAGTCTTTGGAAAAATATCTACAAGAAATTGGGAAAGTAGATTTACTCACTCCTGATGAAGAAGTGGATTTAGCTCAAAGGATTAAACAAGGAGATCAAATAGCTTTAGAAAAACTTACAAAAGCGAACTTGAGATTTGTGGTATCAGTAGCAAAACAATATCAAAATCAAGGCTTGACTTTAAGTGACCTTATTAATGAAGGAAACTTAGGTCTTATTAAAGCAGCTCAAAGATTTGATGAAACAAGAGGTTTTAAATTTATCTCTTATGCAGTATGGTGGATTAGACAATCTATCCTACAAGCATTAGCTGAACAATCTAGAATAGTAAGACTTCCTTTGAATAAAGTAGGTTCTTTAAATAAAATCAACAAAGCATTCTCTCAATTAGAGCAAGAATTCGAAAGAGAGCCATCTGCTGACGAATTAGCTGAACTATTAGAAATCAATAGAGAAGAAGTTGAAACTACTTTGGGCGTGGCAGCTAGACACATCTCTGTGGATGCTCCTTTCCAAGAAGGTGAGGAAAATTCATTATTAGATGTATTAGAAAATACAAACTCTCCAAAAACGGATTCTCAATTAGAATATGTAGAATCTCTAAGAAAAGAAATTGAGCGCTCTTTAAGTACTTTGACAGACCGTCAGAGAGATGTTATCATTTATTATTTCGGTATCGGTGTAGAACATCCAATGTCATTAGAAGACATCGGTGATAAATTTGCATTGACGAGAGAAAGAGTACGTCAGATTAAAGACAAAGCAATCAATAAATTAAGAGCTACTTCACGTAGTAAATTGTTGAAAAACTACCTAGGAAACTAATATCATTTAATATCTTTTATAATTTTTAACTGAATGAGTAATATCAATTCAAACCCGGCAGATTGGTTAGAGAGAGAAAAAAATGCACTCGAAATCGTCAACGTTGCAGGAAAACTATGGCTCGATGATTCTGTCGAGTTGATTATTTTTAGAAGAAGTATCGTAGATGCAAGAGCAAGCGAAATTCTCAATCACCATGAATACGCTCGTAATTATATCAACGAACCACTAACCATCGAGAACTCTTTAGCAATTTGTACTGCTATTGCCGATTTAGGATTAGCTCCATCAAGAATTGATATTGGAATGCTAGGAAAAGAATGGTTGACAGAAGGAAGAGGTAATGATGCTGATATTGCTGCATTCGTAGAAAGAAAACTTTCTAATCTTATAGGCAAAGACAAGAAAGTATTAAAACCAAAAGACGTCGTATTATATGGTTTCGGTAGAATCGGTCGTTTGGCTGCTAGATTAATCATTTCTCAAACTGGAAAGGGTGAGCAATTAAGATTAAAAGCTATCGTCACTCGGACCAATTCTGATTTAGATATTACAAAAAGATCTTCTTTATTAAGAAAAGATTCAGTTCACGGAAAATTCAGAGGAACAGTAATTGAAGATTTAGAAAACAAAGCATTAATCATCAACGGATATCCTGTAAAAATGATTGCAGCTAATGATCCAGCTGATATTGATTATACAGCTTACGGTATTGAAGATGCATTATTGATAGACAACTCAGGAGTTTGGAGAGATGCTGAAGGCTTAAGTCAGCACTTAAAAAGCAAAGGAATTTCTAAAGTATTATTGACAGCACCAGGTAAAGGTGATATTCCAAATATCGTTTATGGAGTTAACCATAATACATATGCACCAGAATCTAACGATATTTTCTCAGCAGCATCATGTACTACAAATGGTATTGCGCCAGTATTAGCAGTTATTGAGAAAAAATACGGTATCGAAAGCGGACATATTGAATCTGTTCACTCTTTTACTAACGATCAAAACCTCTTAGATAATTTCCACAAGAAATACAGAAGAGGTCGTTCAGCACCATTGAATATGGTCATTACTGAAACAGGAGCAGCAAAAGCAGTTTCTAAAGTATTGCCACAAGTTTTTAACAAATTCACAGGCAACGCAGTACGTGTTCCAACTCCAGACGTTTCATTAGCAATATTGAATATCAATGTAAGTAATGAAGTAGAAAGCGTAGAAGAAATCAATGACTTATTGAATGATGCATCAGCTTACGGAGATTTAGTAGAACAAATAGACTACTCTACTTCTGCAGAATTAGTTTCTACAGACTGTATAGGCAATAATCACGCTTCTATTGTGGATTCACATGCTACATTATTAGCACCTAACAAAAAAAGCATGGTCCTCTATGTATGGTATGACAACGAATATGGCTATACCTGTCAAGTAGTTAGACTTGCAAAATATTTAGCAAAAGTTCAAAGACTGACTTATTACTAACAGTTTGAAAATAAATGCATACGAAGCAACTCTTTTTGAGTTGCTTCTTTTATTTTTACAATCTCATTAAAAATATAAAAGGAGAATTATGTTCGAAAATCTTCAAGACCGGTTAGACTCAGCATTTAAAAATCTCAAAGGTCAAGGAAAAATTACAGATCTTAATATTGCTTCTACCATTAAAGAAATCAGAAGAGCATTAGTAGATGCCGACGTTAACTATAAAATAGCCAAGGAATTTACTGATAAGATTAAAGACACCGCCATGGGCGAAAAAGTCTTGAATTCTGTATCTCCAGGGCAGTTGATGGTTAAAATCGTTTCCGACCAATTGACCGAACTGATGGGCGGCAATGTTGAAGACATTAATATCAAAGGAAACCCTGCAGTAATTTTAATTTCAGGTTTACAAGGTTCTGGAAAAACAACATTTTCCGGAAAACTAGCATTCCATCTTAAATCCAAACTCAAAAGGACTCCACTCCTAGTGGCTTGTGACGTATATCGTCCTGCGGCTATCGATCAGTTAAAAGTTCTTGGAGAACAAGTTAAAGTAGAAGTTTATAGCGAACCTGAAAACAAAAATCCAGTTGAGATTGCTAAAAATGCTATAGAATACGCAAAAACTAAAGGTTATAATGTAGTTATTGTCGATACAGCGGGACGCTTAGCTATCGATGAGCAAATGATGAATGAGATAGCACAAGTCAAACAAGCTATCCAACCTCAAGAAACTCTTTTCGTAGTAGACTCCATGACAGGTCAGGATGCTGTCAATACTGCAAAAGCATTCAACGACAAAATCAACTTTGACGGGGTAGTTTTAACCAAATTAGATGGTGACACTCGTGGTGGAGCAGCATTATCTATTAAATATACAGTCAACAAGCCTATCAAATTTGTCAGCCGTGGCGAGAAATTAGATACTCTAGATGTCTTCTATCCTGAAAGGATGGCACAAAGAATCTTGGGCATGGGTGATATCGTTTCATTCGTAGAAAAAGCACAAGAAAACTTTGACGCAAAAGAAGCAGCAAGACTCCAAAAGAAAATCGTTAAAAACCAGTTTGACTTCAACGACTTTTTAGGTCAATTGAATCAAATCAGAAAAATGGGAAATATCAAAGATTTGATCGGCATGATACCAGGAATGGGCAAAGCCATGAAAGACATTGATATAGATGACAACGCTTTCAAAAAAATCGAAGCAATGATCTTCTCTATGACACCAGCAGAAAGAGCTAATCCAGATCTTTTAAATGGAAGCAGAAGAAGCAGAATAGCAAAAGGTTCGGGTAGCGATATCAAAGACCTCAATCAATTCATCAAACAATTTGAAGAAATGAAAAAAATGATGAAGAAAATGAGCGGTATGGCTCCTGGAGGCAAAATGAATATCCCATTCAAATAAACCTATCCATTACCAGAATATACTGAAGGACATCGAAAGATGTCCTTTTTTTATGTATTCAACTTTTTTTGGGCAGCAATTCCGGCTTTCATTTCGTCTTCCCTCCATTTCATTGCGGGTGATACTACACTCTATCCGGGCTGCAGCATTGTATTTAGGCTCAAGCCATCATTACAAACCAAACTTGCGCACCTATATGTCATTGTGTAATCGTTCGTCATTTTCGATTTAGCACGCAATCTTAGTTGCAATAGTCTTTCCTAATCCGTCATCCTGAAAGGATCTCAATAGCATAACGTATTGGAAAACGTATCGGTATCAATTTCTGCCATTATTCGTTCATACAAATCTGCTGTAACAAAACATTCCAATCGTTTAGGTTTTGATTTTGCGTGGAAACCTCTCTTTCACGATCATATAATTCGTGACGAACAATCCTTTAGTAATATCCAAAAATATATTACTAATAACCCCTTGAATTGGGAAAGTGATAAATTTCATAAAAATGAATAGTAAATTCACAAACAATGTATGTAGAAGCAAAAATAAATTATTAAACATGTTTACAATAGAACAAATACACCAAGCATTTGAAAAAGTTAAAAGCGGAGCGGATTTTCCTCAATTTGCCCAAGATTTAAAAGAAATTGGAGTAATACATTATGACAACTTTGTATCAGACGGACGAACAAGATATTATGGAATAAATGGCTTTGTTCTTGACGGAGAATCAAAATATCCGAAAATGGAAGTAAATAATATAAGTTCAGCGGACAAACTGAAACACGCAATTTCAATCCATCAACAAGGACAAACAGACTACCCAACTTTTTGTCAACAAGCGTCAGATGCAGGAGTTGAAAAATGGACAAATCATATGATTGAAATGACGGTAACTTATTTCGACAAAAAAGGAAATAAATTAACTGTTGAGTCAATTCCAAAACCTTGAAATATTAATAAGAAATAAGTGGAAAAGACTGCGAATGAATAAAGACAGTAGGTAATAATGTATATAAAAATGGGCAAATTAGCAGTAAAATCAAGACTTTTGCCTCGCATCAAACTTTGTAAATAACCAAAAGTTTAGTGCTTCTAAATCTCCTGCTTTTCATAAAATAAACGTTAGACTAAAAGAGCTTAGCACATTTTCAAATGAACAATAAATCCAGGATATCATCCATAATAAATGCAGCTTATTTAGACGCTTCTATTACAGACTTCCCTTCTTTTAAATTATCAAAATTAGATATAGTAAGTGATTTCAATTTCGAACTTCCTACTCATTTAAGATTGGGTCATTTAGTTGAAAATATTGTTTCCAAACTGATTAAATCCTCAACAAATTACAAAGTACTTTTTGAAAACATACAGTTCATTGAAAATGAAAAAACTATTGGTGAAATTGATTTTATAGTTTCAAATGAGAAAACAAATATAATTACCCATATCGAACTAGCGTACAAATTCTATTTATATGATCCTACTATTTCTTCGATAGAAATCAATAACTGGATTGGCCCAAATAGGAATGATTCCCTAAAAGAAAAACTAGATAAATTAAAGAACAAACAATTTCCTCTACTCTATTCCAACCCTGCAAAATTAAAATTAAATGAAATAGAAATTAAAGAGCTTACTCAAGAACTATGTTTCTTAGTCTCATTATTTATTCCTTATGAATATAAAACTAGCATTTCTCTTGTTTATCAGAAAGCCATAAAAGGATATTATTTAAACATCGAAAAGTTAATGGATATTGACCATTCTGAAAAATACTATTACATACCTCTTAAAAAAGAATGGGGAATATCTCCTTCAGAAAATGAAACTTGGAGAGATTTTAATGATATAAAAAATCAAGTAATAAATTGTATTCAAGAAAAACAATCTCTACTTTGTTGGCAAAAATACAAAGATACATATTCAGCATTTTTTATAGTTTGGTGGTAAATTTCCAAGAATACACACCACTCATCTTATCTTAATCCCCATGAATCTCAAACAAAAAATATATCAACAGTATCAACAAGAAGTACAAGATAAAATTGATGCTTTTAGGAAGATGATTCTTGCTTTGACGGAAGATTCTAGAAATGATGCCAAAGGTTCTGCTGGAGATAAACATGAAACAGCTTTGTCGATGATGCATATTGAACAAGAAAGACTCAACAGAAAAATTTCTGAATATCTCGACCAAAAAGCCATTTTAGATAAAATCAATCCAACCATAATTTCTAGGAAAGTCATATTGGGAAGCTTAGTAAAAGCTAATGGCATGTTGTTCTTTATTTCTACTGCCCTACCCAAAACATCTATTGACAATAAAAATATCTTTGCTGTTTCTCCACAATCTCCTTTAGGAAGTCAACTCATGGGAAAGGAAATAGGAAATGAATTTGTAGTGAATGGGGCAAAATATTCAGTAGAATCTATTGAATAGTATCGCTAAATAGAGTACAAATCATAACAAAATCTGAATTAGAGATATCTTAAAGATTTATTGCAAAGTAATGAGCAGATTTAACTCCATTAGAATCCACTGAATTCTAAAAGATGTCACTTTGCGATTGAGTATACCAATAAGATTGAATTCAATTTATCATCGAAAATCCAACGACGTGTTTTGGCGTAGCGCTGAATTACCTTTGAAAAATGATTACAGCTGTTGTTTAAATTAATTTAAACACAACTTTTAAATTCATATCAAAAGAAATCAACGCAAAATAAATAAACATGGAAAAGAAACATCAAGTACACAATCTCATTATTTTAGATGAAAGCGGTTCAATGGAATCCATTAAAAAGACTATTATCCAAGGTTTTAATGAAATAGTACAAACTGTAAAAGGAATTGAAAAAGAATTTCCTGAACAAGAGCATTTTATTTCTTTATTGACTTTTAATGGCCTGGGTCAAAAGCTTTTACACTTTATGAATCCTGCAAGCCAATTAGAACAAATTGATGACAGAAGATACCAACCTTCCTCATTGACACCATTATACGATGCTATTGGATTTAGTATCAATAAACTCAAACAGGCATTAGAAGGTCAAAAGGATTATAATGTACTAGTAACTATACTGACTGACGGTGAAGAAAATAATTCCAAAGAATTTTCAGGAAAGGACATTAAGAAAATCGTTGAAGATCTTAAATTGAATCGTTGGACTTTTACATACATTGGAGCTGACCACGATGTAGAAAAAATAGCATTTTCACTTTCAATTACCAACACTATGACCTTCACTAAAAATGAAGGTGATATGGAAAGAATGTTCTCTGAAGAAAAATTAGCACGTTCAAACTATAGTTCAAAAATACGTTTGAATGAAGAAACTACTCATGACTTTTATAACTTTAAGAAGCCCGAAAAGAAATAATATAAATACTCATGCTTCATCTAAATGGCATTTGGTCTTTATTCATTCGTCAATAATAGAAAAGTAATACAACTTATGAGGTTTTAGTGGAACTTTATGCTACGTTAGCAATTTAAAATAATTAGACCTATAGACTTCATTCAATACAACTCTATGAACAATAATGACATATTCAGAAGACTTCGTTACCTATTTAATTTTAACGATTCTAAAATCATTGAAGTTTTTAAATTGACGGATTCCATAGTTAGTGAAACTGAGGTAACTGATTGGCTAAAAAAGGATGAAGACCCAGAAATAAATGAAATGACAGACCAAGAACTTGCTGCATTTTTGAATGGGTTAATTATAGAAAATAGAGGAAAAAGAGAAGGTCCACTTCCAGAAGCAGAAAAGGAATTGAGCAATAATATGATTCTAAAAAAACTAAAAACTGCTTTAGATTTAAAAACAGATGATATTCTAGATTTATTCGAACTCATCGATAAGAAAATCAGCAAACACGAATTGAGTGCTTTTTTCCGTAGTCCAGATCATTCAGCATACCGTCCTTTTATGGATCAATACCTCCGAAACTTTTTGAATGCACTGCAAACAAAAAGCAAAAAGACGTATTACGAGAATAAATCCAACACTACATCTTCATGAGAGACACGATGCTAATTCTTCATTTTATCGGTTTAGCTATGGGCGTAGGAACTGCTTTCGCTCATGCATTCTTAGGAGCAGCCACATCTAAAATGCCTAGTGAAGAAGCTACAAAATTCAACCTAAATACACTAGCTCTTAGTCGAATGGGAAATATCGGATTGGTTTTGTTAATTGTTTCAGGTATCTATCTTCTTCTTCCATATTGGAATTCGATATTATCGCTTTCTTTTTTAATGCTGAAATTAGTACTTGTAGTTGTACTCACTATTTTAATTGGAATGATCAGCATACTCGGTCAAAAAGCGTTGAAAAGTCATCAGCCAGAAATACAATTTAATCAAATGGAATTGTTGGGTAAGATAGCATTGACAGTTTCTATTGCAATAGTAATTGTTGCAGTGCGAGTATTTCATTAAAACTATTCATGATAAAAATGAGCCTCTTTTCTTTTTGAGTTAATCTCACCATGCATCCACAAATTTTTAAATTCAAAACGGATATTTCTACAATAGATATTCCTACGAAACTCAACAATCCATTTGGAACATATCTTCCAGAGATTGCACGAGTAGCGACTGAAGAATTTCAAGAATTCATTTTGGAAGAATTTGAGAAGTGGAACTATGATTTTAATAATAGGAAAGGGAAAATGTGGGGTGTACTTGTCGTTCAATTAGATGACGAGACTTATGGTTACTTGGGCACAGTGTCAGGAAAACTACCAGAAAATATAGAATGTGATTTCTTAATTCCTTCAGTATTTGATGTTTCCACTGGAGATTATTTTATTAATAAAGGCATGACAGAATTGACAGAGATTGGAAATGAAATAAAAAACACGAATTGTCCAATTGAAACTAATTCACTCCAACAAGAACGCAAACAAAAATCTATTGCTTTACAACAACGACTTTTTGAAAACTACCATTTCTTAAATCTATCCGGTAAAGAAAAAAATCTACTAGAAATTTTCACAAACTCCTCATTAGGAAATCCTCCATCCGCAGCAGGCGAATGTGCAGCACCTAAATTATTACAATATGCTTTTAGACACTCTTTAAAGCCGATTGCACTGACGGAGTTTTGGTGGGGAAGCTCTATTGTCAATAAAGAGAAAGAACACGCAGTCCACTACCCTGCTTGCAAAGATAGATGTCGGCCAATTTTGGAATACATGCTAGAAGATGTTGATTTATATAACAATCGCAATTAGAAAAGAAATCCCATAAAAAGAGAATAAAATAGAAATTCTAAAAACTATTTTATGCAAAATAGACTTATTACAATAAATATATGCTTCGTATTTATTACATAGCAATACTCAATTTCCTAGGAATCAGTCATTCTCCTGCTCAAGAAGCCCAATACGTCAATTATATAGAGTTGTCTCAAGAGTTTGTCTATGCTGTCAAAACAGATCAAGATGCAACAAAATACATCATCAGTTTTGCAAGAGCTGACGAAAATATTATAGTGCAACAATTGAGTACAGATGAAAACAAAAAAGCATTTTTCATCAATCTATATAATGCTTATACTCAATATATTTTAAAGAGAAATCCAGAAAAATATAAAAACAGAAATGATTTCTTCAAAGCTGACCAAATCAATTTTGCAAGTCATCAGATCAGTTTAGATAAAATAGAACATGGATTTCTTCGACGCTCTCGAATAAAATGGAGTTTAGGATATTTGGGTAAATTATTTCCAGGAAAACTAGAGAGGAAATTTAGAGTCAAAAATATAGATTACCGAATTCATTTCACTTTAAACTGTGGTGCTGCAAGTTGTCCTGCTATAGCTTTTTATGATCCAAAGAATATTGATCAACAATTGGATTTAGCTACACAAGTTTATTTAAAAGCTGAAGCAGATTATAACAAAGAAGAAAACACACTATTATTACCTATACTCATGAGTTGGTTTAGAGGAGATTTCGGAGGAAAGAAAAACATTTTAAAAATCTGTCGAGGATTGAATATCCTGCCTTCTGATATTCAACCTATTATAAAGTACAAACCATATAATTGGGAATTATACCTTAATAATTACAAAGATTTTTAATTCATTTTTAAAGTAGCTAGAAAAAGGTTATATCTCAAAAACAAAATTCATTTTATACTTCTTCCTATTGAAATGACAATCAACAGTTGTCAGTATTTATGTATATATAAATATACCAGAATCGGAATTAATAAAATACAAAATTATTTCGAGAATCTTTCATTTCACGCTTCAAATCGTATATTAATTTATCATAAAAATATAGGCTTAAAGTTAATTCTAACTTAATTCGGACATGTAAGTCCAATTAGTAAATAGTGTTAAATTTGTATTGAATTAGTGAGGCAATGTTTTTAACTAAAGGAAGCGAATACGGAATCAAAGCAGCAATATTTATTGCTAGCAAATCAGCAGAAGGGCATCGTGTAAATGTCAACGAGATAGCAGCTGCAATCAACTCTCCTATAGCATACACTGCTAAAATAATGCAAAAGCTAGTGAAAGGAAATATCATAGAATCTACTAGAGGTGCACAAGGTGGTTTTGAGATGATTCCTGAAAAAATAAAAGGAATTAATTTATTTCAAATTATAAAATCTATAGATGGAAATGAAATAGAAAAGAAATGTGTTTTAGGTTTGGATAGATGTTCTTCTGCCAATCCTTGCCCTTTTCACCATAAATATATTTCTATTCGTGAAAACACAATTACCTCACTCAAGAACACCAATATTGATGAGCTAGCTACTAGACTAGACAACAAATTCAGTGTTTTAATTAACTAATTAACAATTTTTACATATCTTTTAACGGTTTAGAACCACTTTTAAATTCGGACTTTATTATCCTAAATCTTTTTTCCACAATCAAAAAACAACTATGAAAGCGAAAAGTTTAATTATTATTGCAAGTATGGTTTTATTTGCACTGAGTTGCAAAAGCAAGCCAGAAGGTTATGAAAGCATAAAAAATGCTGACATGACAATAGATGGTCAAATGGTAGCAGAATTAACTTCTCCTCCTTTTGTACCAAAACCAATCGGTAACAGACCTGCCAAAAAATTAATCGTTGATATGGAAATCATCGAAGAAGAAGGCGAGTTAGCAAATGGAGTAAAATATGTATTCTGGACTTTCGGAGGTTCAGTACCAGGAAGTTTCATCCGTACAAGAGTAGGAGATGAAATCGAATTTACTTTGAAAAATCACCCAGATAACAAACTACCACATAATATTGACTTACACGCTGTAACTGGTCCTGGTGGTGGTGCTTCATCTTCATTTGTAGCTCCAGGTCATGAAATTACTTTCTCTTTTAAAGTATTGAATCCAGGTTTATTTGTTTACCACTGTGCTACTGCACCGGTTGGGATGCACATTGCTAACGGTATGTATGGTTTGATTTTAGTTGAGCCAGCAGGTGGATTACCTCCTGTAGATAAAGAATACTACGTGATGCAAGGTGATTTCTATACTAAAGGAAAACACGGTGAAACAGGTTTACAACCATTTGACATGCAGAAAGCTGTTGATGAAAATGCTGACTATGTAGTATTTAATGGTAGCGTAAACGGATTAATTGATGAAAATGCATTAACTGCAAAAGTTGGAGAAACTGTGAGACTTTTTGTAGGTAACGGTGGTCCAAACTTAGTATCTTCTTTCCACGTGATTGGTGAAATATTTGACCGTGTTCACGTAGAAGGTGGAGATTTAATCAATAAAAATATCCAAACAACTTTAATCCCAGCAGGTGGAGCTGTAATCGTCGACTTCAAAGTAGATGTACCAGGTACATTGATCCTTGTAGACCACTCTATCTTTAGAGCATTTAACAAAGGTGCATTAGGTATGCTAAATGTGGAAGGCCCTAAAAACAAGAAAATTTACAGTGGAGTTCAGTTAGAAGGTATCTATCAGCCAGAGGGTGGAACTATCCAAACTATGCCAGAAGCTAATAAAGAAGCAGAAAAACCAGTTCAAAGAACTTTAGCTGAAAGAGTGAAATTAGGTAAAGCAATTTATACTACTACTTGTTTCGCTTGTCACCAAAATAATGGAGAAGGATTACCAAACGCATTCCCTCCTTTAGCAAAATCTGACTTCCTTAAAAATGACATGAGTAAAGTTATTGACGTGATTCTTAAAGGAGCATCTGGACCAATGACTGTCAACGGAGTTAAATACGACGGTGTGATGCCAGCTCAAAGATTGAGTGACGAAGATGTTGCTAACGTACTTTCTTATATCTACGGATCTTGGGGGAATGGTGGCAAAGAAGTTACTCCTGAAATGGTCAGTAAAAGAAGATAAATTTTAGACTATAAATAATAAATTATGTTTCGTTTCAGTTTTTATATATCCTTGGTTGTATCTCTTATGATAATATCTTGTACCCCTAAACAAGAGGATCAAAAGATTGTAGAAACTGAGACGAATTATAGTCATATTGACATACAGTCTTTTGACTACACAGAAAAAAAAGTGTTAGTTGCAAGTGGGACTTATATTCCTCTCTATGGATCTGACTCACAAAAAGTAGATGTCGAACAATTTTATATGGATGTATATCCTGTAACTAATGAACAATATTTAGCTTTTGTAAAAGCAAATCCTCAGTGGCAAAAATCCAGTGTCAAAAAAATCTTCGCTAATGATAATTATTTAAAACATTGGAAAAATGACACCACTTTAGGAGATGAAATGTTACCTAACTCTCCTATCACAAATATATCTTGGTTTGCAGCCAATGCATATTGTGAAAGTACTGGTAGCAGACTTCCTACTCTAGACGAATGGGAATATGTAGCAATGGCTGACCCTACTGAAATAGATGCTCGATATAAAGAAAAATACAATCAATACATTTTAGATTGGTATGAACAACAAAGTACTTATCTCCATGAAATTGGTAATACCTACAAAAACTATTGGGGAATTTATGACATGCACGGTTTAGTCTGGGAATGGGTGTACGATTACAGTTCAGTATTACTTAGTGGTGAAAATCGCGGTAATTCTGGTAATGATACCGACCTGTTTTGTGGAAGTGGATCACTTGGCGCAAATGACTTAATGAATTATGCAGCATTCATGAGATATGCTTTCAGAGGAAGTTTAAAAGCAAATTATAATGTGCGAAACTTAGGTTTCCGTACTGTAAAAGATAAAATTTAAAAGCATGAAAACTTATATCAAATTTATATTCAGTACATTTTTGATTTCAATGTTATTTTTACAATCCTGTAATAACAATGAACAAAACAAAGAACAAGCTTTGCCTACTGCTTCTGATGAAGAAAGTATTTTCAACCTCACTACTAAATGGAGAACTGAGGAAGGCAAAGAAATCATGCTTCAAGACCTCAAAGGTAAAACATTGGTAGTAGTGATGATTTACACCGCTTGTAGAGCTGCGTGTCCGAGATTAGTGGCAGACATGAAAAGCATAGCAGTGCAAATACCAAAAGACTTAAAAGATAATATTCAATATGTTCTCATAAGTATTGATCCTACTACAGATACTCCAGAGGTATTAAAAGAATTTGCCATCACAAATTTGATGGACGATGAAGAGTGGACTTTTTTACAAGGAGACGATAAAAGCGTAAGAGAATTTGCAAACGTACTTGCAGTAAAATACAAAAGAATAGATCCTATTGATTTTTCACATTCTAATATCATCAGCGTATTTGACCCTCAAGGTAATCTTGTACACCAACAAGAAGGATTAGGCGTAGATAATAAAGAAACGATAGAATCTATCATCCAAACTTCCAAAGGAATGTAGAACAATACATAAAACTTTTTCCAAACAGAACTTAAATCAAGATTATGAAATGCTTCAAATATTGTAGTTCTTTTATCCTAATGATGATCATTTCTATGAACATCTACGCTCAAAAGATCAACATCAGTGCAGACTTAAGAGCCAGATACGAAATGAGAAATGGCTACAATACCTTAAAACCAGATAGCGCATCTATTGCTAATTTTATAAGTCAAAGAGCTAGAATTACTATTGAATACAATAGTGATAAAATCAAATTAAAACTATCTCCACAGAATGTAAGAGTTTGGGGAGATGTCAATATCAATTCTAAGAATGATCTTAATAATGCTTTACATGAAGCATATGGTGAAGCAAAATTGACTCCTATATTTAGTATTCAATTAGGTAGACAAGAATTGAGTTATGATAATGAAAGAATTCTAGGAGCTACGGATTGGAATATGCAAGCGAAAAGTCACGATGCATTACTTTTAAAATTCAATATCGATTCATCCACTCATAAAATAGATATTGGAGTAGCTTATAATGCTGTTGGTGAAAGTAATTTCAAACAAAATTATACCGTTAATCAATACAAAACCTTACAATATATTTGGTATCACGGAGATTTCAATAATATCAACCTTAGTGTTCTTGCTTTGAATAATGGAATGCCTTATATAAAAGACAATAAAGAAAAAGTAGCTTTTAGTCAAACTTTGGGATTGAATACCAATTACAAAAAAGAAAAATTCAATGCTAATGTAGAAGCTTACGTGCAAACAGGTAAAATTGCTACGAACAAAGTACTCTCCTATTATGCTCAGGGAAATCTTGAGTATCAATGGATAGACCAGCTTAAAACCTCAATTGGTGTAGCTTATTTATCTGGCAAAAGTACAAATGATAGAAGTTCTGACATCAAGTCATTCAATCCTTTATATGGAACCAATCATAAATTCAATGGCTTTATGGATTATTTCTATGTAGGAAATCACAACTATTCCGTCGGATTAATTGATATCAATGCCAATATTTTTTACAAACTTGAAAAAGTTGCTTTCAAATTTATGCCACACGTATTTTTAAGTGGTGCTGAAATGGTCAAAAATGGTGTAGAACAAAAGAAATTGTTAGGAACAGAATTAGATTTCACTGTTGCTTATCAAGTATTCAATAGTTTTAGTTTAGAAGCCGGTTACTCTCAAATGTTTGCAACATCTTCTATGGAATTATTAAAAGGTGGTAACAAAGACAATACAAATAACTGGTTTTATTTAACTGCTAAATTCAATCCAACCATTTTTAAAAATTAAGCCGCTTTTTGAATATTCTATAAATTTCGATATATTGGAGCTTCATTCAGACATCTTAACAATACACACTTTGAGCTTAACAGCTTCTTGCATTGTTATAAAGAAATTGTATCATTTAAATTGAGCAAATCTTTATTGTAGATGTTTATATTTTTATAAAAATTCAAATTGAATTCCATGTCAACCAATACATTTGAAACTATCAGCGAAGCTATTGAAGAACTTACTAAAAGAGGTTACACTTCTGAGTTAAAATGGGTAGCAGCAGATGATTGTTTATGGTGTCATTCCTCGTCTACCAAGCTTGCTCCAGGAGAATTCGATATTGACGAACACTATAGAATTAAAGAAGAAAGCAATACTGGCAACGAAAGAATTGTATATACGATATCCTCTTTGTCCAAAAATATCAAAGGGGTTATCGTTCATTTTTACGATGTTTATTCAGATAATAAGACTTCAAAAACTATTGAACTTTTAAATAAACACGTTCCTAAAAAGCCTATTAAAAGAATTAAAGATATCCAACCTTATAGCAGAGAACATCATCATGGATTATTATTGAGTTGGAAAATAAAAACAGGTTTTCAAAAGAAAGTAGAATTAACGCGCATCAAAGAATATGTGAATTGGTTTTACAAAACTCAGATTCTTCCACATTTTGAAGCTGAAGAAAAATATTTATTTCCTATTTTAGGAAGACATCATCCTCTTATCAAACAAGCTATTCTTGAGCATCAGACTTTAAGAAGGTTATTTGAGTGTACTTCTAATTTGTCCTATAATTTACATCAAATAGAAACTGAATTGAATCAACATATCAGATTTGAAGAAAGAGTATTATTCAATGAAATTCAGAAGCAAGCCACTCCAGAACAATTGAAATCAATAGAAGGTGTACATCAAGATGAAAAATTTGTTGATAATGTAAGCGATCCTTTTTGGTTATAATGAATCATAAAATTCATTTTACAGTAATAGAAAATAATAAAAAACATCTCTTGGAGACTTTCCATGGGGAATACAGAAACTTAATGTATTTACTAAAAGAAAAGTTTTCTGACGAAGATTTTGGTGAATGTGGTGGCACAGGAAGATGTGGAACTTGTGTTATCAGAGTGGAAGGAATTACAGGAATTTCCAAAAATAAAGAACGTAAAGAACCTACCACATTAGCTAAAATGGGTTTTTTAGAAGATGAGCTGAGATTATCCTGTCAGATATTTATTACCAAAGATTTACAAGGTGCTGTAATTGAAATTGTAGGATAATTTCTCTTATTAAAGAAAAAAATAACATCAGCTAAGCAGAAATGAAATTAGATCCAAATAAGTGGTATTTAAAAGGTTATTAGTTGTGAAATCTCTCTCAAAAACGATTATTTATGTGTATATTAGGTAGGATGCATATGTGCTAAACACAATGCTGTTGAACTCATACCTAAAACTTATTTATCAATAAAACATACTAAACACTTTAAATAATTATTTATGAAAATTAAAGATCAAATCGAAAAATTAGCAGTTGAAAAAAGTGCTCCTTGTGTAACCATTTCACTCAATACACACAGAACATTTCCTGAGAATGCTCAAGATGAAATCGTTTTAAAAAATCTTTTGAAGGAAGCAGAAAAAAGAGTGGTGGATGAATTCGGCAAAAGACCTGTCACTTCTTTATTAGAGAAAATGTCAGGTATAGAAAAAGAAATTAATCACAATTACAATTTAGACAGCTTACATATTTTCCTTTCCAACGATACTCAGGAGATTATTAAATCAGCCTTGCCTATCAGTAAAAACAAAACACATATTTCTGAAACATTTGCTATCAAACCACTCATCAATGATTTAGTTAGAAGTAAAGATTATCTCATATTATTGCTATCTCAAGGTGGCGTTCATCTTTACAATGCTTCAAACGATACTATTACTGAAGAAGTAAAAAACGGTGATTTCCCATATGAAGAAATAGATCTTTCAGTAAGTGACAAGATAAAACTAAGCGACTCTAAATTAATGGACGATCAGGTGCGTGAGTATTTGAATAGAGTGGATAAAGCAGTTGTAAAAGTTTACAATGAAACACATTTGCCTATTATTGTCATTTGTACAGAAGATAATTATAGCAGATTGATGCAAGTAGCAGACATACCAAAAGCATATAAAGGTCACGCTTTTGTAGATTATAACCATACTTCTACAGATCATCTATCTAAGCAAGCTTGGGCAATCATGAAAGACCATCAGAAAATTGAAAGAACTGAAGCCATTGAAGAAATGACAGAAGCTGTTGGTAAAGGAACTGTTTTATCTGATTTACAAGAAATCTATCAAGCCGCTTTAGATGGTCGTGGTGAATTACTTATTGTACACGAAGATTTCAGTCAGCCAGTCATGATGACAAGTGATAGAAATTTTGATTTAATAACAGATTACACTCAACCAAATGCTATTGATGATATTACGAGCAATATCGCTTGGTTAGTATTATCCAAAAATGGCAGAGTAGTCTTCACTCAACAAGATAAAATTAAAGACATAGGAAAAATTGTGCTTAAAACTAGATATTAGATCTCTAGCTAAAACACTAGAATTTTCAAACATCCAATAATTAAAACCATCAGTTATATCTGTAATATCAGGAGGATTTCTTCTTTATTTATGGGTAGAATTGATGGTTCTTTTATTTTTATCTTTTCAATTATTGCACTGCACACAAATCTTCATGTATTGAATAATAAGTAAAAGATTAAACTACTAACTTTACAAGGATGAACATATTGATAGTTGAAGATGATTTGAGAGTGGCTGAACTGATACAAAGAGGTTTGGAGGAACACGGCTTTACTACAACTTTGGCTTACGATGGTATTTCAGGCAAAAAATTAGCCTTACAAAACAACTACGATTTAATCATTACTGATATCATTCTACCAAAATTAGATGGGCTAGATTTGTGCAAAGAAATCAGAAAGCTAAAACCAGATACGCCCATAATTATGCTGACTGCATTGGGCACGACAGATGATAAAGTCGAAGGATTTGATGCTGGAGCTGATGATTATTTGGTCAAGCCATTTGAAATGAGAGAATTAATTGTTCGAATTCGAGTCTTGTTTAAAAGACAACATACCAAAACAAATTCAACAGGAAATATTTTGAAATATGCAGATTTAGAAATGAATTTGCACACTAAAATTGTCAAACGAAATACTACAGAAATCCATCTTACACCGAAAGAATTCAATCTATTAGAGTTTATGCTGATGAATCCCGAACGAGTTTTATCGAGAATAGAAATTGCTGAAAAAGTCTGGGATACACATTTTGACACAGGCACAAATTTTATAGATGTTTATATTAATTATTTAAGAAAAAAGATTGATAGAGATTTTGACAATAAATTGATTCACACCAAATCTGGAATGGGTTTTATATTGAAAGCAGAATGAAAATAAGAACTCGATTAAGTTTACTTTTTACATTAATTACAGCTACTATCCTACTAGCTTTCGCTTCGGTGATCTATTATTCTGCAAAAGAAAATAGAGAGAAAGAGTTTTATTCTTTATTGAAAAAAGAAGCGATTACGAAAGCTAATTTATTCTTTAATGCTCAAGTCAAAACTCAAACATTACAAGATATTTATCGCAATAATCGTAAGATTCTCAATGAAGTTGAAGTGGCTATTTATGACACCAATTTCACTTTATTATACCATGATGCAGTAGATATAGATGTCGTGAAAGAAACTCCAGAAATGATAGATGAAATTTATCTAAAAGGAGAAAAACAATTCTACCAAGGAAATTGGCAAGTGATAGGTCTCAAGTTTGAATTTGAAGATATCAATTATATTATTTCTGCAACAGCTAAAGATCAATACGGATACAATAAGTTAGATAGCCTTCTAAAAACCATTATCATCGTATTTTTCATTTCTATTTTATTCATTTATATAGCAGGACGTTTTTTCTCTAATAAAGCTTTCGATCCTGTGATGGAAATGACAGAAAATGTACGTAAAATTTCTGCTACAAATTTAGACTTAAGATTAAATAGCAATGGAAGTAAAGACGAATTAGCTCAATTAGCAAATACCTTCAACGAAATGTTGAACCGCCTCGAAAACTCTTTTGATGCTCATCGAAACTTTGTTTCTAACATATCGCATGAAATAAGAACACCTCTTGCGGCAATTATTACAGAGTTAGAATTATCGCTAAATAAAGACAGAAATATTGAAGAATATAAATCTGCAATTGTAAATACTTTAGGCGATGCAAAAAAACTAGTGCGGCTATCTAACAGCTTATTAGATTTAGCTAAAGCAAGTTACGATCCCACTGAAATCTCCTTCAAAAATGTCCGTATCGATGAAGTTTTACTAGATGCAAGACAGCAAGTTCAACAAGCTAATCCTACTTACAAAATAGATATTCACTTTGAAAATAATTTTGATAATGACTTTCAAATATCTGTAAACGGAAACGAATATTTACTAAAAACAGCATTTGTAAATCTCTTTGAAAATGGATGTAAATTTTCAAATCATCATCAAAGTACAGTAACTGTTTTATTTGTAGAAGATAAAATCGTATTGCAATTTAAAGATCAAGGTATCGGTATTTCAGCCGCCGATTTGGAAAGTATTTTCATTCCATTTTATAGAGGGGAAAATAGAAAGCATGCAGAAGGTAATGGTATTGGACTTTCTCTTACTCAGAAAATTGTATTATTGCATCAAGGAGAAATTTCTGTTATTTCAAAATCTTCTGAAGGCACAATATTTACAATTGAAATGCCTCATGCTTAAAATCCTAATCAGAATATAAACTTTCTCTTTTTGAATAAAAATCAATATGTTTCCAAAAAAATCATGAAGAATTTTACTATCCAACCGCTGCTTAAAATTAATGGAGTGAGTTCAGCTTCAGGAATTTCCTATTCTGATGGTACGATTCGATTGATTTCTGATGAAAGTAATTATTTGTATGAGCATAATATTTCTGAAAATAAAACTTCAAGAATCTTACTTTTAGATGGAGCTCAAACAGAACAAATCATCAAAGCAGAAAAACTTGATTTAGAATCTTTGACAGAAAGAGATGGTCTAGTTTATACATTTGGTTCAGGTTCTACACCTATACGGGAAACGGGATTCTCAGTAAACTCCAAAAATCAAGAAGTCAATTCCATAACCTTACATCACTTATATGCATCGATGCGTACTGTTGCAAAAATTGAACAGGAAGATTTTAATATTGAAAGTGTCACACATGATGATAAAGATTGGATTTTTCTCAATAGAGGAAACGGTCCAGGGAATCGAAATGTATTAATTAAAGTTCATGGAGCATCTTTAGAAACTAACTTTCAACTTTCATTTACAGAATTTGAATTGCCACAAATGAAAGATTTACCGTTTGGATTTTCAGATGCGACTGTGGTCAAAAATCATCTCTATTTTATAGCTACTGCTGAAGCGGGCACTTCCACTTATCATGACGGAGAAGTAGGCGGTTCGATGATTGGTATCATTAATTTGGATAATATGAAAATTGAATTCACAGAGTTAATATCAGATCATCAAAAATTTGAAGGGATTACTTTTTATCAACAAGAAAGCGATAACAATATCTCTTTTCTACTTTGTGAAGACAACGACGACTATATTTTAGAAAGCACTATTTTCCAAATTAATCTCCACTTGAAATAAAGTCAAATAGTATATTTCTTCTGAAAAGAATAACGTCTTACTCAATTCTAATAAAATTCTAATTTTTTTCTATTGGTTCTCTAACTGCTATTAAGGTAGCATTTTCAGACATTTGCCGCTGTTTAATGATTCACCTCATGCAGTGCAATGAATAATAATTTTAAAATACTGAGTTCGATTTCTTTGTTTTTGCTGTTTTGTTTTTCTGCAAATGGACAAACAGAATTGTCTACAAGCAAAACCGGCTTCACGCTTCAAGAAGCTTTGCAAATCGCCCGTGTAAATAATCCAGTTTTAAAGACAGAATTTTCGAATATTGGAATTGCTCAATCCGAACTGATTTCCGCCAAGCTCCGATCTAATCCGAATTTAAGCAATGAAACCTTACAACTTTTGCAGCCTTCAGAATTTGCAAACGATACTCGTTGGATCAATGGATATAATAGAGAAGTCACCTGGCAATTATCTGCACCTTTTCAAATTGCGGGTCAGAGAAAAAATAAAATTGATATCGCTAATAAAAGTATTGATTTAGAAATTAGTAATTATGCAGAAGTCGAGCGAAATCTATTTTCTGAAGTAGCAGAGAAATGGCTAGAAATCTGGATAGCTCAGAAGCAGATTGATATTATAGAAATCGCGAAAAAGAATATTGACAGCCTAGTTTTAACCAATCAAATTAGGTACAAAAATCAAGTCATTACACAAACTGATTTATTTCGGACAGAACTTTTGGCCAAACAATATGCCCTTCAATACAAATCTGCACAACAAGAGCTCATCAATTTGCTCAAAGAGTTTCAGTTAGTTTTAGGCATCAATGAAACTGCAAATATTGATATCAATGACAATTTTATTTTTGACAATCCGCCGACTCTTGACAATTTACTTAACCAATCCTTACAAGAAAGAAGTGATGTAATTGCTGCAAAATCGATGATTGATGTGTCTAATAGTAATATCAAATTGCAAAAAAGCTTAGCATACCCTCAGCCTGAAATTGGTGTGCTTTGGAATCCACAAAATAAAGTTCAATATTTTGGAATTTCTGCTGCTATTGATTTGCCATTCTTCAGTAGAAATCAAGGCGAAATCAAAAAGTCATTTATTATAAAGGAACAAGCAGAAAATCATCTTTACACTGTTCAGAATTTTCTTAAAACTGAAATTGAAACAGCATATGATAGCTATCAATTACAGCAACAGAATATTGAAAATTACGAAGCTGTTTTAATTCAATCTAATATCATTTTGGAAAACGTAAAATATGCCTATTTGAAAAGTGGTACTACGATAATAGACTATTTAGAAGCACAGCGAAGTTGGTTAGAAACCCAACAACAATATTATGACGCTCTCTTTCAATATCGCCAAAGCTACGTTCAACTACTTTCTGCCACTGGTTTAATTAATCAATTAGCACAATAATGAAAAACTCCTTATATATTTTCGTCGTTTTACTCTTGGCGGCTTCCTGTAAGAGTAAAGAACAAAAAGTACCTGAAAGCAACATCTACCCTATTGTTTCTAATCATGGACAGTACATTACATTTCCTGACAAAGAAAGTTTAAGCTTCTTCGAAACAGAGCAATTAAGTCAAGCTAGCTTAACTGCTGAACTCAGTGCTCCTGCAAAAGTAGCAGCGACTGTAATTTCATCGGGCGAAGGTGCAGGTCAAAATATCATTTTGTTTGAAAACTCTGAGAATGCCAGCAATTATACCCAATTGATGCAGCATCATATCAATATCAAGCAAATACAAAACATCAATATCCGTCAGAAACAATTGGAAATTGACCGAATCAAAGATTTGCTTTCACATGGAGCAGCGACAGGTCAAGATTTATTGATTGCACAAACGGAGTTATCCATGGAGCAGACCAATCTAGCCAATGAAAAAGCAGCATTGATAGAACATGAAGCCATTATAATTTCTGCAGGATTCACTCCAGATATCTTACGAAAAGCGAGTGCTGGAACTGCATTTTTGATTTGTGAAATTCCAGAGAATCAAATCAGCTTAATCAATGAAAAAAGTTCTGTCAATATATTATTCAGCTCTTTTCCCAATGAAAAATTTACTGGAAAAATTGACGCTTTTGCAGAAATGGTAGACAATACTTCCCGAATGGCAAAAATTAGAATCCGTGTAAACAATTCATCTAAAAAGTTCAAAGCTGGAATGTTTGCCGAAGTGACTTTCAAATTAGATAGTCCAACTTCAAAAGGGTCAAAAGACGATTTAGTCAATATCAGTAATTCATCTTTAGTGACTGTACAAGGTAAAAGTTATGTCTTTGTAAAAAAGGAAATCAACTTTTCTGAAAATGAAGTAGAGACTGGATTTGAACGGAAAGAAATTCAAATTGGTCAACAAATTGGTGATAGAATTATAGTACTCAACGGTTTAAACAAAGACGATGAAATTGCTATCGAAGGTGTGATGCAGCTCAAAGGTCTTTCATTTGGATATTAAATTTCAAGGTATGTTACAAGTTCAGATTTATATTGATCAGGATAAAGTAAAAGGTTTAGAACCTTTGCACAAGTTCATTATGCAATTATTGCTTAATCATGGAATTGCAGGTGCAACTTCATTTTTAGGATATTCTGGCTTTGGAAAGCACCACCGTCTAAAACAACCCAACGAACAATTTTCATTCGACGAAACACCGATGATCATCACATTTATAGATGATAGTAAAAAGGTAAAAGAAGCATTGACCGAATTAAGAAAGCAATATAATGGAGGATTTATCATCACCCATGAAGTGCAACAATGGTAAATTATGATTAAAAACTTACTCGTATTTTCTCTTAAAAATCGCTGGCTCGTTATAGCGATCAGTATAGTTATGATGGCGTTCGGTTATTATAGCTTTACCCATTTACAAATTGAAGCTTATCCTGATATCGCAGATACGAATGTGATCATCGTCGCTCAGTATCAAGGTCGTGCAGCTGAAGAAGTAGAACAGCAAGTGACTGTTCCGATAGAAATTGCATTGCAGAATACTCCAAATGTATTGGACCGAAGAAGTAGAACTATTTTTGGTTTATCTGTAGTACAACTTACTTTTAAAGACGGTACGGATGATTACTTTGCAAGACAGCAAGTGATGGAGAGATTAATGACTGTAGACCTTCCCGATGGAGTGTTTACAGAATTAGCTCCTTTATCTACAGCAGTAGGAGAAATTTTTCGTTATGTAGTAGAAGCACCACCATCATATACCAATACAGAATTAAGAGATATACAAGATTGGATCATTGAACCTTATTTATTACAGACTTCTGGAGTAGCTGATATCACCACTTTTGGTGGACCGCTCAAACAGTTTCATATTCTTACTTATCCCGATCAACTTCGAAAGTTTGATTTGACAATTTCAGATGTCGAAGAAGCCATTCAAGCGAATAACCAAAATGCAGGAGGCAACCTGATAGAACGAGGTGGACAAGGTTTTGCAGTAAGAGGTTTGGGTGCAATCAAAAATGAAAAAGACATTGAAAACATTGTCTTAAAATCTAATAATGGCGTACCCGTTTTTGTGAGCGATGTGGCGAGTGTAGAAATTGCTCCGCCTCCGCCAAGTGGAGTTTTAGGATATTCTGTTCCTGATGAAAATGTAGAAGTCAATAATGGTGTAGAAGGAATTATTCTACTTCGAAGATTTGAGAATCCAAGTGAAGTATTAATTGAACTCAAGCAAAGAATCCAAGATTTACAAGATCATGAATTACCTGAAGGA
Source organism: Chitinophagales bacterium (assembly GCA_035515235.1). Lineage (GTDB taxonomy): Bacteria > Bacteroidota > Bacteroidia > Chitinophagales > JADIYW01 > JAMLHH01. The sequence goes on from DATJBS010000029.1 coordinate 52,830, forward strand.
GTAAAAATTCGCACGCTTTACGATCGTAGTTTCTTAATCGACCATTCATTAAGTACAGTAGGAAAAACATTATTTGAAGGAGTAAGCATTGTAATTATCATACTTATCTTCTTTTTAGGAAGTGCAAGAAGTGCTTTAGTAGTAGCGCTTACCATTCCGTTCTCTTTGCTTTTTGCTTTTATTATCATGCGATTTACAGGAATTCCTGCAAATTTACTTTCATTAGGAGCTATTGACTTTGGAATTATTGTAGATGGTGCCGTAGTGATGGCAGAGCATCTGATTAGAAAATATAAATCTGCTACTAGAGAAGAAAAAGAAAATGGAATTCTACACATTACATTGCTATCTGCACAAGAAGTAGGAAGAGAGATTTTCTTCTCTGTTACCATAATTATTTTGGCGTATATGCCGATTTTATTAATGACAAGAGTAGAAGGCAAACTCTTCTCTCCTATGGCATTGACCCTAGCATTTGCGGTGATAGGATCTATGATTGCAGCACTTACATTTATCCCAGTGCTCATTTCATTTGTGTATAATAAACATATTTCCGATCCTGATAAAGAATTTAAAGAAAGTAAGAATTTTGTGCTTTCGTTTATTGAAAAAGCTTACGGAAAATTAGTGCATCATCTACTCATTCACTATAAGAAAACCGTTCTTTTTGGATTCGTAATAGTTTTCATTCTGATTTCGTTTGTAACCAAATTAGGAACTGAGTTTTTACCTGCATTAGATGAAGGATCTATATTTTTCAGAGGGAATTTCCCGACAGGTATTACCATACAAGAGAATGCTAAATATGCTCCCAAAATCAGAAGTATCATTTCTGAATATCCTCAAGTAGATTTTGTCATTACTCAAACGGGTAGAAATGACGATGGAACAGATCCATTTCCTGCCAATAGAAATGAAATTCTTGTAGGACTAAAAGATTATAGCTTATGGAGCGATACCATTACTAAGAAAGAACTTACAGAACAAATTCAAAGAGATCTCGAAAGAAATCTACCTAGTGTAAAATTCTCTTCTGGCCAACCGATCATTGACCAAGTGATGGAAATTGTAACAGGAAGTGCTGCAGATTTAGCCGTTTCAATTATTGGTGATGATTTGATCATGATGAGAGAAAAAGCAGATAGTATTGCTGTCATTGTGGAATCTATGCAAGGAAGCGAAGGAGTTAATATGGAACAAGAAGGCATTCAAGATCAGATAGCTATAAATATCAATCGCGAAAAAGCAGCTCGATATGGCATCAATGTTTCTGACATTCAAAATATGATAGAAGCAGCTATTGGCGGCAAAAACATCTCCACTTTATATGACGGAACTAAACGCTACGATATTGTTATTCGATATTTGCCACAGTTTAGGAACAATATGGACGATATCAAAAACCTATTGGTATCATCAGTGAATGGCTCATTAATCCCTATGGGGCAATTAGCAGATATTTCCTTTGTGGAAGGTCAGACAAATATCTATAGATATAATAACAAACGAGAAGTTACCGTACGCACCAATATCAAAGACCGAGATCAAGGTAGTTTTGTAAAAGAACTTCAAACTAAAATTGAAGAACAAATCTATATTCCTAAAGGGTACGAATTGGTATATGGTGGGCAATATGAAAATCTTGATCGAGCAGGAAAACAATTAGCATTTACTATTCCTTTGACGCTTTTATTAGTTTTTACATTCTTATTCATGCTGTTCAAAAACTTAAAACATACTTTCATTACAATCAGTTGTGTATTATTTGCGCTTGCCGGTGGAATTATTGCCTTGCTTTTAAGAGGATATTATTTCAATGTTTCAGCAGGTGTTGGATTTGTATCTATCTTCGGTATTTCCGTGATGGCAGGCGTCTTAATTGTTTCTTCATTGAATAGAGCATCTATGAGTGCTCCTATCTCAGCAGCACTTATTACTAATACATCTAAAGAACAATTGCGTTCAGTATTATCAATTTTAATATTGGCTATTTTTGGGCTTGTGCCTGCAGCTATTTCAAGCGGAATCGGTTCAGATGTTCAAAGACCATTAGCCACAGTGATCATTGGTGGCTTAGTAAGTACTTTATTATTTGCTCCACTTATTTTACCAGCTTTATATTGGTGGACGAATCAACCTAAAAGAAAATAAGAAGTAGAGAATTGAAATCCTCCGAATTTAATGTTACGAGAAGATTAAGAATTTGTTGATTGCAAAACAAGATTAACGTTTTTAAGTTTTAAATAAACCAACCCCGAGGCAAGCCTCGAGGTATTAGTCGAACAGCCGGAGTTGCTCTTCGTATACTTTTTCATAGACTTTCTCCTTTCCTTGATTTTCAATATACTTTTGTATTACATCTTTATTGCCATATTGACTTACTGTATTTGCATAGTAGCCACTTGTCCAAAGACTTCCTCCCCATAAGAACTGCTTAATCTCAGGATGCAAACGAAATAATTCGCGACCGGTTATACTTTTTATTGTTCTAACTATTTGACTCAAGCACAAAGAGGGAACGCTTTGAACTAAAAAATGAACATGATCTGATTCATAACCTATCTCTACAAACACTATTTCGTATCTATTGGAAATTTCTTTGCAAATTGATATCAATGTTGACCCAGATTCTGAAGTCAAGACTTTACGTCTATATTTTATCGGAAAAACTAAATGATACAATAATAATGTCTTATTGTGCCGTTTAAAAATATGACTATCCTCTTCCATTTATCAAAACTACATTTTTTCAAAATATTATGTGAACTATCTGTTTCAAGAACTCCACCCTATTTACCCCGAGGCAAGCCTCGAGGAATTCTTTAGATTAAAATTAAGTAGAAAAATACCTAAACAATATTTGTTAGACTAATCTAACTTTTATAGGTTTGCACTATTATCTAACTAATTACACTAATGAAACAATATTTACGCTATCCTTTATTCTTGTTCGGCTTCTGTTTAATGACGACAATTGCAGCACAATCCTCTATCAAAGGAAAAATTACAAACGCAGGAAAACCAGAAGAATTTGTAAACGTTTATTTACAAGGAACATCTTACGGTACTGCAACAGATAGTTTGGGAAATTATACCATCAATAAAATTCCTGAAGGGAAATATAAACTTATTGCAAATCATCTGAATTATAGTGATTACTCAAAAGAGATAACTCTTTCCTCTAACCAAGAATTGAAATTAAATATTGATTTAAATTCTTTGGACAAGTCGATTGAATTAGATGCAGTAGTCGTATCTGGAACGATGAAACCGGTGAAAAGAATAGAAAGTTCTGTACCTGTAGAAGTCTTCACTCCTGCTTTTTTCAAAAAGAATCCTACACCAAATATTTTTGATGCACTTCAAAATGTCAACGGTGTTCGTCCTCAGCTCAACTGTAATATTTGCAGTACTGGAGATATTCATATCAATGGATTAGAAGGTCCATACACCATGGTTTTAATTGACGGAATGCCGATGGTCAGTTCATTAGGATCAGTATATGGACTGTCTGGAATTCCTAACTCCTTGGTAGAACGTATAGAAATCGTAAAAGGTCCCGCATCTTCTTTATATGGTAGTGAAGCTGTAGGTGGATTGATCAATATTATTACTAAAAACCCTCAAAATGCTCCGGAATTCACAGCAGATATTTTTGCGACATCTTGGGCAGAAGCGAATGTAGATCTAGGATTTAGATTTAAAGCAGGTAAAAAAGCAAGTGCTTTGACTGGAATAAACTATTTTATTTTTAATAATAAAGTAGATAAAAACGGAGATAATTTTACGGATGTCACTTTACAAAACAGATTTTCCATCTTCCAAAAATGGAATTTCGATCGTAAAGACAATAGAGTATTCAGTATTTCTGGAAGATACATGTATGAAAATCGTTGGGGTGGTGAGATGAATTGGAATAAATCTTATCGTGGTGGAGATGAGGTATATGGAGAGAGTATTTATACTCAAAGACAAGAACTTTTGGGTCTCTACCAATTACCTACTCGTCAAAAACTCTTTCTTAATTTCTCATTTATCAATCATGATCAAGACAGTAGATACGGCACCACTTCTTATATAGCCAATCAAAAAATTGCATTCTCACAGTTAACTTGGGACAAAACCATCAAAAGACATGATTTCCTTTCTGGTATTGCATTAAGATTCACTTATTATGATGACAATACTCCTGCAACATCTAATGCAGAATTAGAGAATGAACCAGAAAAAACATGGCTGCCAGGAATTTTTGTACAAGACGAAATTACTTTCTCCAAAAAACACAAGATGCTTTTAGGGATAAGATATGATTACAATAATTATCACGGAAGTATTGTGACGCCAAGAATTGCTTATAAATGGAGTATCAACGACAATAATATCGTAAGATTAAATGCTGGAACAGGTTTCCGTGTTGTGAATCTATTTACAGAAGAACACGCAGCGCTGACTGGAGCAAGAGATATTAAGATTTTAAGCGATTTAAAACCTGAGCAATCTTATAACGTCAATCTGAACTATATCAGAAAGTTCTATTTAAAATCTGGAGCTTTTATTGGAATGGATTTAACTGGATTTTACACTTATTTCACGAATCGTATAGTACCTGATTATGAAACTAATACGACTCAAATCATCTATGATAATCTAGACGGTCACGCAGTAAGCAAAGGGATTACATTGAATACAGATTTGAACTTTACCAACGGATTAAAATTTATTTTGGGTGGAACATTGATGGCCAACACGATTACTCAAGCTGGTGAAACCACTCAAGAGATATTGACAGAAAAATTCATGGGAACTTGGGCAATTTCCTATCGAATTAATAAATGGGATCTAGCTATAGACTATACTGGAAACCTATTTAGTCCAATGCGTTTACCTTTATTAAATGACTTAGATCCAAGGAAAGCGATGTCTCCGTGGTGGAGTATTCAAAATATACAATTCACTTATGATGGCTTGAAAAATTTTGAATTTTATGCAGGTATCAAAAACTTATTGAATTGGACACCCAATAAAGGTAATCCGTTCATTCTTTCTAGAGCAAATGATCCTTTCGACAAAGAAGTAGATTTTGATGCAAATGGACAAGCAATCCCAACAGCAAATAATCCTTACGGATTGACGTTTGATCCAAACTACGTATATGCTCCTAACCAAGGTATCCGTGGATTTGCAGGAATACGATTTAAAATCAATTAAACAATCACCATTTGAATGCCAAATCTTATGGAATAATGATGAAGGGAAGTGTAATGCTTCCCTTTTGGTTTTTTAGTATAAGATTTAATATTGGTCAATTATTTCGTCCAATTTCTTAGTTTTAAAGAATGAAATCTTTTATTACTATTTTCTTGCTGATTTTATTCAATAATTATGCTTCTGCACAAATTTCATTTGAAGCAATAGACTCAACTATGGTTTTAGTGGAAGGAAGTACTTTTCAAATGGGAAGCCATGATGGAAAACCGAATGCAAAACCTGTACATTCTGTAGAACTATCTGATTTTTATATTGGCAAATACGAATTGACTCAAACCATGTGGAGAGCTGTGATGGGAGGCGATACTTTGAGTGAAAGTGATTGTCCGAATTGTCCTGTATATAATGTAAAGCCTACTCATGTCGATTATTTCATCAGTAAACTCAATCAGCTCACTGGAAAAAAATATCGTTTGCCTACAGAAGCAGAATGGGAATATGCAGCAATCGGAGGAGTTAAAAGCCAAAATTTCAAATACTCTGGAAGTAATAATTTAGATGAAGTAGCATGGAATGTTGCAAATAGTGGACTAAAAACTCATCCGGTCGGTTTGAAAAAGCCTAACGAATTGGGACTTTACGATATGAGTGGAAATGTATGGGAAATTTGTAGTGATTGGTATCTAAAGAAATTTTACAAGCTTAGTCCAAGTAAATCACCTCTACAATCCAAAAAAACAAAGTTTCGCTCATCAAGGGGCGGTTCATGGAGAAGTGGAGAACAACGTTGCCAATCTCGAGCGCGTAATCGCGATATTCGTGATCATCATATTAGCAATTGTGGTTTTCGATTAGTATTGGATAAATAATCTTCTATTTTTAATCAATAGTCCAATATCATTTTAAATACAATTTGAAATATTAAAGATTACATACTCGAAAATTATGCAACATTCAAGTAGTAAATGAATTAACTTTTAGGCTTCAATTCACTATATATTTTACTTAAAAAGGTACAAGGCATCATCTAATCTAAGACCATATTTTCAGGACTTTACTATATGAAAAATAAAACAATCAAATTGCTAATTGTCCTGCTATGGCATTCTCTTTCAATAGGACAAACGGTCAACTATACAGTTTCACAAGATATCATTGCTAATCCAGAAAGAGGATTACAAAAATATTCAATAACGTCTAACAATTATGCAACAACTCTAGGAGCAAACAATTTGTCCGTTGCTACACTCGAAGGTTGGAAGAATAGTAGTGATAAAGTGACAGTAGTTTTTAGATATTTTCTGTTGAATGCATTTTTAGATTCTAATATCAATTCTATCTACATCAATAACATTCAAGAGGATTTTAACAACATTAGAACAGCTGGATTAAAAACAATCATCAGATTTTCTTATTCCAATAATCAAGGTACAGGAGCCCAACAAGCTACAAAATCACAAATTCTTACACATATTGACCAAATCTCACCAATTTTAGATCAACATAAAGACATTATACTATCTCATCAAGCAGGTTTTATTGGTACTTGGGGAGAGTGGTATTATACTAACTCTACAGAATTTGGAACCGAAGGAAATATCTCTACAAATCAGTGGAATAATAGAAAAGAAATTGTAGATGCTATGCTTGATGCTACCCCCGCAAATATTCCATTGCAAGTTAGATATGCAGAAATAAAAGAAAACATGTACGGAAGTCATCCGCTTACAGAACTTACAGCCTATCAAAATACAGCGAATGCTCGTGTCGGTTTTTATAATGATGCTTTCTTAAACAATTGGGGAGATCAAGGTACTTATTCAGTTTCAAGTAAATGCCAAAACCCTGCAGGTAATTCTGATTACAATTACATTGCTAATGAAACAAAGTATTTACCGATGACAGGTGAAACAAATGGATTAAACAGCTGTAATACTGGTTTTAGAACAACAGGTGCAAATGCTATTACAGAGATGGAGGCAACCAATTGGACTACTATAAACAGAGATTATTATACTCCCTTTTGGAATAATTTAATTAGCACCAATCATTACGAAGAGATTCTAAAAAGATTAGGATATAGGCTCAGTTTGCTGTCATCCAACCTTACTGTCAATAATTCTGAATTTGAACTAAATCTGACAATAAGAAATACTGGATTTGCTAGAATGATCAAGCACCATGATGTCTATTTAGTCCTAAAAGATACAACAACAAATACCGTCACAACCTCCTTATTGAACACTGACATTAGAACTTGGGAAGACACCGTTTCAATAAGTCAGAATTTTAATCTTGGCTTAACTGGAACTTTCAAACTATACCTTTGGATACCAGATAAAAATCTCAATCTTCAAAACAATTCTGATTATAGTATTCAATTGGCTAATTCAAACGTTTGGAATGCATCAACAGGATATAATGATTTGTTTCAAACTATAATTCTCTCTCAGACTGCATTACCAATTGAGTTATTAAACTTTAATGTCACTTCTATTGGCAATAAATATGTAAAATTAGATTGGCAAACTGCATCAGAGATGAACAATGACTTTTTCACAATAGAACGCTCTAATAACGGAAATCATTGGAATGAAATAGCTGTAATTGATGGCGCTGGCAACTCTTCTACTGTTTTGAATTATACTGCAACAGATAAAAACCCTCTTTATGGTTCATCATATTATCGGTTGAAACAGACAGATTTTGATGGAAATTTTCAATACTCTAAAATACAAAACTTAAATATTAGCTCCACAAAAAACTCCACTGTTAAAATATACCCCAATCCTACTGATCAACAAATAACCATTGAAGGAGAAAAATATGAACTAGAAAGTTTTAATATTTACAATAAGCTTGGGCAGAATGTAACTTCTGCTACTCAAATCATTAAATATTTTGAGGGTGGAATAAGAATGGATATATCTAAGCTAAATTCCGGCATTTATTACCTAAAAACAAAAAACACTGTCAACATTTTATTTAAAAAATAGGCAAAACAGAAAATAGTATAAAATCTATTAAAATGAAGCTACTAAGTATCGAAGTGAAGAATTTCCGACATTGACTAGGTTTGAAAATTATTTTGATTGATATCTAAATCAATAGTCGTCCGACTCCCATGCGCCTAGATTTTGCAGGCGGGCACCCACAATGTGAAAAAGACGTAGCATCTTCAACTGTTTGACGAATTCTTCTGGGCTTAGCAAAGAAGAAAGAGGAGTTTTGAAGATGTAGTCTTTAAACAGAAAGTGGGTCGCCGAGAAATCCAGCGCGATTTTGGATGTTGAGCTTGTCGAAATATGCATACTTTTTACTAAAAAAAGTATGAGAATAAAGAAAAGTATTTATAATAATTTAAAACATAAAGGTTTTATACTCTTTCATTTATGCTGAGCGAAGTCGAAGTAGGATGACATTTTACTACTCTTAAATTTCTTAAAATCTTAATGGTTCAATTTTAAGTTACGCTTTTGTCATTCTGACGAAGGTGGTCACTGAGTAAAGCGGTCATTGAGCATGTCGAAGTGTCGAAGTGAAGAATCTCTGATATTGAAGTGTATAGGGAGCTTGAGGTCATTGAGCCTGTCGAAATGTCGAACTGCTCTCGAAGTATCAAAAGCATTGTAACAAATAGATCCTTCAATCCACTAACGTTACTTTCAGGATGACAACTGTGATTAACTTAACGACATTGAGCAAATCGATCATTGAGCTCGTTGAAGTGTCGAAGTGAAGAATTTCCGACATTGATCTAGGCTTGAAAAGTATTTTGATTGATATCTAAATCAATAGTCGTCCGACTCCCATGCGCCTAGATTTTGCAGGCGGGCACCCACAATGTGAAAAAGACGTAGCATCTTCAACTGTTTGACGAATTCTTCTGGGCTTAGCAAAGAAGAAAG